>DULK01000049.1 GCA_012840385.1 Syntrophomonadaceae bacterium
GTCAATGGTAACCATTACATCAGGGGACTCAGATTTTAGAACAATCCTGATCAACTCGTGATCGGCGAGAATGAACGGACGGGCGTATAGCGTATGCGGGCAGATCGGGGTGACGATCAGAACTCCCAGGTCCGGCCGGACGATCGGCCCCCCGGCTGAAAGAGAATAAGCGGTGGAACCGGTGGGAGAAGCAGCAATGATGCCATCCGCCCGGTACGTAGCAAGATACTCGTCCCCTACGTAAGTCTCCAATCTGATAATCCGGGAAAGAGGCCCCTTTGTGATCACAACGTCATTCAAGGCATAAAAACTGGCTACAGACACTCCTTCACGCCGCACTTCAGCGGAGAGCATCATGCGCTTTTCAATTATGTAATCCCCCTGGAGCAACCTCTCCAGGCACGGAAACAGATCCGCCATCTCCAAATCGGTCAGGAATCCCAGGTGACCTAAATTAACCCCTAATATTGGTATTCCCGTCCCTGCGAATGAGCGGGCCGCCCCCAGGAGGGTACCGTCTCCCCCTAAAGTAATAATTAAATCTACCTCCTCTGTAAACTTCATCTCGGGACAGGGAAGGTTACCTTCACCAGAACTCTGGGGCATAACCACTTTTATATTTCGCTTGACAAACCAATCTGTAAGAATCCGGAGAAACTTACCGCCCCGGGTTTTCTTAAAATTTACTATCAGGCCTACCCGTTCCATCTTAAGCCTCCCAACTTTGGCTGATTACTGTTACGTATGCCCGTCCAGCAAGGCTTCGTGCGCGGCTGCTACAACACACCGGACTTCCTCGGGGGAAAGCCCTGCGGTAAACCCGCCATCTCCTGTTGTCATCCATAAAAAAAATTCCAAATTCCCGTCTGCTCCTAATAGCGGTGAATAGGTCAACCCCTTGATATGAAAGCCTAATTCCCGGCTTGTTTTGATGATACGCTCAAGCACCTGGCAATGTACCTCAGCGTCTGTTACGATACCGCCCTTTCCCACATAATCACGCCCGGCTTCAAATTGCGGCTTTACGAGGGCTACAACCTCTCCCCCGTTATTGAGCAGCCTCTTTACCGCCGGCAGCACCTTTTCGAGGGAAATAAAGGAGAGGTCAAGGGTCACCAGATCAACCCGGGTACCCAAGTCCTCGGGCGTCAGGTAGCGAAGATTTGTTCTTTCATACACTGCAATACGCGGGTCCTGGCGCAACTCCCAGGCAAGCTGTCCATAGCCCACGTCAACGGCATAAATCCGCCGCGCCCCCTTTTTTAACAGACACTGCGTAAAGCCCCCGGTCGAGGCACCGGCATCAAGCGCTATCTTGTCGCTGACAGTTATACCGAATTTACGGAGGGCATCTTCCAGTTTCAGACCGCCTCGACTTACATAGGGGCAGGGATTCCCTCTGACTTCAATCTCCCCACCGGGATCGACGAAAGTGCCCGGTTTTTCTATGCGCCGTCCCTGGTAAAAAACAAGCCCTGCCATAACAGCCCTCTTGGCCTGTTCCCGGCTCGAAAAATATGCTTTATCTACCAGCAGTGTATCAATCCGAACCTTGCCACGGGAACCCAAGCTTACCAACCCTTTGCTTTAACGAAATCAACGATCCCCTGCGCATCCAATCCGTAATGTCGGCGAAGAAGATCAGGCGCTCCATGTTCTACAAAGCAGTCGGGTATTCCAATCCTTGCAACTTCACCCCTAAATCCCCGCTCTGTTAAGAACTCCAGGACGGCGCTTCCAAAACCCCCGGCCAGGACATTTTCCTCAAGGGTAAGCACCCGCCCGGTTTTCTCCGCCCATTTCAGAATCAGGTCTTCATCCAGGGGTTTCACGAAACGGCAGTTGATGACCGCTACCGAGCAGTTATCCTTCTCCAGCTGTTCGGCTGCTTCGAGAGCGGCATAAACCAGCGGCCCCACTCCAAATATGGCCAGATCCTTCCCTTCCCGCAGGACCTCGCCCTGCCCCGGAGTAATGGACTCGGGCTTGTACTCAAATACAAGATTATTCCCATTACCTCGCGGGTAACGTATTGCCGTCGGTCTTTTATAATCAAGGGCGTTCGCCAGCATAACCGCCAGTTCATTCTGGTCCTTGGGAGTCATGATGATCATACCCGGAATGCTTCTTAAATAGGACAGATCAAACAGGCCCTGGTGTGTTTCCCCGTCTTCTCCAACAATCCCCGCCCGGTCCAGGGCAAAAACCACGGGAAGCCCCTGCAGAGCAACGTCATGGACAATCTGGTCATAGGCCCGTTGCAGGAAAGTCGAATAGATGACCACCACCGGCTGGTAGCCGCCGCGGGCCAGGCCGGCAGCAAGGGTTACGGCGTGCTGTTCTGCAATACCCACATCGAAAAATCGTTTGGGAAATTTCCGTGCAAAGTTGCTCAACCCTGTCCCGTCGGTCATCGCCGCGGTAATCGCCACCAGGCGTGGATTTTTTTCCGCAAGGCGGCATATGCACTCTCCGAAAACCTGGGTATAAGTAGGAGCCGGACCCTTTGAGTAAGGTACTCCGGTCTTTAAATCAAACGGACCAATGCCGTGGAATTTGTCCGGGTTCTTTTCTGCGGGAGTGTACCCCTTCCCCTTTTTGGTGTAAACGTGTATCAGGACCGGCCCCGATAACATTTTCGCCCGCTCAAAAACCTGATGCAATAGCTTGATGTTATGCCCGTCGATTGGGCCCAGGTAGGTAAAGCCCAATTCCTCAAAGATGATTCCGGAAACAAGCAGGTACTTGATACTGTCTTTGAAGCGTTCAACCGCTTTGACCATGCGCGGCCCTATATTGGGAATGCGACGGAGGATTTCCTCAATCTCCTCTTTGCTCCTGTGGTAGAGGGGGTCTGTCCGCAGCCTGCTCAGATAGCCGGCCATGGCTCCTACATTTTTGGTTATCGACATTTCGTTATCATTAAGCACCACAATCAGCCTTGTCCCCAACTGTCCCGCATGGTTCAAGGCCTCATAGGCCATTCCGCCCGTTAAGGCACCGTCACCGATAACAGCCACCACCGAAAAATTGTCTCTGTCTAAATCCCTCGCCAGCGCCATGCCAAGGGCAGCAGATATCGATGTGCTGCTGTGTCCTGTTTCAAAACAGTCATGGATGCTCTCTCGCAATTTTGGAAAGCCGCTCAGGCCTCCATATTGTCTTAATGTGGAAAACTGTTTGCGACGTCCTGTGAGGATTTTATGGACGTAAGACTGGTGCCCAACATCCCAGATGATCTTGTCGCGAGGTGAGTTAAAAACAAGGTGAAGGGCAATGGTCAGTTCCACCACACCAAGATTAGGTGCCAGGTGCCCTCCTGTTTCGGCAACAGTCTGAAGCACGTAGGCCCTGATTTCATGAGCCAGGGTTTCCAACTCTGAGAAGGACAGCTTGCGTAAATCGGAAGGGCTTTCAATTCGCTCTAAGATCACTTTTTTTTCACCCTTTCTCCTTTTGCGGGGTGAAATATTTCGTATCCCGTGAGCCTTTCAATCCATGCCAACAACTGGCCGATTCGGAACATGATCTCCGTGGCTTCTCTGAGAGCAATCCCCTTTCCTAAAGCCTTTCCTCCCACAGACAATGCTGCCACAAAACCTGTCATGACCGTCGTCAATAAACCCGATTCAATGCCCGGCCGGTTAGCAAGGAGGCGAAAAACTATCACCGTACCCAGTGATCCTGCAAGGGTACTGGAAATATCCCCCATCACATCACTGCAGATCACGGCAACCTGATCGGCATTTTTGATCAACCTTACTGCCTGGCGTGCCCCCATTACCCTGTTGGCCGCCCTTGCATTCAATGGACTCAGCTCTGCCGCAGCAGCGGCGAACCCGATCATGTCGAAAATGATCCCGATAAGAATAACCAGCAGCAAAAGGAGAAAGGCTAAGAAAAGAACGACAATTTGCCGCATGAGCACTTCTGCCAAATAGCTGAAGAGCAAGCTGAAGCAAAAGGTCAAAATGGCGTAACGCAAACCGGAGCGCAGCCATTTAGTTTGTTCCGGCATATTTTTCAGTCACCCATAAAAAAATAACGGTTAATTAAGGATATATCAAAATTTTTACGAGGTGGGAATTAAGTGGGTGGCCACCCGCCGGGTAAATATTGTGGCTTAGGTCTAGCAGGTTTTCCCAACGAGGCACCAAAACGTCGCCGTTCTGGCGGTTCCCCTTTAAGCCTGTTCTGTTTCGTTGCCGAAAACAGGGCTAGATTACCACTTAGTCCACACTTTAATCCCCAGCGGGCGCTGCGATGTGCAGACAGTCTAGGAGATTTCCTCAACGGTTCAACCGACTTCTAGCCTCTTTTGCAGGGAAGGTTTCAGACAGTCTCTCGTGGTGTCCAGGGCCCTGGAACCACGAGGCCTTTTTTGTCATCCACCAGCCCCACTCAAGGCAGGCTATCCGGCATGCTTTACTGCATCCCGGTTCAACCCTGAGCCGTGGTCTGTATCCCACGAACTAGGGCCTCCGCGGAGGAAGGGTCAACGCCTACATGCCTTTGTAGATCGCCCTTCCCCCTTAACTCCCGGTACAAACCCCCGAATGGGCCTCGGAAGCCGGCACCGGGAACTTCATCGATATGCCCGTGACGGATTTTTAGGCCCGCCTTTGAAATCGGCTGTCCCGACTAGAATACTGCACCACCCACCATTAATTCACTTCAGGCCGGTAATGTCCGGCTATTGATGTAACATTATAACATAACTTATATTTACAAACAAATTTTCGTATTGTTCAGGATTTCCGGTGCAGTAAGTAGCGCACCGTTTCCCTTAAAAACTCCGCACGCGATCCGAACATTTCGAGACTATGCAAAGCCTTCTTCACTTGCTCGGCGGCTAAGCTGCGCGCCTGTTCTATTCCAAAGACCGCCGGGTAGGTAGCCTTCTTTTTGACAAGGTCGCTTTTTACAGGCTTTCCCAGCTCTCGTTCGTCACCCGTAATGTCTAATATGTCATCGGTGATCTGAAAGGCTAAGCCAAAAG
The DNA here is from genome assembly GCA_012840385.1 of Syntrophomonadaceae bacterium. Taxonomy (GTDB): domain Bacteria; phylum Bacillota; class DSM-12270; order Thermacetogeniales; family Thermacetogeniaceae; genus DULK01. Next base: position 5,000 of record DULK01000049.1, read on the forward strand.
CGGCGGCGTAGTCCGTTAATGCCTGCAACTGGAGTGCATCTGCCCCCGCCAGCAAAGCACCTGAGCGCACGGCTACGCGAAACAGAGCCCCGGTCTTGTGTTCGTGTATGTAAGCAAGGGTATCGGACACCACCTGAATCCCCTCGGACTCGAGGTCCACCACCTGCCCCCCGATTAGCCCTTCGGTTCCCGCGGCCCTGCTCACCTCTTCGACGATCTTTACAATCAGCCCGGCGTCAAAACCCTCTTCTTTCAGGCCACTCAAAGTCTGAAAGGCCAGGGTCAGCAATGCGTCACCGGCGAGAATCGCCACCGCTTCACCGAATACTCTGTGGCATGTGGGTTTACCCCGGCGGTAATCATCATCGTCCATTGCCGGCAGGTCATCGTGAATCAAAGAGTATGTATGAATCATTTCCAGTGACGCCGCTACCGGAAGAACCCGCTTTGGCTCCATATACAGCAACTCGGCAACAGCCAGGACAAGCGCCCCTCGCAAACGCTTCCCACCCGCAAACAGGCTGTACCTCATGGCCTCGTGGATTTTAGGCGGGTACTGGGAGGCCGGAGGGAGATAACGGTCTAAAGCAGCGTTGATCATGGCTGCTTTTTGAGCCAGTTCCCTTTCCCAGTTCACTTCTGCCTGCCTCCCCCATCCTGGCCGCCGAGCCAGGAAGGAGCTTCTGCATAATAGTCCTCCATCAGGACCTCGATCTGCTCTTCAAACTTGTTAAGCTTTGTGATGCACAGGCGTAGCAATTTAACCCCCTCTTGAAAGGCTGCAAGGGCCTCGTCAAGAGTCATCTCTCCCTGTTCCAACTCCGCAACAACCCTTTCCAATCGCGCCAGGGCTTCCTCAAAGGCTAACTCATCCATGCTGGTCCTCCTTTATTTCTTTAACCAGGCAATGCATGCTTCCGTCCCCTAAAATCACATCAACCAGTTCCCCTACACCGGTCTCTCGAATCCCCTTGATGATATTACCTGTAGAATGGTTGCGGCAAATACTGTAACCCCGTTTCAAAATTGCAAGAGGACTAAGGGCATCCAACTTACCCGCGATCAGTTCGGTTTTCGCCCTGGCATTCATGGTTATTGCCCGCGTTCTATCAAGCAAACGCCGGTTTAGAAAACCTACTTGCTGCTTATGGAGCAACAGGCGACTTTGAACAGAACGCGGCAGGCTTCGACCGGCAATTGTCTTGAGCTTTTCCCGTTTTTCCTTGAGACCCCGGTTAACAGCCTGCATCAAGCGGCCCTGAAGGTTGAATACTCGCCGCTCCAGTTCCCGGCGGTCCGGCACGACAATTTCGGCAGCAGCAGAAGGGGTCGGCGCCCTTAAATCCGCAACAAGATCGGCGATGGAGTAATCCGTTTCATGCCCCACAGCACTCACAACGGGGATATGCATACGAAAGATCGCCCGGGCAACTTCTTCTGTGTTAAACGCCCAAAGTTCTTCGAGCGATCCCCCACCCCGGCCGACGATCACCACATCGATGTCATCACGCCTGTCGAGCGCCGCTAGAGCTGCCTGAATCTCCCCTGGCGCCTGCTCCCCCTGGACGGCGGCAGGAGCCAAAACAATCGGCATCTGTGGGAAACGCCGTCTAATCACAGTGACAATATCGTGCCATGCCGCCCCGTTCGGAGATGTGACAACCCCCACCTTGCGTGGCAAAAAAGGAATCGGTTTTTTATGCTCTACGGCAAAGAGCCCTTCCGCCTCCAGCCTGTCTTTCAGCAGGCAGTAGGCCAGATAAAGGGCTCCCATACCATCCGGCTCTAACTCCTCCACATATAGCTGGTAGCTTCCGTCTCTCTCATAGAGGCTGATGTACCCGCGCACCAGGACATTCATCCCGTTTGCAGGTAAAAAATCCAGCAGGCAGGCTCGGGAACGGAACATGACACACCGCAGGCTGCTTGAATCATCCTTCAGGGTAAAGTATATATGTCCAGAGGTATGGCGCTTAAAATTAGAAATTTCGCCGCGAATCCAGAGGTCGGAGAGCAGTGAGTCAGATTCCAGGAGATTCCGGATATAACCGGTGATCTCCCCTACCCGGTAGATCCTGCGCAGCACCACTAGCAGGCCCCGGCCTTTTGTTTAGCGGCCAGCACCAGGTTGTAAATCAGCATAATTATCCGCATCGGTCCGACACCGCCGGGAACAGGTGTGATGTAGCCCGCCACCTGGGCGGCGCTGTCGTAATCAACGTCACCGATCGATTTGCCGTCCACAAAATTGGAACCGGTGTCGATGACTATCGCTCCCGGCTTGATCATATCGCCGGTAATCGCCCTCGGCCTGCCCACCTCGGTAACAATGATATCCGCTTGCTTTGTATACGGAACGAAATCTGAATCGGGGTGTACCAGGGTAACCGCACATCCTTTTTCAAACAGCAGAACGGTCACGGGTTTGCCGATTTCGATTGACCACCCCACCACTACGGCGTGCTTACCCTTAAAATCGATACCGAGGTTCTCAAGTATTCTGATACAGGCATATGCTGTAACACCCAGGTAGCACTTGTCCCCGATCACCATGTTACCGATGTTCACAGGATGGAAGGCATCCACGTCCTTTTCCGGCAATATGGCGTTCATCACCTGCTTTTCATACTGGTGCAGATGATGTGGCAGGGGAAGCTGAACCAGGATGCCATGCACCTTATCATCCCGGTTCAGTTTATCCACCAAAGCCATCAACTGATCGATAGTGGTGTCTTCCGGCAGGTGGTGAACCTCGGCAAAGCCTCCCACAGCTTCGCAGTTTTTAGCCTTGCTCCTTACATAAAGGGCGGAATCCTCGGCGTCCCCCACCAGAATCAGGGCCATATGCGGGGTTACCCCCTTTGCCTTCAGCTCTTCTACCTCTTTAATCAACTGCTGTTTAATCTCCTCGGCCATCGCCTTACCGTCAATGCGAACCGCTGCCATATCATACAACCTCCTTGTTCGTGTATAAAAATCTCAGATAAGGAAAGAGAACTGGACCCTCCCGCGTCCAGTTCTCCGGTCAGACACAAGTTCGTTTTCTAACCTCTTTTTTCCAACTGCCACTTGGCAGCTTCCACGGTATTCTTCATCAAGATAGCTGTTGTTGCAGTTCCTGCGCCGCCCGGGACAGGGGTAATCCACGAAGCTTTTTCTTTTGCCACCTCGAACTCCACGTCGCCAACGATCTTCCCGTCTTTTGTGGGATTGATCCCGATATCGACAACAATGGCGCCCTCTTTAATCCAATCTCCCTTGATGAGTTCAGGCACACCCACTGCAACCACTAAAATTTCGGCCCTTCTGACGTGTTGCTCTGTTAATCCTCTCTTACCGGTTGCAATATGGCAGATAGTTGTAGTGCCAAAGCTGTTCAGGAGAAGCAGCGCAGCCGGTTTCCCGACGATGTCGCTGTGCCCGACCACAACAACCTCTTTACCGTAAATATCGACACCTGTCGATTTAATCAATTCGAAAGCACCAAGGGCGGTACACGGCACCAATCGGGGTTTCCCGAAGGTAACCAGGCCCATATTTGTTGGAGTGACGCCCTCTACGTCCTTCTCGTAGGCAATGCTCCACTGACAAACCTTACCGTCGATCTGTGGTGGAACAGGCATCTGAAGGATGATGCCGGAAACGTTCGGGTCGGCATTAAGACCTGCAATATGCTTCAGGAGTTGCTCCTGAGTCGTATCTTCCGGAAGTTCCTGAAGTTCGTATTTGATTCCGCATTTCTCCGCATTCTTCGCCTGGGCATTTGTATAAACCCGTGAGGCATCGTTCTTCCCTACCTGGATGGCCACCAGGCTCGGATTAACACCTTTAGACTTTAATTCCTCAACATCCTTGACGACCTCTTCCCGAATCTTCTCTGCAAGAGGTTTCCCCAACAATAGTTGAGCCGCCATTTTTCATCCTCCCTTATTTATATGATATTTAGTAAAATAAGCCGAGCCTTTACTTCTCTCACCTCCCAGGAGTTTCGGGTTCCTGTATACGGCAAATAACCTCACCTATCCGGTTCCGGACCCCAATAAGTAAAACCTAAATACGCACACGCAAAGCATACACACATATAAGTCTTATTCGTGAAAAACCTTCCGAATTCCTGCCTTGAGAGCAAAACTTTCTTCAATTTTTAACCAAGATAAAACCCCGGCTTAGCTTTTCTAACCGGGGTTGGCCGCCAGCTCCTTTGCAATTCTCCCCAGAACTCCATTGATAAACCGTGGGGCATCCTCGTCACTGTAAGTCTTGGCAAGCTCCAGCGCTTCATCTATCGCCACGTTGAGAGGGGTTTCATGATAATACAGCATCTCATAAAGACCCAGCCTCAAAATGTTGCGATCAACATTCGCCATCCGAGGCAGGTCCCAGTCGCTGGAATACTGCTTGAGATAATCGTCGATTTCTTTTCGATGCGCCAGAGTCCCCTCCACCAGGGCCCGGGCAAAAGCACCTGTTTCCTCGCTTACCTGAGACTCGCTCAATGTGTACTCCAGGGCACGCTCCGGTTTGATCTTTCCCACGTCAACCTGAAACAAAACCTGTAATGCTATTTCCCTGGCCCGCCGCCTTCCCAATAATAACCCTCCTTACCATCTTTGCTTCGGGCCTATCAACGCTCGCCGAAGATGCGATCCCACCAGTCCCCCGGACTCCCATCGTCATCAAAGCGCTTTCCCAAAAAATATCCGATCAGGATACAGAAGATTATAAAAACAGTTTTCCAAAAGCCAAATACAATTATTAACAGCCCTATGATAAGTCCAAATACAGCACCCAGGACTTTACCCCGGTGCGTTTCTAGAAGCTCCTGTATAATTTCCAGAAATGTTCTACCGCCCCACATCCGATATCCCTTCTTTCTGTTGTGCCGCCATCATTCAACCCGTGCGCGGGGCTCTATAGAAACACTGTCGACGCGTACACCTACCTGGAGGACATGTACCCCTGCCTTTTCCTCCAGGTACTCCTGTACGATCTGCTGTATCTCCCGGGTTACAGACGGAATATGAGCCTCCGGATTTACATTCAGGTGAAGGGATATTCTCAGGCCATCGCGGTCACAGCGCAAAACCGGTTTAACTTCACGGACATCTCTCACCTGACGGGCAGAGCGGCGAATCAGGTTTTCAAGCGCGGATGCCGCAATCTCAACCCTACCCAGACCAGTCTCCTGGATGGTTATTTCATGTTCCCGGCTCCTGCTGAATGCTGTAGATAAAAGCTGTAAAGACATAATAAGTAGAAATACACAGGTGATTATCGCACCCCAGCGGCTGGCGGGGTCCGCTTTAAAAGCCGACATGATATTGGTAGGAAATGTCCATCCCAGCAAGAGAGCAATGGCTACACCGGAAGAAACAAAGACGATTAAGGAAAAAAACACAAGGAGTACCCGGTATGGCAGATGCGTGTATCTCATTTTACCCGTTGCTCTTCCTGGGGTTCCGGGAACGAAACACCCTGAACATGAACATTGACCTCGACAACGGCCAGCCCTGTCATGCTCTCAATTGCCTCTTTGACATTCTCCTGCACCTGAACTGCAACATCAGGAATTCGTACGCCATATTCGACGATCACAAAGAGATCAACCGCGGCCTCCCGTTCACCCACTTCAACCTTGATACCCCGGGCTAGATTGCGCCTCCCGAGCATCTCTGCGATGCCGCCGGCAATGCCCCCGCTCATGCCTGCAATGCCCTTTACTTCGGTAGCAGCCAGACCGGCGATCACCGCCACCACCTCGTTGGCGATCCGCACCGCTCCCAACGGAGTGCGGCTTGTCTCCTCAATCTTGCTTTCGACCATTTCCCGGTCACCCCCAAAAAATTAATTGCTAATTATGCCCAGTCTTAGCCTCATTATACCGAAGGAATGGCGTAATTGCAAAGAAAAATCATTCTTCCTCCAGGCATCGCTGGACAAAATGGGTATCTACCGAGCCGGTTACGAAATATGGGTTTTCCATGATGCTCAGCAAAAAAGGTATCGTCGTTTCCACACCTTCTATCCGGAACTCCCTCAGGGCCCGCTTCATTCGCTCGATGACCTCGTGGCGATTCTTTCCCCAGGTGATCAACTTCGCGATGAGGGAATCATAGTAGGGTGGTATGCTATAGCCCGGGTAAATCCCGCTGTCGACCCGCACTCCGAATCCGCCGGGGGGCAGGTAGTTTTTTATAACACCCGGACACGGCCGGAAGTTGAAATTGGTATCTTCGGCATTGATGCGGCACTCCAGGGCCACACCATTGGGCTTGATGTCCTCCTGCTTGAAACCCAAGGGTTCTCCCGCCGCAATTTTAATCATCTCCGCCACAAGGTCGATTCCGGTGACCATTTCGGTTACCGGGTGTTCCACCTGAATCCGGGTGTTCATTTCGATAAAATAATAGTTTCCCAACCTGTCGAGCAAGAACTCAACAGTACCCGCTCCCACATAATTTACGGCCTGTGCCGCCCGTACGGCGGTAGCCCCCATTTCTTCCCTCAACTGTTGGGTCAGTACAGGACAGGGTGTTTCCTCGATCAACTTCTGATGCCTGCGCTGAATGGAACAATCCCGTTCTCCCAGGTAAACCGCATTTCCGAACTTGTCTGCCAGTATCTGTATTTCCACATGCCTGGGTTCGAGCAGGTACTTTTCAAGATATATCCCGCCGTCTCCGAAAGCGGCTTCTGCCTCAGCCCGGGCTGTCCGGACGGATCTTTCCAGTTCCTCGCTGTTTAAGGCAATCCGCATCCCGCGGCCTCCCCCTCCTGCAGAGGCCTTGATGATGACAGGATACCCGATGGCTTCGGCAATTTCCGCGATTTCCCGTTCCCTGGTTAGAAGCCCCGGAGAGCCCGGCACAACAGGAACCCCTGCCTTAATCATCAACTCGCGGGCACGAGCCTTCGCACCCATGTCCTCGATCGCCGAAGCGGGAGGGCCGATGAATGTTATTTTCTGTCTTTCGCAGATCTCAGCAAAGTACGGGTTCTCGGCAAGAAAGCCGTAACCAGGATGAATCGCCTCCGCACCCTTCATCTCCGCTGCGCTGATGATGTTTGGAATATTTAAATAGCTCCGACCCGGCGGGGGAGCCCCGATACAAACCGCTTCGTCAGCCATCTTTACATGCAGTGCTTCGCGATCCGCTTCGGAGTATACGGCGACGGTCTTTATTCCCATCTCCCGGCAGGTGCGAATAATCCTGACCGCAATTTCACCCCGGTTAGCCACGAGAATCTTTTTGAACACGAAAAAACCTCCTCAAAACTCCTCAAAAAGTAAGACCGCATGCAGGACATGCGGCACAAAGATGCTGCTCCAGCCCAAGCTACTTCTCAGGCGCGATCAGGAAAAGGACCTGACCGTATTCGACCGGCTCCGCGTTCTCAACGAGAATCTCCACTACCTCACCTGCACATTCTGCCTCTATCTCGTTCATCAACTTCATGGCCTCAATGATGCAGAGAGTATCCCCTTTCTGCACCTTCGACCCCACCTCAACAAAGGGAGGTGCATCAGGCGCAGGCGCTCGATAGAAGGTCCCCACCATAGGGGCTACCACTTCCACCAGGTTAGCCGCTCTTTTCGCAGGGACTTGTTCCGATGCCGGAGCAGGTTCCGGAGCACTGCTCGAACTTAAAGGAGCACACTCAGTCGCCGGTTTACTCTTTGCAGTGCCTTCAAATGCAACCGGTGATCCCTGGAAAACACCCTTTCTAATGTTAACCTTCATGGAACCCGTTTCAATATGTAGCTCGTTGACGTCCATTTCGTGAATCAGGCGGATAAACTCTTTGACATCCTCGACATTCATCTCTCCGTCCTCCCTGGAGGCCTGCTGGGTCTTTGATTTGACAACCGGTGTTGCTGCCTGTTGCTTTTTCCCCTTTTCCTGAGCTGGAGGCGCTTCTTTTTGTGCTTCGGCAACAGTTTGAATTTCACCGGTGCGCAGCTGCTTCCGGTATTCAAAAAATTTCCTGGCTATCTGAGGAAAAAGAGCGTAAGTGATGTAGTCTTCGTCGGATTCGGCGAGATCTTTGATTTCCTCCTTCATTTTCTCAAACCTGCATTCAAGCAGGTCCGCCGGGCGGCAGGTAATAGGCTCCTCATCGCCTATAATGAGCCGTTTGATCTCTTCCTTAATTGGAGCAGGCGGCCTCCCGTAATAGCCCCTGACGTAATCCTTGACCTCCTGAGGAACCATTTTATATCGTTCACCAAGCAACACGTTCAGCACCGCCTGCGTCCCCACCACCTGGCTCGTCGGGGTAACCAGTGGTGGGTATCCCAGTTCCTCCCGTACCCGCGGGATCTCCTCAAGGACTTCATTCAGGCGATGCAAAGCCTTCTGTTCCTCAAGCTGGATGACAAGGTTGGTGATCATCCCTCCGGGCACCTGGTGATCAAACACCTTCATGTCGTTGATCCTGGTCACACCGCGCTCGAAGCCGCGGCGGCGACGCAGCTCTTCCCAGTAGTTGGATATTTCAAAAAGGTGGTGCAGGTCGAGGCCGGTATCCCAGGGTGTTCCCTGCAGGGCCCGTACCAGTGTTTCCACAGGCGGCTGGGAAGACCCGAAAGCGAGTGGTCCGGAACAGGCGTCGAAAACGTCAACCCCCGCTTCAACGGCCTTCAGACAGGCTCCGATGGCCATGCCACCGATATAATGGGTATGAAGCTGAATGGGTATATCCAGTTTTTCTTTGAAAAGAGATACAAGCTCATAGGCTGCGTAAGGGGAGATCATCCCTGCCATATCCTTGATACAGATCGAATCGGCACCCATATCCTGAAGCCGGAGGGCGGTTTCCAGGTAGTGCTCGTAAGTATGCACAGGGCTGAGGGTATAAACCACACAGGCCTGAACATGCTTTCCGGTCCTCTTCACGGCCCGTACCGGCACCTCCAGGTTGCGGACATCATTCAGGGCGTCAAAAATCCGGAAGATATCAATCCCGCACTCTGCCGCCTTGTCTACAAAAGCGACCACCACATCATCGGGATAGTTGGTATAGCCAACTATATTCTGACCCCGCAGGAGCATCTGGAGCGGTGTTTGTTTAACATATTTTTTAATTATCCTGATCCTGTCCCAGGGATCCTCATTCAGGTAGCGGATGCAGACGTCAAAGGTTGCTCCTCCCCACATCTCCAGTGAAAAATAGCCTACCTTATCAAGATGCTGCAGAATCGGAACCATATCTTCCGACCGCATCCTCGTGGCCCAAAGGCTCTGATGAGCATCCCGTAAAGTGGTATCAGTAATAGCCGGCCTCTTCACAGGTCCTCTCCACCCTTTCAACAACGAACTGCGAGATTTCCAAAACCAAAATATTAAAGAAAATTATATCTTTAATCACCTTATAATACAAGACTAACGCCAGCAGGTGCCATAAATGTATACAGGTATACATATTCAGGGCTTTGCCATCACAAAAACATTCCCCGGCTCTAATCCTGTTGCCCTGGCCACGATCTCCGCTATTCTTTCAGCGTCCGACCGCAGGAGTGAAGGTGCCTGGACGATTACTGTTGCCATCTTTGATTGGAGCATCACCACCGCATCCTTATACCCTCGCGCCATGATGAGCTTTTCAATTTCAGTTTCCTTGCCCAGGCTGTCGGTGATCTGCATTATATCCTTCTGAGCCCGATCCCGCACTTCGGCACTGGAATCCGGATTATTTGCAATCTCCTTTAAAATCTCGATCTGCCGGCTGCAAATGCGATCCCTGGTAAGACGACAATCCACGAAAAACTCCTTTCCACCGTTCTGAGGGCCGACCTGTTGCCTCCTGGAAGTTACATTCTTCTCATCAACTTTAACTTCAACGGGAGAATGTTTATATACCTCTTTTTTTAGCAACACCCATCCTCCGGCCAGCACAACCAGAGCCAGGCAACATACCGCCAGTTTTTTTCTATTTAACGTAATTGAAATCATTTCTTCACCAGCTTTCTTTAGCGAGTACGGTGACTTTATGGGGGGGTATGTCGAGCAGTGTTTCCACCGCCTGGGCCAGTTTCTCCCGAAGTTCGGGATCTTTCGCCCCCTCTGCAAGGACGAGGACTCCGGCTACTTCAGGGCGCTTCGCTTTGATGAGAACAGGATCATCCTTTCCTCCGTTTAGCGTTTCGGCAAATACAAGGCTTCCCTGCTCATTGACCTCCGTCGTCTTCCGGTTTCCCCCGGCCTGGTCTTTCTCCTCGATTATCCTGTTCTGCTTGTTGATATTTTGCGCAAACACGTTTTCCTGCCCCGAAGACAGCGTCACCGTTACCTGCACACTGCCCGCACCCGCAACAGAACCCAAAACCTTTTCAAGCCGGCTCTCCAGCTCCTTTTCTGCCGCCGTCAGGCTGTCGTCCCTTTGCACCTCCTCTTTGGCCGGTGCGGGAGGTGAGGTGGTAGAAGCAGCAGGATTGATAAGGGATCCTGCAACAATGAGCAAAGCCACCCCTCCTCCGAGCAATACCAACAACCGCCACAGATTTGAGACGCGTCCGGGGAAAAATCCTTTTCCCTCCCCTAAATTTCTCCACCATTTGTCCAGGATACCTTTCAACTCCGTCATCCGTCCCACCTACCATAATAAGATGCCAGAAACAGGATGTCGGAGGTCTGAAATAAGAAACAGCCTCCTGCCACACCCTGCCCTTTACTTCGATACTTGAGACAGCCGCCTGACTTCGACACCTGTTTCGCTTCGGCTGCCGTTAGCTGCTCTTTGTCGAGGGCGAGATAACAACCTCCCTGCACCTGCAAGGATAATGATGGTGCCACCATGGCGGCATGAGCGTATAAGCAAGCAACTCTTACCGATTATGCTTGAATAACTATCAGACATGAGAGTTACCTGAAAGAACCCATGTTCACAACCACCTGCTCAGGACGCAGCCCGAACAGGGATACCACAGTGTCATGCACCCGGGCAGACAGATCTCCGGACTCCGGAGGAGTGGTCTGCGTTTGCTGCGGACCGCCATCCAGATGACTCCCGATGATGCCGATATTTTCAACCGGTTTTATTTGGGAGAGGTCGCCATTTTTTTGGCCGGGTTGAACAGTCACAAAAATCTTATCAACAGTTCCCTCCGCCTGTTGCAGCGGGGTACCGGCCAGGGTTACCCGGGCCTTCGCCGCCTGCACACCCGGCACCAGGCGTGCAACAACGGCTACCTGCTCTTCCAGCCGCTTTACATAAGCGGTGCGCGCCTCCTCGAGATTGGTTTGTTGTAAGGCCTTCCCCTGCTTCAAAATGGAGTCGAGCTGCATTGTCCCTGCATCCTGCTTTTCAGAGATACCGACGTTCAGAACCGGCGCCTGACGAAAAAAGGCGACTACAGGATTTAAGACGGCCACCAGCACAAACAGGCCTAGAATCACCTGAAGGAATTTGCGAGTTTCCCTCAACGGCAAAAGCATTTCCAGAAATCCCGCCAGGAGAACAAGGAAAACTAAACTCCTGACCACCGCCCGTATCGTTTCCATAGAACCAGCCCCATCATCTCAGCATTACGGTGAAGTTCCCAAGCCCCACTACGATTGCCAGAGCGATAAAGAACATCAGCCCCACTGCTGCAACCGCAGCAAAAACGATAAAGAGGTAATTTCCGAGGAGGTTGAGAGATTCCCCCAACCTCTGGGCTCCCAGAGGCTGCATCAATGCCGCCGCCAGACGGTAGATAACGGCGGCGGAAAGGATCTTCACCACCGGAAGGGCGCACATAAAGAAGAGTGTCAAGGTCCCCAGGACACCCACGGCGTTTTTGAGGAAGAGGGAGCACCCCATCACCGCTTCTACTGCGTCTGATAAAACTCCACCAACCACGGGAACAAAGGCTCCTGTTAGAAACTTGGCGGTTCGCAGACCGATCCCGTCGGTAACCGCCCCTGCAACACCTTGAATCCCGAGAATACCGATAAAGAGAGTTAAGAAGAGGGTGATTAAAGCCACACTGCCGTCCCTGAACAGTTCCGCCAGGCGTGAAACCTGAAACCGTTCCGAAACATGGCTGACAATACCGAGAATTGCAGCGCAAAAAATTAAAGGAAAAACTATGTTGCGGATGAGAGTTCCCAAAAGGTTAAGGGAAATAAAAATGACCGGATGCAGCAAAGCAACCGAGGTGAGACTACCCAGCGCGGCCATCAGTGTCAATAAAACCGGAATGATGGATTGCATAAATCCAACCATATTTCCAATGGCTTCCCTGCCTGTGTTGAGGGCCAGAGTAAAAGAAGATAGCGCAACCGTCAGCAAGCCGAGCACACCTATCCCATGTGCCAGCTGGGCAACTGTATTTTTTTCAAAGGCCCCCTGCAGCTGTTCGAGCAACGCCAGAATGGTTCCGAGCACCAGGAGTTTCCCTAAAAGTGCCGAATGGGTTAAAACTTCACGAAATAAAAAATCAAGCAGGGATTTAAAAACACTTGCCAGGTTCAAATCAAGCTTCCCGCGGCGTATCGAATCCAGGACCTTTTCCAGGCTGAACCCGGACAGCTGGTTATGGAGATCTTGGTCAACTCTTTTGATAAAGGATTCAAGCTCCCCGAGATTTAATTTCTCGAACTGCTCGGCCACGAACTGCTCCGGCTCCGCAGTGGTTGCGGCAGCTGCGGCAGCAGGACGGGGGAAGAACAATAAGAAAAATAACGTTACGGCCAGCAGGGCACGGCGTGCCCGGCGCTGAATCATGTGCAGCCCCCCATTTTCTCCTCAAGGAAGCAACCGGATAATAATCTCCAGGATAGCCGCGAAGATGGGCAATGCCAGGATCATAATCAGTATTTTCCCCGCCAGTTCTATCTTGCTTGCAATGGTACCTTCCCCCGCATCCCGGCAGATCTGGGCACCGAACTCGGCTATGTAAGCAATTCCCATGATCTTTAAAAGGGTGACCAGGTACAGTTCATCCACATTAGCGCGCCTTGTGAGGTCGCGAAAAACCGTAAAAATCGCCCCCATCTTCCCCAGAACCAGGATAAAGACCAGGATTCCGAAACCAAGCCCTAAAAACAGTGCCATTTCACGGCGGTTCTCTCGCAGCAGTACCGCAAAAACGGCAACGATGAGACCGAGACCAACTATCTGAAGGATCTCCACCGCATTCCCTCCTCTCAAAAGAGGCGGAAAACCGAACGTACCATGTTGTACAACTGGTTGATCAGCTGCACCACCATAATCAGAACCACAACCACACCTGCCAGGGTCAGCATCTGAGCCTGCTCCTCTTTGTCGGCCTGCTTTAGGATAATGTGTAAAACAGAAATAAGAATGCCGATACCGGCAATTTTAAAAATAATGTCTACGTTCATTGCAATACCCCTCTCTTTCTTTCACAGGAGCAACAAAACAATACTGATTCCCAGCAGAAACCCTCCATAACGCCAGAGGCGCTCATTTTTCTCCCGCTCCCGCTGTGCCTTTTCTTCTTCCTTGCGCAGGTGCAGAGAGGTTAAGGCGATTTTTTTATGCTGTTCCTGCCTGTCTGATGCCCCCAACCCCTCACCGAAAGCGCGCAGCACAGCATAATCGTCCCCGTCCAAAGCTGTCCCCCTGAACTCCTCATCCAGGGCCCGGCTCCAGGCTTCTCCGGCGGTATAACCCCGGGATGACTCCAGCAGCGCTGCCGCGGCCGAAAAAATCCGGCTTACTGCCGTATCTCCTGCTTGTCCAATTTTTCTCAATGCGGCAGGTAGTGGCGTGGCCGCGTACATGATTTCCGTGTCAAGCACCTGCAGGGCATCCTGCAAGGCGCGCAACTGGCGGGGACGCAGTGAGTAATAGGAAGCAATATTCATTCCTGCCATGCCTGCGGAAAAAATCACCAGAAAAGCGCCGATCAGCTTAAACAGAGACATTCACCCCTCGCAGCAACCTTTTGTTCTCATCCCAGACCCCTTCGAGCGTTCCCGGCCCCTTTCTCCTGCTCAGGAAAACATAGCGCCGGAAAACCCGCTGCTCGATAAGTTCCCGCAGGTAGGGACGCTGCTCCATTTCCTCCCAGCAGGAGGCGTGCGCCGTCGCCAGTATGCTGACACCGGTGTTGACCATTTCCCAGAGGGCGGCCACGTCTTCGGAGCGGCCGATTTCGTCGGTGGCAATGACCTGAGGAGCCATCGACCGCAGCAGCATCACCATTCCCACGGCTTTCGGACAGCAGTCCAGCACATCCACTCTCGGCCCCAAATCATGCTGAGGAACACCCTGAAAACAGGCGGCCAGTTCACTCCTCTCGTCAACCACCCCCACCGAAAGGCCCGGGAAGTTCAAAGCGGGCAAACCATAACTCAAGGATCTAACGAGATCCCTGAGAATGGTAGTCTTACCCGCCCGGGGAGGTGATACGAGCAGGGTATGGTAAGGCCGTTTCTCCTGAAAGTCAAGAATAAATGGCAGCAGCTGGCGAGCAGCGCCGGGGACGGCCCGGGCGATTCTGATATTTAAACTGCTGATGTCCCGCATGGTTTTCAAGACTCCTCCGTCCAAAACAGCCCTGCCTGCCAGGCCGACACGGTGTCCCCCGGGCAGAGTAATAAAACCCTGGCGGAGCTCCTCCTCATAAGCATAAAGCGAGCCCTGGCTGATCAACTGCAGCGTTTTCAATATATCTTCCTCCGAAACCATGTACGCTTCCGAAGGAGTATAAACCGGTTCCCCCCTGATGTTTAAGAAACACTCCTCCTGATGGTAACGCACGGCCAGGGGGCGTTCACGACGAAGCCGGATTTCCTCGAGCCCCTCAACAATAAACGAGGGAAGCCTTTCAAAGATTGCCTTCAGAGCAGGAGCAACCAGGGGCAAGATCTGGCAGATCCCTGATTCCATGAGGCTAGGCATAGGTCATTCCCCTTATTTTATTCCTGGACTTGCCTTATATATATTTAGTTCTTGGCCGGTTTATGAAAAGGAGGGGTTCGGAAGGAGAAATAAAAAGCCCCATACCTGGGACTTTAAATAAACTATTTTCAGCGGTTAACAGAAAATTTAAAGGTCTTCAGAGTCTTCTGCCCTGTCAGCGTGCCATGCAGGTCTGCCTGACCTTTGCGGCGGTGGCATGGAACCATCGTTGACATAGACCACCTCGTTGCAATTCGGGCAGGTTACTTCAATAACATCTTCTTCATCGACAATGTCCGCATCAAAGCAGATGATGTCGTGACACTTGGGACACTCTACTTCAACATACTCGATGTCGTCATCTTCGTCGCATTCGTAATCCGCTTCATCCTTATTTTCATCCTCTTTATTTTCCGCGTCGTTGCTTTCTTCCAGATCAAACTCATCCTCGTCACCGTATAAATCCTCATCAATGCTTTCCAGGTAGTCTTCCAGATCCTCCTGGCCGGCCCGCACCTCCTCTACCTCGTCTACCAGGTCCCCCAGGATATCGATGATCTGCTTGATAATTCTCGCCTCTTCCCTGCCCTCTTCAAATTTAAGGCCCTCCGTCAGGCCCTGAAGATAGGCGATCCTTTCCCGTAAATCTTCCATTTTTTGACCTCCTGAAACCTTTTTTCCTATTATACCCATCTAAAGCCAGATCTAAACCCGCTCCAGATACTCTCCGGAGCGTGTATCCACCCTCACCACATCTCCAACTTCCACAAAGAGTGGCACCTGGATTGTAAGCCCTGTTTCCAAGGTAGCAGACTTCGTTCCACCTGTCGCCGTATCGCCGCGCACTCCGGGATCTGCAGCAACCACCTCAAGCTCTACAAAATTGGGCAGTTCCACTCCGATCAGGTTTCCCTCATGGGTGAGGAGGTAGATATTCATATTCTCCTTTAAGTACTTCACATTGTCTCCCAGTTGCTCGGTTGTAAGGCTCACCTGCTCGTAAGTCTCATTGTCCATAAAGACAAAGGAATCCCCTTCACGATAAAGATACTGCATTTCCTTTCTTTCCAGGTGCGCCCTCGGTAGCTTCTCCCCGGCTCGAAAGGTGCGCTCGATAACTGCACCTGTTCTGAGATTCTTCAGCTTTGAGCGCACAAATGCCGAGCCCTTTCCCGGTTTGACATGCTGAAAATCCACAACCGTGTAAATGTCCCCTTCAACCTCAATTGTTAGACCTGTCCTGAAATCATTCGTTGAAATCATCTTCCCACCTGGCTCATTTCACCTGTTAGCAACAGGCCAGGATTCGCTCCTTTCATCAAATTATGTCTAACTTATGAATTAAACAACAATGAGTTCCTTTTTTAAAGGCGTCAGGATTTCACAGCCCTTGTCCGTAACCAGAACGGTATCCTCGATCCGTACACCTCCCCAACCCGGTAGATAGACACCTGGCTCCACGGTGACCACCATACCCGCTTCCAGCACCAGTTCCCCGCCGGGGGCAAGCCTTGGCTCCTCATGAACTGCCAGCCCAACCCCGTGGCCGAGGCTGTGCGAAAAATATTCACCGTAACCGGCTTTTTCTATAACCCGGCGCGCCGCTGCATCAGCCTCGCCGGTCGTTATTCCAGCTCGAATTAAATCAAGGGCGTTCTGTTGGGCGTCTTTTACCACTTCGTATACTTCCCGCTGCTTTGCATTATAGTGGCCGAGAGCAACCGTCCTGGTAAGATCCGCGGCGTAACCCCGGTAGGTCGCCCCCAGGTCAAGCACGATCAACTCACCAAGCCCGATCCGCTTCTCGGATGCGGAACCATGGGGCAAGGCACTCCGCTGCCCGCTGGCCACTATCGTATCGAAGGCAGGAAGCCCTGCGCCTTGGGAACGCATAAAAAATTCCATGACACCCGCGGCTTCCTGTTCCGTCATACCTTCCCTCAGTTCTCCCAGGAGGTGACGGAAAGCCGCACAGGTGATGATTCCGGCCTCCCTGATCATGGCGATCTCTTCCGCATCCTTCACCATCCGCATCTTTTCCACCAAGCCGCTCACCGGTCGCAGCCGGATCTGGGGAAGTTGCTCCTGAATCTGCCTAAACTGCCGGTAGGTCAGATAATTCTCTTCAAAACCCAGCTCAATGTGCCGTCCCCCGTAAACCTCCGTCAATGCTTCCAGAAATGTTTTCCTGACGAGTTTCAGATCCCAGTCAGGGGCTTCAGCGTGCGCCTGTTCCACAAACCTTCCGTCTGTGAATAAACAGGCCGTGTCAGAGGTCACAATGAGGGCACCTTCACCGGTAAAACCGCTTATATACCTTCGATTTTCCGGCTGCATCACCAGCAGCGCTTCCAGACCCTGAGCCGCCAAAATGCTCCGTAGTTCGGCCAATCTCCGGGAGTAATTAACCGTCATCTCAGGCTACCTTCTTTCCTTTTGCGATATAATCTGGCAGGCGGCGGTAAGGGCGAGGCTGTAGCCGAGCGGGCCGAAACCCGTGATCTGGCCGACGGCAGCAGGTGCCGTCACAGACCTGCACCGCCAGTCTTCCCGGGCATAGATATTGCTCAAATGCACCTCGATTACCGGGATGTTAACGGCTCTGAGGGCATCGTACAGAGCATAGCTGTAGTGGGTCAATGCCCCAGGATTGATAATGATGGCATCAAAGCTTCCTCTGGCAGCGTGGATCCGATCGATCAGATCCCCCTCATGATTCGACTGGTAAAACTCTACATCCACCCCTGCAGCCTCCCCCTGCCTGGTTAAAGCGCGGTTGATCTCTGCAAGAGTGATTTTCCCGTAGATCTCCTCCTCACGCTCCCCAAGCAGGTTAAGGTTGGGACCGTTGACAACCAGTATGCGCGCCACTTGAAACCTCCAGAAAATCGTTGTTATTGCCCGCTCACCGTCAACCCGGAAACACGGATGGTAGGTGCTCCGGTGCCGATGAAAAAGCGAAGGTCATTTCCTATTAAATCAATGTTCTCCAGCAATTCCAGGATATTTCCAGCAATTACCATTCCCCGTACCGGTATAGTTAATTCGCCGCGTTCTATCCAGATTCCTGCCGCACCCACCGAAAAATCGCCGGATACGGGATTGGCGGTATGCATACCCATCACTTCCGTGAGATAGAGGCCGCTTTCTGTGTTTTTGATAATATCCCGCGGGTCCTTTTCGCCGGGAGCGAGGTAAAAATTCGTGGTTCCCACTTCCGGAGGCGATTTATAAGAACTCCGGGCAGCATTTCCCGTGGAGGAAACCCCCTCCCTGGCCCCGGTATACGAGTTGTGAAGAAAGCCCTGCAATGTTCCCTTCTTGATAAGGAATGTGCGCTGACTGGGAACCCCCTCTCCGTCGAAGGGAGAACTCATTAACCCCTTTGGAAGAGTGCCGTCGTCGATCACGGTCACCCCTTCGGCGGCAACCCTCTGCCCAACCCTCCCTGCAAAGAGGGAGCGGCCCTTCTGAACGGCATCGGCTGAAAGGGCGGAAGCAATCAGCCCGAGAAAATTTGTGACCACATAGGGGTCAAAAACAACGGCTGTGCGCCTGGTTTCCAAACGGCGTGCCCCGAGCATCCGGACCGCCTTAAAGGCGGCCTCCCGCCCGATGGCCTCCGGATCGAGCTCATCAAACTTGCGGGTAAAATACAGTCCAAACCCGGTCTGCTGATCACCATCATCCCCGGCCACCAGCGAGGCATAACCGCCGCATAGCGAGCCCCGGTACGAAGCCAGTATCCCGAGAGAATTGGCGATAGTTACGTGGTATTGCGCCTCCTGATAGCTGGCTTGCTCCGTAATCCGGACCCGGCCGTCGTAGCCGCGCCCGCTCTTCTCTATTTCCTGCGCCAGCCTGATTTTCTCTTCCAGGGGTATCTCCTGCAGCCGGCGATCCTCCAATTCCATCTCAGGATAGGCTTCAGGAGGCGCCGGGAACACATTGTTCAGATCTGGGCTTCCAATCCGGGCGTTGGCAAGGGCTGCCCGGACGGTTTCCCTGATCGAATCCAGACCCAGATCGGAGGTGTAGGCAAAACCCAGGCGCCCTTCCTTTATCAGCCGGATGCCGATGCCACTCTCCCGGGCAACTTTCAGGTTTTCCACTTCCCCGTTCCTGACCTCTATCACAAGCTCATGGTTTTTGGAAAAAAAGGCGTCCGCCAGATCAGCACCGTACCGCTTCGCATCTTCAACTGCGGCAGCCACCAGATCGCGATCGTTCAGTTTTTCAACCTCGATCATCGCAATCACCCTCTTCTTCGAGAATACCGCCCACGATCAGTTCCGGAATCCGGATGGTCGGCTGGGCGTCGGAGACCGGTACCCCCTGCCCGTCTTTGCCGCAGATTCCTATGGAAAATCCAAAATCCCTTCCTATCATATCGATCTGCTTCAGCACTTCCGGCCCGTTTCCCGTCAGAGTGGCGCCTCGCACAGGAACGGTCGCTTCACCATCCTGGATCAGATAACCTTCCGTAACCTCAAAAACAAAGTCCCCGTTGGTGGTATTCACCTGACCACCCCCCATGCGGCGGACGAGCAGGCCGGCCCTGGTTTCCCTGATGATCTCGTCAGGTGAGGCATCGCCCGGAGCAAGGTAGGTATTGGTCATCCTGGGAATCGGCCTGTGCTGGAAGGATTCCCGCCGGCCGTTCCCCGTCAAACCGGCCCCCTCCCTGGAGGCGGTAATGCGGTCGTACATATAGCCGCGCAGGATCCCGCCTTCAATCAGAACCGTCCTCTGCGCAGGGTTCCCCTCGTCATCGAAGCGGAGCGTCCCAAATTTCCCCTGCAGGGTTCCGTCATCCACTACTGTCACAAGCTCCGAGGCCACCTGTTCCCCCTGCCTGTTGGCGTAAACCGAGAGGCCCTTTTGGGCGAGGTCCGCTTCCAGGCCATGGCCGCATGCTTCGTGAATCATGGTGCCTCCTGCCTCTCCCGCCAGGACCACAGGCATTCGTCCCGCAGGGGCTCGCCTGGCGTTGAGCATCAGAAGCGCCCTCCTGGCCGCCCGGCGCCCCAGGTCCACAGGTTTCTCCTCGTCAAAGAGTTCCAGCCCCTGGGTTCCTCCGGCCGATTCATATCCCGTCTGGATTACCTGGCCCTCTGCAGCCACGGCATTGACAGAAAGACGGCTCCGAATCCGCTCGTCCTCAACATATACCCCATCCGTATTGGCTATCGTTACCCTCTGCGTCACATCCCCGTAACCTACCGTCACCTGGCGCACCAGTTTGTCGTCAACGCTCCTGGCCGCCTCTTCCGCGGCCCTTACAAGCTCTGCCTTTTCCTCGATGCCTTCCTCCTCCGGACGCCGCTTCACCGGCAGCTTAACCGGGGATTCCCTGCGTACGAGGGGAATGGTTTCGACCGGGTTCTCCCTGGCCGCTTTCCCTACACGCTCCGCCAGTTTTAGCAGTTCTTCTTTTTTCAAAACATTGGTGTAGCCGTAGGCGGTATTTTCGCCCCGGATCACCCGGATACCGGCGCCCTGCTCATGCCCGGTGATGACACGCTCGATTTTCCTGTCCTCACAGCCGATTTTTGTGCTTCTTTTGTCTTCAATAAATATTTCCGCGAAATCGCCGCCCCTCCGGGCGACCTGCAAAATCTCTTCAAGATCCGCCTTTGAAAGCATCCTGCTCCCTCACTTGAAACTGGTATAATTTACTTTATCATCATACTCCCGCCAGCTTTTATTGTCTACTTTTTCCGCTCCCCCTATACAAAGTAAGACCCGGAGCGATCCCCCTGCCCCGGGTTGACACATTTATTACGGGGAAATCTCCCAACTCTCAGGAGGTTGGTCGCTGCTCCGCACCCTTCCGGTTATCGAGGCTATGATCACATATTTGAACCTCGACGTTACCTTATCACGAAGTGTAACCGTGCCACCTCGCGGCCAGGGCAGTCCCTTTGCCGATATGAGAAGCTTATTACCATCGAAATTGGTATATTCAATGGCCACTGTATCCGGAAGATGAACAACGGCAATTGTAACATCCGGAGAAGCCGTTTTTCTGATATAGTAGGTTCCGTTTGATCTATTAAACAGGATAAAATACTTGTCACACTGCTCGCTGAGGGCACGCTGCTGCAGTTCCCGGATGTCCTGGACGAGGCGGTCTGCGGCCATTTGCAGATTTGCACCCGCCATGAACCGCTGCAACCCAGGAGCAACTCCCACCAGAAGGATGCCTGCGATCAGCAGTGTGATGGTTGTCTCCAGCAAGGTATACCCGTTAGAGCAAAGCCTTGTTCTTCTCCTGTTGTCCGGTCCGGGCATACACCGTATCACCCTGAAAAGAAACGAAAATACCAGCCGATGATCCCATTACCCCACAGCAAAGCGATGATGGAACCAAGGGCGATAAACGGCCCGAAGGGAATTGGATCTTTTCTACCTTTAATGCGGAAAGCCAGCAGCACAACCGCCAGTAACCCCCCCAGGCAAATACCGATAAACAATCCCAGCGGAGCAAGCGGCCACCCCAGGAAGAGACCTGTGGCAAACGCAAGCTTGATATCCCCGCCGCCCATCCCTCCCCCGCTCAGCACTGCTATCAGAAACAAAAACCCGCCGGTCGCTGCGGCGCCAACCAGGGCGGAAAAAGCCCCCACATCCCCGGCTGCCACCCCCAGGACAATGCCGCCCAGTAAAGCTGTTATTACAAGGGAGTTCGGAATGAGGTAGTGCTGCAAGTCGATAAAAGTGGCTGCTATCAACACAGCACTCAAAAAAAGGTACTTGGCGAGAGCTGCCGTAACCCCGAAGCGCCAAAACAACACCGAAAAAAGCAGCCCTGTCAGCAACTCCACGCCGGGATAAAGCCACGATATCCGGGCACCGCAGGTGCGGCACCTTCCCCGGAGCAGAATAAAGCTTACCACCGGCAGGAGATCGTACCATGCCAGCACATGACCACATGCGGGACAGCGGGATCTCCCCCACAGGATAGATTCCCCCCGGGGGAGCCGGTAGATCACCACATTTAAAAAGCTTCCGATGCACATTCCTAAAAGTGTGATGATAACTGCATTGAAAACAAAAGCCTGTTTTCCCAATTCAGTACCTCTCGTCGCTATTGCTGCGGTTGTCTAAGCTGCTTCTGTTCCGGCTGAGTCGCGGCCGGATTAGCCGGGGACACCGGTGAACCGCCCTGCACCTGCACCTGCCCCTGCCCGCTTACCGGGGCCGCAGACTGAGGCGGCGGTGGCAGCTTCAGGCGCCCGGACAGCTCGGGAACGGGAGAGACGGCGCCCGCCGGCTGAAAGGCGTTCCCTCTCCCCCGCAGCCACCCGGCCAATTGCTCCAGCTGCAGCCTGGCCTCCGGAGTTTTCGCGGAATAAATAATAAGCCCGATCTCCGCCCTTACACCTCCGCCGGCAGCATCACCCGCCGCAGAGTATGACTGCGAAGATGCAGCCGGAGACTGGGAAGCCTCGATGGCTTCGACCTTCAAACTCCTGACTTCGGTTAAGTTCTTCAACGCCTGGTTTTCCAGGTTGTTTATAAAGGCAAGCACATCCAGGTAGTTGCCCCGGACGATCACTTTGAGGGGTATTTCCAGGGAATGTCTGTTGGTGATGATACTACCCGGTTCAACACTGGTAATGTCAATATTTCCTGCAGCCGACCTCAAGCCCAATAGAATAATGTCTGCGCCGTCCCGCATCTCGGTTTTAAAGGGTTCGCCTGTCTTATCCTTTTCCTGCTGTGCCGCCTGGAGTCTGGTCATTTCCGTTTTTAAGGCGGCTGCGGTCGACCGGGCCCTGGCCAGCTTCGCCTTCTCCGCCGCCAGCTCACTCTTCACCCGGGCGTAAGCTTTGATCTGCGGAGACAAGATAAAGGAGTAGACCGCATAAATCCAGACGGCCACCAGCAGGGCGACCAGCAAGAACCTGTCCCTGGAACTCAGCTTTTCCCACATTCAGCTCACACCTTTGAGGAATGCAGTTATTTCAAACTGAATACCGTCGGTCCCTTCTCCGACCTTGTCCAGCCTGACCTCCAGAAAATAAGGCAGGCGGGTGAGGCCGTTGATAAAGACCCCGATCGATGCCACGGTGCGGGAACTCCCTTTGAAGATTACGGCGTTCGGGCGAGGCACCGCTTCCGGTTGCTTGGCAGCGCTGCTGTTTCCGGAAACCTGCCTTTGAGCCGGACCACCAGTCTGTGAACCCTGCCCCGCCGCTTTCTGCTCCGGCTGCTTATAGGTGAGCTCAAGACCAACCAGCCATAAATCCACGGGCATGATCCGGTTGATATCCACCAGCAGGTCCGACCACTGCTTTCGGCTTCTTAAAATCAGATGGTATTCCTCAATGGTCCGCTCAAGCTCTACCCTCTCGGCCCTCATTTTCTCCACCCGGGCCGCTACCGGGTTTACGGCGGCCAGCTCCACCTTCGTTGCGGACAGTTCGTTTTTCGCGTTATAAAAGCTGATGATAAAGACACCGTAACTGCCGAGGATTACGGCAATAAGAAGGACAACGCCGGTGATGGTTAGCAGACGGTGCACATCTACGATTTCCTCACGCTGCAGCTTTGGAGGCAGAAGGTTGACTTTGTAATTGAGTCCAGTCATCTAGTAAATCCCTCTCATGGCCAAACCGAGAGCAATGGCATATGCGGGATCGAAGCCTTCACCTCCCGGCAGGGGAAGATCCACTGTTCCAATGCCAACCGGAATACCCAGTACATCCTGCATGAAAAGGGGCAGCCCTTTCAACTTGCTGGTTCCTCCGCTTAAAATTAAGCGTTCAACAGGAGCCCCCTCCTGAACAGAATAAAAATTCAGGGATCTCTGCACTTCACCGGCAATCTCCATGAGGCTTCCCCTCAGGATTTCCACCAGTTGCCTGCCACCGCTCAAGCTCCCAGCGTTATCCCTCAGAAGGCTGGCATCCTCTTGCATTTGCTGGGCCTCGGAGGCTCCCACCCCCTGGGTATCCATAATCGCCCTGGTTAAAACACTCCCTCCGACGGGCAGCACCCGGACAAAACGGATTCTCCCGTTTCTGGTGATCACAAGGTGAGAGGTCATGGAACCAATGTCAATTACGGCAAGAGTTCCTGTGGTGTTCCTGCCGAAAAGCCGCCACAGGGCAAATACTTGGATGTCAAACGCCGTCACAGTCAGGCCTGCGCGGGAAAAAATGCCGTAATAGCGGTAAACGGTACTGGCCGGGACGGCCAGCAGCAGCACGTTCTGGCCCTCTTCGACGTCGCCGTCCCCGGTTTTGCCCTCGTCTAACCTGACATGCCTGAATATAAACTGATCCGAAGGTGAAGTCAGGTACTTTTCTATTTCGATTTCGGCGGCAGCCGCCAGCTCCTTATCGCTCATCAAGGGGAAGCGCACGACCCGGCTGATTACCTTTTCGCCTCCGATACAGGCGATCACCTCATGTATTCCCTCAGTCCTGACCCGGCTTAAAACCTCGACCAGATGCTCCTCGTCAAACTGTTCCGTCCAGACACCGGGAGGGCTCGGGTACTTCTTCAGGGAAACAATTTCAGCCATACCACCTGATATCCTGACTTCCACCACTTTGATCCAGTTGGTGCCGATATCCACACCGGTAAATTGGTTCTTGCGGGGCAATATCTTTTGTAGAAAATCCTTCATAATAACCGCCTTGTTGAGAAATTGCACTTTCGCATGATCCTGTGCAGCAAACCCATACCAGATTTTCGACATTCACAATTGTTTACATGTGGTAACAATGATAATTCTCTACTTCATTCGATAATACTTCCAAAAATCCTGCATTTTTTGTTTTATAGCCTAAGTTAAAAAAACCACCATCCACATAGAATACTTCTGTCTCAGATGATGTAGGCTAAGCGCGCCAGCTATTCTCCTTTTTTCAACCTTTATCCCGGATACGATAATACAATAAACCACCGGCGTTCCAGGAGGAACTGCCGACTGTTCTGCATTGAGATTAAATGTTAAATGAGCGTATTGATCAACAAAAAATCGGCTTTCCCGATCATGCAGAAAATCAACCTCCCTGCCAGCTCTTGATCGTAACTTTCGGGTACGGGTTGTCTGGTATAGCACTGGTATCCTTGACCCTTTGAAAAAATTCCTTAAGGCTCCGCTCGACCAGATCGGGATCTGTTCTGATCTCTGTCTTCCCGCTGATTTTATTCTTATCTAGTCTTTGAGTAACAATGGATCCGAAAAGTTCTTTGTTGCCACTGCCACAATAAGAGCCACAGGCAACTATTACGGCATCAATATCGCTGTTACCCTTCACAGAAACATCACCGAGGGCTATTAGCGTCAGTAATAACCCGTTTTCCCTGTCATTCCTCTGTAGATCCTCTACAGAAATATCTCCTGTGGCAACAATTGTAGCTGGCACGAAATAGGTTCCTGAAATCGAAACATCCCCCTCAACAATATATAACCCATTTGCTTCCATACTTGCTATATCAAGAAAATCATCCTGTCCTTGACCTGCTCTTCTGCCATTACTGTCTTCACCAATTGTGATGCCTCCACTGAAACATTGCGTTGCATTGTCCCGGAACCAATTCATTGAAGGAAGTTTAGGAAAAGGTGGTATATAACTATAGTTGGGATATTTATCCTTAGAATTTATACGGTTATGCTTATCAGTTATCTCTCCTGAAGCAAACACAACAGCATTAATATCGGCGTTAGAACCAAAGGTAAGATCTCCATTGACAATCATCCGAGGTTTCTTACTCTGTCCGGCAGGAAGAAGGGTAAAGTTACCTACCACATCTGTATCAATATCAGCCGGAGTGTCAGGCAATATGCTCAGGCCGTTAAATACATCAGCCATTGTGGTTACCAGAACACCCACTTCCAGTGTTTTGTAAGCTTCGCGGTATCTCCCCTTCGAGGTAATTTTCATCAGGCTGCCAATTTCATTCTGGGTATCGATATCATTAATGGTAACCTCGTCGATCACCCCGTCGGCATAAGGTGCGTTATGTATGCTTAGTTCCTCAAAGCCGGGGTCTGGGTTGATGAACCTCTGCCGCAGGTCAGCCATGGCCATTTCGACGCCTGCCTCGGCGATATAATAAGCTTTCTTCTGCCATATGTCCCGGATAGCGTTCCTTCGCACTGCGGTGCTCAGTGTCACCGCCGCACTGCCGATTAATAAAATCACAGTGCTCAGTATTAGCACGAGTAGAAGCGCTTGTCCTTTCTTGTTTCGAGACATGTAGTACACCATTATCCGCTCTCCCCAACCCGGAGGTTAACCTCTGTGCTCAGCCGCACCTTCTCGCTCTTTCCCTTCTCCCCTTCGATGGTAATCGTGATGCTGTTCCCCTCCCTGGTAAAAACGAGTTTCGTGATGACGCGGCTGGTGACAGGAAGCCACGTATACCCGCCCGTACCTTCGATCTTCTCCTCAATCTCTCCCTTCTTCTCCCCCTCCTTCTTGTCGAGACGGTATCCGCTGCTCTTATCGTTGAATGAGAGGGTAAACTCGATGTGGGAACTGGGAACCTCATCTAGATTTTCTGGAATAATGGTGTCAGGTTTGGCCTGCTTTATTTTGAAGGCCATCCTGGCCGCTGCGATACGCAGGTTCTCCTGCACCTCGATCCTGTCACTCTCCCGGGCGTAGCTCTGGTAGCCGCTCAGGTAAAGGAGGGAGATGCCGGTTACGACAAAAGCCATGATGGTCAGGGCAATCAGCATCTCTATGAAGGTGAAGCCCTGGTCGCGGCGCACCCCCCTCACCTCCTGAGCCTTTCGCTCGTGAGCGACACTTCCCGCTGTCTGTTTCCGGTCGCTTGATAGGTAACGGTGACGGTAACCGTGGCCAGATTGCCATTTGGCGCAACAGTCACCTGGTAGGCATAGCCGGTGTCGACACCCTTGAAAATGGCATATGTAGTGGTGGTATCGGGTATGGTATCCCAGGCGCCCTCCACCGTGGCAGTACGCGTTGCGCCATTGTAATCCGCGATCTTCCGCACCTGACCGGCTCCCGTCCCGCCGGTAATGGCGATCGTCATCCCGTTGTAGCAGCCGTTGGCGTCGCTGGCCCCGGTCTCAAGTTGGATGGTGGTGGCCGTTCCGCTCTGCGCCGTCCCGAGCTGATCTTCGGGAATCGCCTTCACCTGCTCGAGTATCTCCTGGGCTACGTTGGCAGCCTCCACATCGTGGCGCGCCACCACCGTGTTCCTGCTCCCGGCCAGGAAAAGCCCCATCAGAGCAGCGCTGGTAAGTCCGAGAATGACCAGGGCCACCATCACCTCAATCAGGCTCATGCCGCTTTTTCGCAATCTAAAATAGTCGTATATAGCCATAAATAATAAAATTCACAAGAACTAATTTTTTCTACTATTTCAGAATTTTTTGATATCAGGAAATCTTTGTGATGGATAGTTTAATAAGAGGCCGTTTAAACAGCCCCTTTAAAGAATTCAAATTAACTTCAAATTTAATTTTACTCTTATTCTGCGTTACCATCTGGATCAGTATCATTCGTTATTCTAATACCAGGTGGATCTATCAGTTCGCCATTTTTACATTCGGCAGCTACGACATACCCGCTTTGTTTCTGGACATTGCTATATCCTGTATAAACAACGCATGAATCGTTTTTAGAAGATACCACATATTTGTAATTTTGTCCCCATGGATCTTTTGTATCTAATGTAAATGAAGAAGTAGTACTTGATGCTTTCATGCCGGCATTTAAAAGCTCATCCTGGCTTACAGGATATGCTCCATTTTCAGAATAGTATGCATCTAACGCAGCCTGCATCGTGCTTATTTGTGCCTTCGCTTTTGCCACCCTCGAATTCTCGATATACCCCAAATAGAACTTGATGCCGCCTGCAATCAAGACTGCAATGATGATCAGGACGACCATCATTTCAATCATGGTGAAGCCCTTTTCGCTGCGCAAATACTTTTTCAGGTTCAACATTCGCACCTCTCCTCTCCGAATTTCATATCTTTCTCTGCATTCTTGCGTGAAATAAAACGCGTTTTTTCTTCTACGGCATTCCTCCGGGCATACCCCCTCCCTGTATTGCTCCCGACA
The DNA here is from genome assembly GCA_012840385.1 of Syntrophomonadaceae bacterium. Classification (GTDB taxonomy): domain Bacteria; phylum Bacillota; class DSM-12270; order Thermacetogeniales; family Thermacetogeniaceae; genus DULK01. The sequence continues at coordinate 32,914 of DULK01000049.1, forward strand.
GGCCGAACAAAGGAAAATAGATGGAAATCGCTATAAACCCCACCAGGATGCCCACCACGGCGATTAAGAGGGGTTCCACGATGCTGGAGAGCCGGGCAATCATGGCCTCCACCTCCTGCTCGTAGAAGGCTGCCAGCTTTTCCAGCATGCTGTCCAGGGCACCGGATTCCTCACCGATGCCGATCATGTTGACGGCCATCGGGGGAAAGATCTTGCTTTTGATGAGAACCGGCGCCATCCTTTCTCCTTCCTTGATATTGCGCATGGCTTCGGCGATTTCCTTGGCGGCAATTGAGTTTCCGACCGCCTTTTCCACCGTTTCCAGGGAGCGCAGCAGCGGGATTCCGCTCCTGAGCAAAGTCGCCAGCGTGCGGGAAAACCTGGACACGATCGTCTTGGTTGCCAGGGGACCCACCACGGGGATCTGCAGCAGCAAACGATCAACAAACTTTCTGCCGCTTTCGCTGGCGAAACCCTGTCTTGCAGCGACAAACAACCCGGCCATTCCCGCCAGAAACAGGTACCAGTACCCGGTCAGGGCGCCGCTGATCCCCATCAGGATGCGGGTAGGCAGGGGAAGGACGGCTCCCGACTGGGCAAAGATGTCGGCAAAGATGGGAACGATCAGGGTGATCAGGACGAGCACGGACAGGAGAGCCATTCCGGCAATCATAGCCGGGTAGGCCATGGCCGATTTGATCTTTTCCCTGAGTTGATGGTCCTTTTCGAAATGGACCGCCAGGCGCTCCAGCGTCTGTTCAATCGTGCCGCTGACCTCACCTGCAACAAGCATGTTGATAAAGATCTCGGGGAGGTGCTCCCTGTAGCCGCGAAAGGACTCGCTCAGGCCTTTCCCCTTCTCGATCTCGCCCGCCACTTCAACAAGGATGCCGCGCAGTTTTTTGTTCTCCGTCTGACCGGCCAGGATGTTGAGGCACTGGAGCAGAGGGATTCCCGCTCCGGCCATGGTGGCAAACTGCCGGCAGAAAACGGCAAGGTCCCGTACGGCAATTCTTCTTTTGAAAACCCTGTCAAGGTCGATATTTAAACTGCGCACCGGGCTTAATTTAACAACAAACAGGTTTTTTTCACGCAGGAGGGCGATGGCTTCTCCCGGGCTGCCGGCCTCAACTTTTCCGGTTATCAGCCGCCCGGAAAGGTTTCTCGCCCTGTAATTGTAAGAAACTCCTCCCATTCCTACCTGACCAGACCTTTCATCAGGATCTCCGGGTCACGCGCCCGGTTCAAAACCTCATCCCGACCGATTATCCCTTTCTGGTAAAGCTCCCGCAGGGACATATCAAGGGTCTGCATCCCGTAGCGTGCACCGGTCTGCATATGCGATAGTATCTGGTAGGTCTTCCCCTCCCTGATCAGGTTCCTCACAGCCGGGGTAGCGATCAGGATTTCCAGCGCCACAACCCGGCCGGGCTTATCCACCCTTGGAATAAGCTGCTGGGAGACAATCCCCTCGAGGGTGTCTGCCAGCTGGATGCGGATCTGCTGCTGCTGTGCCGGCGGGAAAACGTCGATGATCCGGTCGATGGTCTCGGCCGCTCCCGGCGTGTGCAGTGTGGCAAGCACCAGGTGGCCTGTCTCCGAAGCCGTGATTGCCGTGGCAATCGTCTCCAGATCACGCATTTCTCCAACCAGGATGACGTCCGGGTCCTCACGCAGGGCAGCACGCAAGGCGGCGGCAAAGGATCTGGTATCTCCTCCGATCTCCCGCTGGTTGACGATGCTGAGATTGTGCCTGTGCAGGTATTCGATCGGGTCTTCGAGGGTGATGATGTGCAGCCTTTTTTCACTGTTGATGAGGTCGATCATCGCCGCCAGGGTTGTGGACTTGCCGCTGCCCGTAGGGCCGGTCACCAGCACCAACCCCTTTGGCCTTCTGGCAAGCTGCATGAGGGTATCCGGCAGGCCCAATTCCTGGAAGGAAGGGATACGGCTATTGAGCAGCCGCATGACCATGGCTATGCTGTTCCTCTGTTTGAAGACATTGACGCGCACCCTTGCCACACCCGGAACAGAGTAGGAAAAATCCAGTTCCCCTTTTTCCTGCATGCGGTTATACTGCTCCGGAGTCATGATTTGCCGCGCCAGCGCCTCCGTATCCGGAGGCGTCAGGTTCCTGATCTCCCCCGTATCAACAATGTCGAACTTCCCCGCCAGTTCCGGTGCGTCAAAGGGATAGAGAATGCCGTTTAGCCTTATAATAGGAGGCCTGCCAACTGTGATATGGACGTCCGATGCCCCAAGTTTTGCAGCCTGGGCAATAATATCGACGGTATTCACGCTTTTTCCTCCCGAAAGACGACTCGCATGATTTCCTTGATCGTGGTTATCCCCTGCAGAGCTTTACTGATGCCGTCCTCTTTGAGCGGAACCATGCCTTCCAGCAGGGCAGCCTGTCTCAATTCCTCAACCCAAGCCCTCTTCAAAATGAGCTTCTGCAGGGCAGGCTTGACTGCAAGCACCTCGTGGATTGCGATTCTCCCGCGGTAACCGGTCTGGTTGCACTGTTCGCATCCCTTTCCAACAAAGAAACCGTCGGGGCTCTCAACCCCTGCAAAGGCAAGCTCGGCCTCATCCGGCACATAGGGCTCCCGGCAGTTCGGGCAAATCCTGCGCACCAGGCGCTGGGCAACCACTCCAATGGCTGAAGAGGCCACCATAAAAGGCTCAACCCCCATGTCCACAAGTCTGGTCAGCGCACCTGGGGCGTCGTTGGTGTGGAGGGTGGACAGCACCAGGTGCCCGGTTGTGGCAGACCGGACGGCAATCTCCGCTGTCTCCAGGTCGCGTATCTCGCCGATCATGATCACATCGGGGTCCTGGCGCAGGATCGATCTCAGGTAGGTCCCGAATGTTGCGCCCGTTTTAACATTGACCTGTATCTGGTTAACCCCCTCCAGCACGTATTCCACGGGGTCCTCGACGGTGATAATATTTTTCTCGACACTGTTGAGACTCTTCAAAGCGGTATAAAGCGTGGTGGTCTTTCCGCTTCCGGTGGGTCCTGTGACCAGCACCATCCCGTATGAGCTTTTCAGAAAATTCATAAAGTATTTAAGGTTGTAATCGGAAAAACCAAGCTTATCAAGGGTTAAATTTTTGATGTTCTCTTTGTTGAGGAGCCGGATCACAACCTTCTCCCCGAAAATTGTCGGTACCGTGGAAACCCTCAGGTCCATATCGTAATGGAGCAGTTTCAACGGGATGCGACCGTCCTGGGGTAGCCTGCGCTCGGCAATGTCCAGGCTGGCCATTACTTTGACACGCGAAACCACTGCATGGCTCATCCTGCGGGGCATTTTCATGACATGGTGGAGCACTCCGTCAACCCGGAATCGCACCAGAACATGGTTTTCAAAGGGTTCAATGTGGATATCGCTCGCATCCTCCTCGATCGCCCTCATCAGCAGGGAGTTCACGAGCTTAATCACAGGTGCGTCGTCAACGATGTTCTCCTCTATTTTGACCGTTTCCTCTTCAGTCTCTTTTTCAAGCTCTTTAAGGGCCTCTTCCACCTCCGGAAGCCCGAAGTGTTTTTCTATCAAGGCATCGATCTCTTTGTCCGTAGCCTTTACCGGTTCAATGTCGTACCCTGTCAGCAGCCTGAGATCATCCATGGCCATAACATTGTAGGTATCAACCATGGCTACGAACAATCTGTTTCCCTCTTTTTTAACGGGAATCATCCTGTGCTTCCTCAGCAACTGTTCCGGTACGATCCTAAGCAGTTCGGAATCTATTTGCAGATCGATATTGTTCAGCCTTTCGATACCAAGGACCTGATTCAGGTCATCCTCCGTGATCATCCCTAACCTTATCAAAACACGCCCCAGCAGTCCCCCTGTTTCGGCCTGGACGCGCAGAGCTTTCTCCAACTGTTTTCTGGTAATAATCCCTTTTTCAATTAGGGTTTCTCCAAGCAGTTTCCTTTTTGGGACCACAGCCATAACCGGAACTCCACTTTTTGTTATGTATTATTAAATTACGCCAAGATTTGTAACTATCCTGCATGAAATGTGCAGCAGGATCGCTGCAGGAAGGTGATTCGGGAGTTTTCAGGAAGACAAAAGGAGTTGTTCAGCACTTATGGGTCCGATATCCTGTGCCGGCATATTATACCAGCATCCTCTAACTGTTTCAGGGAGGCTTCCATAGTTTGCATACCGTATCTCCCGCCTGTTTCCATGGTCGAGCCAATTTGCTGGAACTTACCTTCTCTGATCAGGTTCCTGACGGCTGGAGTAACAACCAGGATCTCCACTGCAAGCACCATACCTTTTCCGTCAACCCGCGGAATCAACCGCTGAGAGATTATCCCCTGAAGAACGGAGGCAAGCCTGGCAAGCACTTGGTGATGCCGGTGCGCCGGAAACATATCAATCAGGTCTTCTATGGTCTGAACGGCACCGGTGATATCGTAAGAGGCGAGGACAAGTTTGCCGGTTTCGGCCGCCCCAAGCGCCGCCGAGACAGTATCCGATTCCTGCATCTTCCCTACCAGGATCACATCGGCGTCCTGGCGTACGGCTGAGCGCAAGCCGCCCGCAAAGGAGCCCGTATCTTCCCCCACCTCACGCTGGTTGACAATTCCCCGCTTGTGCTTGTGAATATATTCGATGGGGGCTTCCAGCGTAATGATAAGGCAGGTGCGTTCACTGTTAACCAGGTCGATCATCGCCGCCAGAGTGGTGGTTTTTCCGCTTGCAGCGGGGCCTGTAACAAGAACCAGTCCATTGCGTCTCCTGGCGAGTTCCTTGACAACCTCGGGAAGCCCAAGCTCTTTAAAGCCGCGTATTTTTCCGGGAATTATACGAATTGCCGCGGCGCACCTACCTTGCTGGCGGTAGGCAATGCAGCGAAAACGGCTTCCATCCGGTAGCGTGTAGGCAAAAGCAATTTCTCCATCCTGTACAAAACTTCTCCACTGTTCCTCGGTGGCAAGGGAACGAAGGATCCTTTCGGTATCCCTGGCGGTGAGCGGCGGCAGTTCGATGGGAGAAAGGTGGCCGTTGACCCGGACAAAAGGAGGTGCCCCCGCAGACAAATGCAGATCCGAGGCGCCCATCTGGGCAGCGGTCCACAGAAGTTCAACGCTTTCCAACTGGCTCAAGACAGTTCACCTCTTTTTGCCCGGCACCTTTCAAGTGCGGACCTGATTACGTCCCGCCCGACATCGGCGTCAATGACCACTTGGCCAAGAGCAACGGGAAGCACAAAACGAGGCCTCCCCCCCTGAGCCTTTTTATCCCGCGGGAGAACCTCAATTATTTCCTCAGCCTTGAAGGGAATCCGGATCGGGAGTCCGGCATGCTCCAGGATGCCGGCCAGGCGCATAGTGAGGTCCGGGCCGCACAACCCCTTTTCCTCTGCAATTGCAGCAGCAGCCACCATCCCTGCCGCAACAGCTTCACCGTGTCTGTAAACCCGATATTCCGTCAGGACCTCAAGGGCATGCCCGATGGTGTGGCCGAAATTGAGGAACGCCCGCAACCCCCGTTCGGTTTCGTCTTTTTCAACGATTCCTGCCTTGATGACGCAGGACCTCTTGACAACCTCGATCAGCACCTCTTGATCGAGGGCGAGGATCTTATCCAGGTTTTCTTCCAGAAATTCAAAAAAGTCCTTATCCCGGATGACGCCGTACTTGATCACCTCGGCCAACCCGGCCCGTATCTCTCTCACCGGCAGGGTTTTCAATGTTGCGACATCCGCAAAAACAAGGCGCGGTTGGTAGAAGCAGCCGATCATATTTTTCCCAAGGGGATGATTGACGGCCACCTTCCCCCCCACCGAGCTATCCACCTGTGCCAGCAAGGTAGTCGGCACCTGTACCAAAGGGACGCCGCGCATATAGGTCGCCGCCACAAAACCGGCCAGATCCCCGATCACTCCTCCGCCGAGGGCAACCACGGCGCTTTGCCGCTCCAATCCCCCCTCAAGGGCCTGGGTGTAGAGTTGTCCGGCAGATTCCAGGGATTTATACTCTTCACCGTCGGGCAACTCCCGGTAGAGAACCTCAAATCCTGCATCCCTCAACGCCCGGGTAACCTGCTCACCGTAGAGCCTCCCCACTACCTCGTTTGTAACAACAAAGACACGGGAGGCCAGAGAAAGGGGTGCAAGGTACCTTCCCAGGTGCGGCAACTGAGAAGATACGATAAAGATCGGATAGCTGCGCTGGTCAAGGTTTACTTTAAGTTCTATTTCCATCCCCTCTCCCTCAATACCGCAACGATTTTATCTACAACCTCTTGGATACCGAGATCCGAAGTGTCTATTTTGCAATCACAATCCTCATAATAGGGCGCCCTTTCCTGCAGCAGGTTCTCAATCTGTTCCATTAACCGCTCCCGATCTGCCAGCAGCGGCCGGTTGTTGTAGCACCGTACCCGCCGGGCGATCACCTCCGGCCTGGCCTGCAGCAGTACGATTACCCCGCTTTTTCGAAGGTTTTGCATGTTTTCCGGGTCCAAAACCACCCCGCCGCCGGTCGCGATCACCGTATTGCGGAAACCGGCAGCTTTTTTAACAAGAGCGCGCTCCTCCGCCCGAAAGCGTTGCTCTCCGTATCGCTTAAAGATCTCATGGATTTTCAACCCGGTGGCGCGCTCGATCTCCCTGTCCGTATCGATGAAGTTCATGTTCAGCCGCGAGGCCAGCCGGCTGCCCACCGCAGTTTTTCCCGCTCCCATGAAGCCGGTCAGGACGATGTTCCCCTTCTCCAATTTCTTTCACCCCATCACACCTTTTCGAGATAAGCCCGGTATTCCTGCCATCTCAACCGGATCTCGTCCAGGGTATCCTTACCGAACTTTTCGAGCACAGCATCGGCCAGAACCCATGCCGTCACGGCTTCGGCAACAACGGCGGCAGCGGGTACCACGCACACATCGCTGCGCTCCACCGCAGCCCCGGCCTCTTCTTTCGTGAAAAGATCCATACTGGGCAGGGGATTACGCAAGGTAGGAACGGGTTTTACCGCGGCCCTCATCACCAGAGGCTCCCCGTTGGTCATACCCCCCTCGATACCGCCGGCATGATTCGTAGGCCTGTAAAAGCCTCGACCCTTTTCATAACAAACCGGATCGTGGAACTTCGAACCCGCCAGGCCCACACCCCGGAAACCCAATCCGATCTCCACACCTTTCACCGAAGGAATGCTCATCAAAGCTGCTGCCAGGCGGGTGTCGAGGCGCCGGTCCCAGTGCACATGGCTCCCCAGGCCTGGGGGAAGGCCAAGGCAGATGACTTCAAACACCCCGCCCAGGGTGTCCCCGGCTTCCTGGGCCCGCTCGATCTCCTGGATCATCTCGCCGGCCTTCTCCCGATCAGCGCAGCCCACCGGAGACGACCGGGCAAGTTCGGCAATTTCTGCGTATTCCTTCCGGTCAGCATCCGCCGTGTTGCAGTCTGCGACGCCGATCTGTACCACATGGCTGAAAATCATGCAGCCCAGATGCTCCAGCAGCATCCTGGCAACCGTTCCGACGGCAACCCTGGCTGCCGTCTCCCTGGCGCTGGCTCTTTCCAGGACATTTCTTAAGTCTGTGTACCGGTACTTCAAGGCTCCCGCCAGATCGGCATGTCCCGGCCGCGGCCTGGTAATCCTCTTTTCAGCCTCTCTCTCAGCATTAATCTCCCCGGCGTCGGCAGACATCACATCATGCCAGTTTTCCCAATCCCGGTTTCTGATTACCAGAGTGATGGGGCTCCCCAGGGTCAGGCCCTTCCTGACCCCGGACAGGACCTCCGCTTCATCCCGTTCAATCTTCATGCGACCACCGCGCCCAAAAGAGGACTGCCGCCGCTTAAGCTGCTCGTCGATAACCTGCTTGTCCAGCGGCACACCTGCGGGAAAGCCCTCGATAATAGCAGTAAGGGCCGGGCCATGCGATTCTCCGGCCGTTAAAAAACGCAGCATCAAACCCTCTCCTCACTTCATGCTCCTAAAGCCTTTTCCGCCGCCACCCGCATCACCGCCACGGGCGCCTTCCGTTCCGTCCACAACTCAAATGCCAGTGCGCCCTGGTAAACAAGCATCCCGATTCCGTTGAAAACCCTGCAACCCCTGGCTTCTGCTTCCAGCAAAAGGCGCGTTTTCCTTGGGTTGTAGATGAGGTCATATACTATTAACCCCGGACGCAGGGCTGCCAGGTCCGGCAAAGGTACCTCATTAGTATGGGGGTGCATACCGGCAGAGGTGGCGTTAACAAGCAGGTCCGCCCGGGCCAGCGCCCGCCTAAGGGCTATGCCCTGTAAATCGCCTGCTTCCACCTCACATGCCGCCGACCGGGAGATATCCCTGGCCAGCGCCTCGGCACGAGAAGAGTTTCTGTTAAATATCCCCAGGCTCTCCACTCCTCCTAAGCCAAGGGCATAGGCAACCGCCCGGGCCGCCCCCCCGGCCCCCAGGATCACTACACGACTTCCAACGGGATCAAACCCTGCATCTGCACGGAGGGACTCCAGAAATCCGGGGGCATCTGTGTTATAACCGATCAGGCGGCCTTCCCGGTTGACAACGGTGTTCACGGCACCGATGAGTCCGGCCTGTTCCTCTACCTCGTCAAGATATGCGAGCACATCTTCTTTATGAGGAATTGTGACGTTTGCTCCTCCCAGGCCCAAAGCCCTGATTGCCTTGACAGCCGCCGCCAGGTCAGCAACTTTTACATCAAAGGCGAGGTAGCAGCAGTTCAGACCCAGTTCCATAAATGCTTCGTTATGCATCAACGGCGAAACAGAATGCGCTACAGGGTGCCCAAATAAAGCGAAAACCTTGTCGTACTGTCCGGTACCTTTCATTTCGTCTCCCTGTACCTTTGATAACCACAGAATGCTTCAGATCCGCTCACCTAAAATTAAGCAGTCAAGTATGTTAGATTCACATGATATTTTCCATATCACGTTAGCACAACATAAGCTTTTTGACAACTTACAAGCTGCATGTAGTAAACTTCCGTTACCCAGGGCCAGAAACTACACCTCAAACCAGGTGACAGGTTGCCAGGTGTCCCCCGCCTGCATCTTTAAGTTCCGGTTCCTGTTCCCCGCAAATAACCTGGGCAAGACGGCAGCGCGTCCGGAAACGGCAGCCCGGTGGGAGGAACAATCGGGCTGGGTACATCCCCTTCCAGGATAATTCGCCTTCTACTCCTCGCAACCTCCGTGTCGGGTATTAGGATGGCCGATAGTAGAGCCTCTGTAAATGTGCTCGGGGCTGAGGCCCACGGTGTTTTCTATCTGCCAGCAGCTTTTTGGCATCGTTAGCAGGTACGCTTTCGGCGATATCGATCTGGTTGCTGGTGCACATGCTCAGTCCGGTGTCGGCGCCTCGGGCACTTCTAAGACCGCTCATATAAAATTAACCTCTCCAACAGGCGCACAAAGCGCGTCCCGATAAATTCATGCTTGCTGATCGGTGTCACCAGAATGGTGAGAAGCCCTAACCTGTTACCCCCGAGCATATCGGTAAAAACCTGATCTCCAATAACGGTGGTTTCTTCACTCCGGGTCTGCATGAGTTCCATCGCCCGGAGAAAACTCCGGCGCCTGGGCTTCCGCGCCCGGGCGACAAAAGGAACCCGAACTGTTTCTGCGATTTTCCGCACCCGCTCGTCGGAATTGTTGGAGACAAAACATAACCGGAGACCTATCCTTTCGGCCCGTCGGAGCCACTCCACGGTTTGTCGGGACAATTCGGGGTTGTTCCACTCCGTCAGGGTATTATCGAGATCGATGATTACCCCCCGGATTCCATCACGGTAAAGCCGTTCGAGTGGTATGTCAAAAATTGAATTATAAATCTGTTTGGGGCGAAGCAAATCCAAGATCATTGCAGCTATCCTCCGGTTGAAATAACCCTGCCCGACCATTTGCTGCCCTGACGACTGTCCCGCCGATCGAGTTCTTTTTCGATAGCACCGATCACCTGCGCCTTGCCGACATTCCAGCGGGGTGCAATAAGATAACTGGAATCCAGCACATCACCCATTAAACGATGAATGACAAGATCCGAACGCAGGTGTTCTAAAAAATCACAGACCAAGCCGACATACTCCATAAAGGTTAATGTCTTGACCTCTCCACGGCGATACATCTCTGCCAACGGTGTGTTTTCGATAACCTGAAGGTGGTGAATTTTTACTCCTTGAATCCCTTGCGAACTCAAGAAGACCGCCGTCTCCAGCATATCTTCCCGCGATTCTCCGGGCAGCCCCAGGATCACGTGTGCACAGAGGAGGATGCCCCTCCCCTGGCAGCGGGCAACCGTATCCTCAAAATCATCCCGCCTGTGCCCACGGTTGATCAGATCGAGAGTACGATCATGGGCCGACTGGAGTCCCAACTCAAGCCATATGTGCCAGCGGCCTGCATACTCCTCCAACAGATCCAGCACCTCGTCCGGGACACAGTCAGGCCTGGTAGCAATGCACAATCCCACCACATCAGGTTCTTTCAGCGCCTGATCGTAAAGAGATCGGAGCTTTTTAACAGGAGCATAGGTATTGGTGAAAGGCTGAAAATAGACCAGGTATTTGTTGCCCTCTTTTTGTTTTATCCTGGTCTTACCCTTGGTTATCTGTTCGTGCAAAGATGCCGGTTCGCTTTCTGCAACAGCGCTGAAACTGGGGTTCCAACAATAGATACAGCCTCTTCTGCCGATGTTGCCGTCCCGGTTAGGGCAGGTGAACCCGGCATGAACCGGAATCTTATGAACGCGGCATCCAAATCTTTGGCGAAAATAAGTGCTTAAAGCGAAATAACGCATGCTACCCCTAGCTTTTCCGTGCCAAATTCAACTCATTCTTTATCAGAAAGGTATATATTTTCCTTATCAAATTAGCACATCACCGGGCTTTTGACAACTAAACCCGCTCTTTTCTGCCCCTTTTTTTCATGAGCGAAACAGGAATGACAAGCCTGTCAATGTGTGGAGGAAAATGCTTCAAATGACGCCCGGTTCGTCAGTAAATAATGAGTATGTATTGCTGGGAATACAAGAAAAACGGCCTTACGGCCGTTTTAGTTCTTTCCTAACAGCTCTTTTAGGTGAACATAGACAAGAGAACCGTCCCCTTGTCTATCCTTCTGACAACTCTTTTAGGAGCTTTTTTATCGCTCGTTTTTCAATTCGTGATACGTAGCTTCGCGATATACCCAGGTAACGAGCTATCTCCCGCTGTGTTCGTTTTAGACTGCCAAACAAACCATACCTGAGCTCCAGAACCTTGCGTTCCCGTTTATTGAGTTTCTTGACCTTTTCCAGCAAACGCCGCTCTTCAAAAAAATTTTCCACCATTTCGGAAATAGCCTCGGGACCGGTTCCCAGCACATCCATCAGGGTGATTTCGTTCCCTTCTTTGTCCGTGCCGATCGGATCATAAAGGGAAACTTCACTCCTATTCTTTTTAGATGCCCTGAGGAACATCAGGATTTCATTTTCAATACAGCGCGCTGCATATGTTGCCAGTTTAGTCCCCTTATCCATGTTAAAGGTGTTAATCGCTTTTATTAAGCCGATTGTGCCAATGGAAATTAAATCATCCGGGTCTTCCCTTGTTGCGTCAAATTTTTTGATGTTGTGGACTCGAAACAATGTTATTAGAAACCCCTTCATTCCTGTATTCAATCAATTTCTTCTTCAAGAGTTCGTCAAGAATCCCCATGTAGGTCAGAATGACTTCTTCACCTTGAAATTCAACAATTATCTCACTAACGAGCATTTCAATAATGTTACGTTTTTCCCTGAACAAGAGAGCCTTTTTATCTTCTTCCTCGCTCTCGATACCATGCTTTATGGTATTTATCAATCGATTTACTATATCTATGCTCCTGAGGTTTCTCCTCCTGGCGTTCAATAAGTTTTTGTATTTCTTTGCCTCGGCTTGAAGGCGTTCGATCTCCTGGTTTACTCTCGCCACATCGCTTCTCATTTCGTCCTCTGAGATGGTTTCTAGGACGAACATCCTCTTGATCTTCTCTTTTTCTTTTTCCTTGACTTCTATTTGCTTATCAACCGCGTCCAGGGTCTTTCTGAGCGCTGCGGCAGCTGCATCCCCCTGTTTCTGGGCCGCCTTCAAAAACAATTCCGGGTTTAGAACCAGTTCTTTGATCTGATTCCATACATACCCATCAAGCATATCGGCCCTTATCGTTCTGGTGTCACAGCCCCCGACTTCCTTACTTCCGAACTTTCTGGGATATTTATTGTTGCACCTGTAAACAGGATAGGTTTTTCCGTGGTCGCCGGGGTATGTGGTGCTAACCCACGCATGCCCGCACTTACCGCATTTCAGCAGAGATCTGAGAAGATAGTCGTGCCTGATATGCCCGGAAAGGATCTTCCGGTTTCTGATCTTCTGTTGTTGAGCCATTTCAAAGAGCGCCTCATCAATAATGGCCGGAACCTCAACCTCGATCCATTCCGAACGGTCCCGGTACTCGTATTTTCTTCTCGGTTTTCCTCCCGCAGTTTTTTCACCTTTGAGCTTATGAAACCTTCGCCTGTTGTAATAATATCTCCCGACGTAAATTTCCGATGTGAGGATTCTCCTGATTGAGCTTGCATTCCAGTACTTGTTTTCCCCTCGCTTGGGATAGCAGCCGAGCGCACACAATTTTTCACCGATCTGTCTCATGGTAAGCCGGTCGAAAACGTACCAGTTATAGATCATCTTAACAAACTCTGCTTCTCTTTCGTTTATTACAAGTCGGCCGTCGGTCAGATCGTATCCGAAGGGAGGTACTCTCATGGGCATTACTTTTTGTTTTTTTCTTACCGTATCCAACCTCCCCCTTATGGTACGCTTCTTAATCTGGGAAAGTTCATATTGAGCGATGACCGATTGCATGTTGAAAAACAGCTGCCCTTCGGGTGTGTTTCGGTATTCTGTATCGACGAAAACCAATCGGACGCCATGTTTTTCGAACTCCCTGCAAACAATCAGTTTATCCGTAAGGTCTCTGCTCAGGCGATCAGGGTGCGTGCATATAACATGCGTTATAAAACCGAGGGACACATCGGTTCTCAGCCGGTTCATTGTCGGCCTGTCGATATCCTCCCCGGTCATTCCCTCTTCTTTATATATTTTTACCTCGTCTTTTGTAAACCCGAGTTCAAAAGCTTTTTTCAGGCAAAGTTCGATCTGTCCATCCAGGCTTGTACCTTCAGTAACCTGAAGTCCGGTCGAGACTCTTGCATATATCGCTATCATCTTACTTCAGCGCTCCTTTGCCTTTCTCTTTGTCTCTGCCTTTTACTAGAATGGGCTGGGCACCGCAACCGATGACAACGCATTAGTTCGATATTAACGTATCTTTTCGTTGCCGTTTTGGCAAATACTGCCTGGTCATGCAGTTCTGCATCAAGATCTGAGCAACCTTCCCAACCGCTTCAAGAACCCGGTCACCAAGCCCTTGAAAATCCTTGAGAGCTTCTTCTAATTCTTCAGGAGTCATTTTTTCATACCTGTTGCAAATCTTTAACTTCTTCAATCCATCTCCCACCTCATTAAAAAGGTATTTTACCCCCCGCTTGTCTTAAGACAGGTAAAATATTCCCCAAACGAGTAGGAGAAGCAGCCAGCCCCTTCTTCTCACACCATCGCACGTACCGTTCTTCGGTACACGGGAGTTCACCAAGTTTGACGGGGACTGATAGCATTCGGTTCAACTCATGAGGCTCTAAACTTCCCAGTAGACCATCACGCCGCCTCCGGCGGCACCAACAGAGTATGAAAATACCCGACGGGTCTACCGGCGAGCGACCTATGGAAGGCCGGGTAACAGGACAGGCGAAGCGAGGATGACAGGTCGGGATGCGAGTACAGAC
>DULK01000050.1 GCA_012840385.1 Syntrophomonadaceae bacterium
ACCGTCTCACAAGGATTTCGGGGCAAATTCAAAAATCCCCGCAACCCTTGTCGTTACGGGGATTTCAGGTTTTTCAATGGTGGGCGCGGGAGGGATTGAACCTCCGACCTCTTGAATGTGAGTCAAGCGCTCTCCCACTGAGCTACGCGCCCCTATCTATGGTGGGCCCACCAGGATTCGAACCTGGAACCAATCGGTTATGAGCCGAGTGCTCTGCCGTTGAGCTATGGGCCCTCTGGCTCCCCGGGCAGGATTCGAACCTGCAACCCTCCGGTTAACAGCCGGATGCTCTACCGTTGAGCTACCGAGGAATACTGCGGCAACTACATTATACGACAAAGCCACCCTTGAGTCAATGTCTGTAAACGCAGAAGCCCGAACCGCCACACCTTTCCCGGGTTTGAGGCACCAGTGATTAAACACTCCCTTTAATAGTATAGATCAAATACAACCCCGCGGCAAATCTTTGTTTATTTCTATATCCTGCTGGAGAGGATATAATAATTACGAACGCAGGAGGGAGGAGAAAACTTAGTGATCGAAGAGAAAAAACGCTGCCAGCAGTGTAATGTATCCCTGGAAATGCTTGGAACAAGGGAATTTCGTACAGGTGGCACTACGGGCGGTTGGAAACTGCTGTTCGGAGAATGGGCTGAACTGAGGGAAGACATGATTGAACTCGAGATCTGGGCCTGCCCGAAGTGCCGCAGGGTCGAACTGTACCTGCCCGGCACCGGAGATTAAAAGAAAGCCGGTGAATACCGGTAGAGAAGGGAATGACTACAACCCGTGATTGAACTGAGCAATTTATCGAAGTCCTATGCCCAGGGAAAGGTCAGAGCGGTGGATAACATCAGCCTGACGGTCAGGCCAGGAGAGATCTTCGGTTTCCTGGGGCCGAACGGCGCGGGCAAAACCACGACCATCAAAATGATCGTCGGGCTGCTGCGGCCGGACGCGGGAGAAGTCAGGGTGGCCGGGATAGACATGCTGAAGGATCCCATTGCCGCCAAACGCCGGATCGGTTTTGTGCCCGACCAGCCGCAGGTCTACGACAGGCTGACAGGAAGCGAGTATCTGAACTTCCTCGCCGACGTCTACCAGGTGCCGGATGATGTGCGGCGGGAGCGCATCGAACATTACCTGGAGATCTTTGAGCTCAGGGACGCCGTCGGGGACCTGGTTCAGAGCTATTCGCACGGCATGAAGCAGAAGCTCGTTCTGACCGGCGCCCTTCTCCATAACCCGCCGGTCTGGATCATGGATGAGCCGATGGTAGGGCTCGACCCCCGTTCCGCTTTTCTGCTCAAGGACCTGATGGCCGAACATTGCCGCCAGGGCTACACGGTATTCTTCTCAACCCACATCCTGGAGGTGGCAGAGCGGCTCTGCGACCGGATCGCCATCATCAACAAGGGTCGCATCATCGCCTGCGGGACCCTCGAGGAAATCAAAGAACACCGGGAAAAAGAGACCCTGGAAAATATCTTCCTGGAGTTGACGGAAAATGAGGGCATTCCTGTCTCTCTTGAAGATCACCTTTCGTAATTACTACGGAATTTCGGTAATGAAACAAAAGTACGTAAAGGAGAAGCGGGAACTTTGGCAGCCTATCCTTGCCGTGATCGGGTTGGGCTTCGGCGGTTTCACCATTCTTTCCCTTTACTATTTAATCAGCCGGGGTCTATACACCGGTGGAAAAATGCTCGGTGAACCGGCGCTGGGATTGGAGTACGCTCTCCTGGCCTCGGCTTTTCTTATCTTTTTCTTCGGGGTCAGCTCAGTGATCACCACACTCTACTTCACCGAAGATGCGCCTTTCCTGGTATCGCTGCCCCTTAAACCCTTCCAGGTAATAGCCGCCAAGTTCTCCCTGGTTATGGCCAACCAGTACCTGGTGCTCGCCTTTCTATTAATTCCCCCTCTTGTCATCTTTGGTAGGGGAGAAGGGCTCGGCTTCATTTACATACTCACGGCAGTCGTTATTTTTCTGCTGTTTCCGGTCATCCCCCTCGCCCCTGCGGCGGCCATTGTCATACCCTTAATGAGCCGGGCCGGAAGTAAGCGCCTGAAAGATCTCTTTACAATCCTCACCTACGTGTTTATGATCGCCTTTGGCCTCGGGCTCCAATTCCTGGTGCAGTACCTGCCAAAAGGGAAAGAGATCGCTTCCCTGCAGGAGATCCTGAAAAACCACGGAGCGCTGCTAACCCAGTTGGGGAGAGGGTTTCCGCCCGCAGTCTGGGCAACCAAAGCCCTGGCTTATGCCGGTACCGGAGAAGGCCTCTTGAGCCTAGGGCTTTTCCTCGTGCTTACAGTCGTCCTCCTGGCGCTGATGCTGCTGTTGGGGGAAAGGTTCTTCTACCAGGGGCTGCTGAAAGGTGAAGAGGTCGGCCGGCTCCGCCGGGCCAAGCGTAAAGTTGGGGTTGCCTGGGGTGCCCGCTCACCCTTCAAGGCTCTTATTCTCAGGGAACACCGCCTTTTTGTTCGAACCCCGGTTTACCTGATGAACGTCCTTCCGGTGGCGGTGATCGTACCCGTCATTGCGGTTTTGCCGTTGATCACACAGGGTAATCAATTACCTGTTGACAGAATCGCCCCTTTTTTGGCGACACATCCCTACGTCAAGCTGGTTATCGCGGCAATTACGACCTTTATCGCCGGGACGCTTCCCCTTGCCGCTTCCGCCCTTTCCCGGGAGGGGCGGCTCTTCTTCATTTCCCGGTTGATCCCGGTTCCGCCGGGAGATCAGGTGAAGGCCAAGTTCTGGTATATCCTCGGGGTTAATTACCTCTGCACCATGCCATTTTTTGTACTGGCCGTTGTTATCGCGCGGCTTGGCCCAGGCGATATACTGGCGCTCTTCATCCTCAACCTGGCCGGGACCGCAGCGGTGACGGCTCTGGGGATACTGATCGATCTCCTGCACCCTTTCTTTGACTGGGACAACCCCCAGCGTGCCGTAAAAAACAACTTAAATGTCCTCTTTGCCATGCTGGCAACACTGTTGTTTCTGGGCGTTTTCACTGTAGCTGGAGTGGGGCTCGCCCTCGTAGTACCGTGGTGGTCGGGTTTCCTCATCCTATTACTACTGATCGGCGGAGCGGCGGTTGGACTCTACCAGGGGCAGTTGGTTCTGGCGGAAAAAAGCTATCGGAGCTTAGAAATGTAATTATGTAAACCAATACAGCTTTCATCCATTTATGTAGCTGAAGGTGGGGGATATGTGGGCAGGCAGTTCCTGCCGGTGTGAATCTAATATGCAGCCGGTAAGTCGAAAAGATGCTTAGAAAAAAGAGGTCTGGAAAAGGCCCGGAGGGCGGCTGAGGGTTTGGTAAAAACTGTTGCCAAACTCGGGATATAACGAAAACATTTTCAGGCAGGAGAAAAAAGTACCAGCCCGCCGGTTGAGTCGTGTTGGACCGGCAGGCTGGCAGAAATAATAAATGCTTAAATAGCGTTCTCACCCGTCTCTCCGGTGCGGATCCTAATCACATCCACTACCGGCGTGATGAAGATCTTTCCATCGCCGGGTTCCCCGGTTCTGGCTGCCTTGATTACAGCCTCTTTAACCTTTTCCAGATCCTTCTCGCTGATCAAAACCTCTATCTTTCTCTTGGGAAGAAAGGGTATGATGTAGGCACGCCCGCGAAACTGCTCCTGAACTCCCTTTTGCTGGCCCCGCCCCTCTATCGAGGTAATCGAGATACCCGGGTAGCCAATTTCACCGAGCGCTTCTATAACTTCCTCAAGCCTTTCCTCCCGGACGATGATCTCCAGCTTGAACAAGAAAGGCCCTCCTTTCTCCGATAGTTTAAAACCTTACGATGCATTTATCAGGGTCGTGCGCTGGCGCTGAAACTCCGGATAGGCGGGAGTTCCATGCTCGGGAATGTCCAGGCCGGTCAATTCCTCCTCAGGCGATACCCTGATACCGAAAACCAAATCCATCACCTTGAACAGTATATAACCTAATCCGAAAGCCCATACCACCACAACCACCACACCGATGAGCTGGGCGACCAGTTGGCCTAAGCCTCCTCCGTAGAAGAGCCCGGTGACAAAGGGCTTTTCGATTGAATAGACGCCGTAAGTACCGTCTGCAAACAATCCGACGCTTAACAGGCCCCAGATCCCGTTGAAACCGTGAACGCTCACCGCGCCCACAGGGTCATCAATGCCCCGGGATTCCAAAAAGTATACTCCTGCTACAACAATCAGCCCTGCAATTATACCGATAACCACGGCTGCCCAGGCCTCCACCCAGGCTGCCGGTGCCGTGATGGCTACAAGGCCGCCCAGAGTACCGTTCAATGCCATCCCCAGATCCCACTTCCGGGTTTTTAGGTAAACGGTAATCAATGCCGTCAGGGCGCCTGCCGCCGCCGCGAGGTTTGTGGTTACAGCCACAACAGCGATCCTGAGGTGGTGTGCACTGAAAGTGCTGCCCGGGTTAAACCCGAACCAGCCAAACCAAAGGATAAAGGTACCCAGTGCGGCGAGAGCCATATTGTGTCCGATAATGGGGCGCGGTTTGCCGTCACGCCCGTACTTCCCGAAACGCGGTCCTAGTACCATAGCACCCGCCAGGCCCACCATACCGCCGATGGTGTGAACAACACCCGAGCCTGCAAAGTCCAAATGCCCCAATCCGAAAGGCAGCTTGGAAAGCCAGCCGCCACCCCATACCCAGTGGGCATAAATGGGGTAAATAAGAAGGCTGACGAAAAAGGTGTAGATCAAATAAGCAGGGAACTTAAGCCGCTCGGCGACCGCCCCGGAAACGATCGTTGCAGCCGTACCACAGAACACCAGTTGCCAGAAGAAATCCAGGTAAACCCCAACATCATAAGAATCTCCATGCAGAAACCAGTTTCCCGTTCCGATAAATCCCGCCACATCCTTACCCTTAAGAAATCCGTAACCTACGGCGAACAACACAAGAGAAGCCACCACAAAGTCGATCAGGTTCTTGCTGAGCAGGTTCGTGGCATTTTTCGCCCGGCAGAACCCGGTCTCCACCATTGCAAATCCCGCCTGCATGAAGAAGACCAGAAATCCGGAGACAAGCACCCACACATAGTCTACAGGGGCTTCAGCGTTTTCTTTCAAGGTTTCCGCTCCGGTGGGATCGGCCGCCAGAGCAGTCGATACAAATCCGAAAAGAAGCATTACTAAAAGAAATATATTGAAAATTACCAGAAAGGTTCGCACCTTTTTCATACTTTCTACCTCCTCAAGACAAATTGCTCCTACCTTTTAACTAAAAGATTAGGCGATCCTTACCCCCTCTCTTCCGGTATTTTTCATAATGCCTACTAATTCGAGATCCCCCCTTTCATGACCAAGTTTTTGATCAAGCAAACCTCAGTTAGAAACACCATCGTTCCCTTACAGAGGTAGCCGCTACCTCCCTGTTTCTGCCGCGATGCAGTCTCCAGCTTTACAAAATTCCCATTCCGGCATGCCCGATAGCTCCATGCCGACCAACTGCTATATCACAAAAAGGACGAGGTAGTAAATTGCAATCATGACCAGACCCAAAGGCATGCCGTGCCATGCCCATTCCTGGCTGCTGATTTTTAACTTGTTGGCGGAAATAATATTAGGGATATTTCCGGGAATCAACATCCCACCGCTGATTAACAACCCCATCAAAATGGCACCTATTTGAGTGCTGTTCATTTTGTGACTGATTTCCGCCGCCGCCAGGGTCGCATTATCCAGGACTGCCGACAGCATATTGATCGGGTATAAGACCTTGCTGTCCAGATGAATTAAATATTTGTCGATCACCGGTTTAAAACCGGCGCCTAGAAACTCTAGTGCCAGAATGAAGACAAAGACCTTGGCTGACCGGAGCAATATCTCAGAATAGGATTCCGTCTCTTGATGATGAACATCATCGTCTATTTCCGGGGTACCCCTCCTGATCATGATGCCTCCCAACAGCCCCATCGCCACTATACCGGGAATAATAAGCATCCCCATCTCTTCCGCAAGGTACCAGAAATCCTGCTCCAACCGGGAGACAACAATGGTCGAAAGCGGTTCGCCGATCGGAGTCAGGACCGCTCCCAGACCGATCGCAAAGCATGCAACAACAACCGTGCGTATTTTGTCAGATCTTCTCATGGGTAGATTGCTGATGATTTCTACCAGAACCAGGGCGGCAACGATTGCCGTAATCATGCTTGACATCAACCCCAGAGCAATGACCATAAGAAAAATAAATACTTTAAGGGGGATGAAACGCAATACAATATCAAGAACACGCTTGATTCGCCCCTGCAGGATTTTAAACAGGATACCGGAAAATAAGACTGCAGCTGTAATCATATACAAAAGGTGGTTTTTTAGAATTCCTACAATCAAGCTATTGTTTATAACGCCGGAACAGATGGTTGCCAGCAATCCCATGACAAGGAGGAAGAGTTCCATATTATTCTCAACTTTCTTAACAAGGAAAGGTAATGTCAGGATTAAGAGCAGAATGATAACCAAACCAATTAACAACTCAATCCCCTCCGTCTGATAAACTCCCATCAGAGGCGCTGCGAAGCTAAGAAACGAAAAACCCCTGCTTTCCGGAACCTCTGCGTTCCTCAAACAGGGGCATCACTGCCTGGCCGGTACCGCCGCCCTGCAGACTCCGGCGCAAATCCTTTGGCCTTCGCAACCTCTGGAAATGCAAAGCCCCCGAATAAATTCGGGGACTCCCTTATCCCAACTACCGGCTGCCTCGCCGTATAATAATTTATTTAAAATAATACTCGATTATTTCAGAAATACAACCCTTTTTTACAAAGTATACATGTATACTTTTAGAGAGTTGAGGTAAATCACCCGGCGAGACCGGTACCCCGCAGGACCTTTTCGACATTATTGAGGAAAAGCTCCTGGAAGGGCCGTATTTTTTCCCAGCGGGCCCTGGTTTCCTGAAGAAGCCTATCCGCCGCTCCGGGCCCGCCGAAATCGACAAGTTCATCGGCATAGAGCTTTGCCCACTCCTCGATCATTTCCGGAGATACTTCCAGGTGGAACTGGAGCCCCCACGCGTAACCGCCGTAAACATGCGCCCCGTAGACGAACGCCTGGTTGAGGCACGAATCCCCCTCGGCAAGCAACAATGCCCCCTTCGGCAAGGCAAAGGTATCGCCGTGCCACTGAAAAACCGGCATCTCGGGCGGCATACCGGTAAAAAGCGGCACCAGCCGGCCTGCCGGAGTCAAACGAACCCGGTACCAGCCGATCTCCTTGACCGGGTTCGGCTCCACTTTTGCTCCCAGCGCCCGGGCGATCAGCTGGCCGCCCAGGCAGATCCCCAGGGTGGGCAGACGCATTCTTACCGCTTCCCGTATCAACTCCTGCACCTGGAGAAGATAAGGATAAATCTCTTCCTCATAGGCTCCCATCGGCCCCCCAAGAATTACGAAGGCATTATGGTTCCCCAGACTTTCCGGCAGGGCCGCCCCCGGCCGGTCCATGCACCTGATATCCAGCCGCCAGCCTTTTTCAACAAGCACATGCTCAAGCAGCCCTGGGCCCTCACAGGCCACATGCTGCACCACTAACGCCTGCACAGGACATCCTCCTTTCTTTCTACCCAACTCACGTTACCCGGGCCCTGCAAAGGCCGCAGAATCTTATCCGCCAGCTGCTCTTTACAGGTCATCCGAACCCTGCGCAGTGCTGCCTTTCAATAGAGGCGGCATTGGCTTTTAAGGCATCGAAGGCAGATACAAGGTGATCGGATTGGGTCACTGCGTCCTGTATTTGTTCTCCTACGGAAGCTACCTGGGCAGCCGTGACCTGCAGTTCGGCCGCGAAACCGAAGATGAGTTGGCGGATTTTCTCTGCACACACCGCCAGATCGCGATGCAGTCCTGTATAATGTGTGACGTCTACCGGCTCGGCCAACTGCCCTGCGGCAAGCCGTTCCATTTCCTTGAGAAGTAACTTTATTTCTTGATTCCCCGGTGCATCCCGGGCCAGACTGTCTGTAAGAACTGCGCCGTTACTCACCCGAGCACGGCCTCTTTCGCTCAAAACGGTCTTCCCTGCCTTTCGAAACCATGTTGTCATCACGGTACTCCCACCATCCTTTGGCTTTGGTGCTTCCCTGCAGGACGGCTTACAGGTGATACACTCGATTTACATCCGGCAAAACCGCCGTTTAAATGCAAAAGCCCCCGTCGCTGTTTTACGGGGACTTCCTCATCCCGGTCATCCGGCCGCCTCACCGGAATTATTAATTTTGCTTAATATGATACCCGAACATTTCGTAAATTCAGCCTTTTCTCGCAAAGTATCATGTATACTTTAGAAACTCCCTTACCGGTCAGAAGGGGGGTTCACCAAAAATAAAAATATAAAAAGGGGGGCTTATCCTACCGCACATCGGCCAGCGTAAGTACACCTCAGCTACTTTCTTTCATCCCCCTCAACCGGGGTCTCTTTCTTCTGTTCCGGCGAACCCCTCGGAGTCAGCATCCAGGTCAATAAACAGGAAGCGGTCGGCGCCCAGAGGGTAAACGAACGTGCGAATGGGCCGGTGCGACTCCAGATCCAGGTACTCTGCTGAGAGAACCCCTTGTCTTTTCCGGGCGGCTTCGACTACATAGGGCAAAAAGTACGGCCTCCAGCACCAGTTGCGCCCGACGTACTCGTACTGGGGAAGCCAGTTACCCATGCCGTTTCTGACGTAGTTGGGCGTTTGCTGGTAGCCGTAACCGTCACAAACATAAACCCTGATCCACGATGGTGACGCAGCGCAAAGCAACCAGCAGAGACACTTATCCAGTCGGTCTGCAGCGTTCGACAGATCGTTCAACAACGCGTTCATCTGCTCAACGATCTCCAGTTCGCCGCTCCGATGTTTGACCTTTCCGCTTGCATAACGATCTAACTCTCGCGCAACCAGAGCGGCAAAACCATCTTCATTCAGAAGTCCCGGTTGCGGAGGGGCGAAGAAATAACCTTGAAAATACCGCACGCCCGCATCAAGCCCTTCCAGAAACTGTGTCTCGGTCTCCACGCCCTCGAGCATCAACTCTAGGCCCGTTTCCCGGGCAAAAAGGCCAAGAACTTTCAGCAGAGAACAGAAGATCGCTTTGTTGCTGGTACCTCCTGATAACGCGGTGCTGATCTTTAAAAAGTCCGGCTTGAGGATAAAAATCCTTTCAAGGTTGTTAAATTCAAGCCCGAAATCATCGAGCGCAACTTTGCAACCGGCTTCGCGGTATCTGCCGGCGAGTTCGGCCAGATCCTTTGGAGTCACAAAAGCTCCCGCCTCACTTATTTCAATCACGATCTGGTCACCAGGTATACCGTACGTTTGTAAGTAGTCAAGGGTCGGGAGACGTTCGGCACGGCCGAGAAACGAACAAGCCCACTGCGGTTGAATATTAAGGAATACATTTGCTTTGATACCCGTCGCCGCTACCAGCTCCAGGGCTTTCTGCCGTATCAGGCGGTCGGCCTCAACCTTGGCGCCCTCGGGAACTGCGGGGTCGTGGAAAAAGGGCCCGAGGCTGTAAACGCCGTCCCGTGTCCGTACTCTACCCAGCACTTCATAACCACTTATTTTTCTCGTATCCACCGCTATTATCGGTTGAAAGAAAGGGATTATCACATCATCATCCGACAACTTCATCTCGCAACATCCCGCCTATCGTTCACGGCAAGGTCCGTACCCACACCCTCACCGGCCTGCACTCCGGTCCGCCAATGGTTTATTATCCTCTTCCTGCGGTATACTGCCTCGCAGGTCCAGCCACCGTGCAGTTCTGGCGTCATACCTGATCTACCATTCAAGCAAGCTGAGGAGAAATGCAAAGTCCCCGTACGTATTTTTACGGGGACTTCTTCATCCCGGTCATCCGGCTGCCTCACCGGAATTATTAATTTTGCTTAATATGATACCCGAACATTTCATAAATTCAACCATTTTTCGCAAAGTATCATGTATACTTAACCCCCTCGGCCAAAACATGACGGCAGGGTTTATCCGCCGCACACCGGTTTTTCCCTTAAAAGATACACGGCGACCGGATTTATTCGGTTTGTATACGATCGATGCCCGCCGGAAATACAATCCACTTTTTTAATGTATAAGTACTTATCAACTGGAAAAGTCATATTTTGAGGGTCCGGCATAATATATTTTGAAAACCGAAAATGAGAACTCTGGCAACGGCGCCATGAGGTTGAAATTATGTCAACATGGCGCCTTTTATTTTGATAATACCTGAGGTGATGAACCGGATGTGTGGAATAGCGGGTTGGATAGACTGGAAGAGGGATTTGAGGACACAACTGCCAGTGCTGGAGGCGATGAGCGCCACCATGGCAAGGCGCGGTCCCGACGAGGCGGGAATGTGGATCTCGCCGGAGGCCGCCCTGCTACACCGCCGCCTGATTGTGGTGGACCCGAAAGGAGGAGGACAGCCGATGGTTCGCCGGCGCGGGGATCGCTCCTACGTCATAGTCTACAACGGGGAACTTTACAACACCAATGAACTGCGAAGCGAACTGGAGGCGCAGGGTTACACCTTTCAGAGCCATTCCGACACCGAGGTGCTGCTCATTTCTTACATCGAGTGGGGGGAGCAGTGTGTTGAACGCTTCAACGGCATTTTTGCCTTCGGCATCTGGAGCGAAGCCGACCGCATTCTTTTCCTGGCCAGGGACCGCCTGGGTGTCAAGCCCCTGTTCTATGCCCGGAAAGGCAGCGCTTTCGTGTTCGGTTCCGAGTTAAAAGCCATCCTGGCCAATCCCTTGATCAAACCTGAGGTGGACGCCGAAGGGCTGGCCGAAATCTTTGTCATGGGACCGGCCAGAACACCAGGGCACGGCGTTTTCCGCGGCATTCTGGAACTCAAGCCGGGTTACTGTCTCTCGTATGGCATCAACGGTATCCGCGAAAGGCGGTACTGGAGCTTGCAGAGCTACCCCCATGAAGATGACCTGGAAACCACCGCCGCCAAACTGCGGGAGTTGCTCCGGGATACGGTCGAGCGCCAGCTCGTGGCCGATGTGCCGGTCTGCGTGCTCCTTTCGGGCGGACTGGACTCCAGCGCCATCACCGCCTATGCCGCCCGCGCCTTTGTCCGCAACGGAATGGGGCGGCTGAAAACTTATTCCGTCGACTACAGGGAAAACAGCAAGTATTTCGAACCCAACCAGTACGAGACAAACCCGGACGCGCCGTGGATAGAAAGGGTATCAAACTTCCTGGGAACGGAACACCATAACATCGTCATTGATACCCCGGAACTGGTGGAGTCGCTTGAAACCGCGGTACATGCCCGCGACCTGCCGGGCATGACCGACGTGGACGCATCCCTCTACCTCTTCTCCCGGGAAATTAAAAAGAACGCCACAGTGGCCCTCTCCGGTGAGTCCGCCGACGAGATCTTCGGTGGCTATCCCTGGTTTTACCGGGAGGATAGCCTGAACTGCGGAACTTTTCCCTGGATCCGCATGCTGCCCGAACGGATGCGTCTGCTGGCACCAGGAATCCGGGTCAGCATCCGGCCTGAAGAGTACCTGGCGGATCGCTATCATGAGGCACTGGCGGAAGTGCCGCGATTGCCTGGGGAAAATCCGGCAGAAGCCCGCATGCGGGAGATGCTCTACCTGAACATCACACGGTTTATGCCGATCCTCCTCGACCGCAAGGACCGCATGAGCATGTACACCGGGCTGGAAGTGCGCGTCCCTTACTGCGACCACCGCCTTGCCCAGTACGCCTGGAACATTCCCTGGCACATGAAGACGTCCGGCAATATGGCAAAGGGCGTCCTGCGTCTGGCTTTAAAGGACGTGCTGCCGGACGACGTGCTGGAGCGGCGGAAGAGCCCTTACCCGAAGACCCACCATCCTGCCTACCTGGAAGCGGTGCGCACCCTCGCCCTGCGAATGTTAGATGACCCGGCCTCTCCTCTTCGCCCCTTGCTCGATGTCGAAGCCTTCCGCCGGCTCGCCCTTCGAGAGCAGGATTTCGACCAGCCCTGGTTCAGCCAGCTCATGGGCTACCCCCAGCTTCTGGCATACTACGTCCAGGTCAATATCTGGCTGCGGGATTACAAGGTGTCCATAGTCTGACTTTCGCTCGCTGCAGATCCTGGTTGCATTTCCAATTCTGAGGGTGGCATCAAGATGGACAAGGAAGTCTATAAAGAATAAAGAAAATGTATTATGTATTTTTGTACGGCTGTCGTTGACAATAAAATAGAAGCGAATATAATTAAGAGCAAAGAATAATTGTGTAGGCGCGGTTGTCTACGATCGACCAGGGTAACGGAGCCCTCCTTCACCAGGAGGGCTTTCACTTTTTTGGGGCAAGGGAGCTCCTGCTGGTTCTACAGTAGGGGTCTCTTTATTTAAGGCAGGGGGTGTTGCAAGTTAATATATTGCGTTTCATGCGGTTGATTGATGAAGTTTAAAACATTAATGGGAGGTTAAGCTATGAAACCGGAGGAAGTATTGGCATTTGTAAAGGAAAAGGGGATAAAGTTCGTCGACCTGAAGTTCAACGACCTGCCGGGACTCTGGCAGCACTTCACCATCCCCGTGGAAGAGCTATGTGAGGACGTTTTCAAAGAAGGGCTCGGCTTCGACGGATCCAGCATCCGCGGGTTCCAGGAAATCCAGGAGAGCGACATGATCCTGATCCCGGACCCCAGCACGGCCATCGTCGACCCTGTTTGCAAGGCCCCCACCCTCTCCCTGATCTGCGACATTTACGACCCGATCACAAAGGAACCGTACACCCGGGATCCTCGCTACGTGGCCAAAAAGGCCGAGGCCTATCTAAAGGAGACCGGGATTGCCGATGTCAGCTACTGGGGGCCCGAAATGGAGTTCTTCATTTTCGACGACATCCGCTTTGACCAGAACGTCCATTCCGGGTATTACTTCATCGATTCTATAGAAGGGGAATGGAACACCGGCCGTGATGAAATGCCCAACCTGGGGTACAAGCCGCGCTACAAGGAGGGCTATTTCCCGGTACCGCCCCACGATTCCTTCCAGGACCTGCGCAGCGAAATGGTTTGCACCCTGCTGGAGGCGGGCATCGGCGTTGAGGTACACCACCATGAGGTGGCCAGCGGCGGCCAGGCCGAAATCGACATGAAGTTCGACACCCTGACCAGCATGGCCGACAAGTGCATGAAGTACAAGTATATAGTAAAAAACGTGGCACGGCGCCATAATAAGGTTGTAACCTTTATGC
Source organism: Syntrophomonadaceae bacterium (assembly GCA_012840385.1). Classification (GTDB taxonomy): domain Bacteria; phylum Bacillota; class DSM-12270; order Thermacetogeniales; family Thermacetogeniaceae; genus DULK01. The sequence goes on from DULK01000050.1 coordinate 13,241, forward strand.
CCAAGCCGCTGTTCCAGGATAACGGCTCCGGAATGCATACCCACCAGTCCCTGTGGAAGGGGGATACCAATTTGTTTTACGATCCCAACGGGTATGCATTGATCAGCAAGCTTGCCAAGCACTACATCGCCGGACTGCTCCATCATGCCCCTGCGCTGATGGCCTTCTGTGCCCCGACGACCAACTCTTACAAGCGGCTGGTTCCCGGATTTGAAGCACCGGTGAACCTGGTATATTCGTCAAGAAACAGAAGTGCAGCGGTGCGCATCCCGATGTACTCGGAAAGCCCGAAGAGCAAGCGGATCGAGTTCCGGCCGCCGGACTGCACCTGCAACCCCTACCTGGCCTTTGCGGCACTGCTGCTGGCCGGCCTGGACGGCATCCAGAAAGAGATGGACCCGGGCGATCCCATCGACAAGAATATTTACGAATTGAACGGAGACGATGCAAAAGGGATCAGGACCGTCCCCTCATCACTGGAAGAGGCCATCGCCGCTTTAGAAGAGGATCACGACTTCCTGATGAAGGGCAACGTGTTCACCTCGGACCTGCTGGACGTCTGGATCCGGTACAAGAAGGAGCGGGAGATCGATGCCATCAGGCTCCGCCCGCACCCCTACGAGTTCCATCTTTACTTTGATCTATAACTAAAGAAAGGATTTCCTGGGGTTGCGTCGAAAAAATAACAAACACATTTTTACCTGCAGGAAGGGGAAAATCGGTGCGTATAGCCCTGGCCCAGATTAATCCCACAGTGGGAGATTTCGAAGGCAACCTCAGCAAAATATCCGGCTACATCAGACGTGCTGCGGAACTGGGGGCCGATCTGGTTTGTTTTCCCGAACTGGCAATTACCGGCTACCCGCCGGAGGACCTGCTGCTGAAAACCAGCTTCCTCGAAGCAAATCGCCGTTGCCTTGAGAAACTGGCGGCAGGGACCCAAAACCTCGAACTGACGGTGGCCGTAGGGTTTGTCGACCTCCAGGAAGGCGAAATATACAACGCTGCCGCGATCATCCATCGCGGCAGCGTACTTGCTGTTTACCACAAGATCTACCTTCCCAATTACGGTGTTTTCGACGAAAAGCGGTATTTCCGGAGCGGAACCAACGGGCTTGTTTTTACCTGTGCCGGGGTGAACGTCGGTGTCACCGTCTGTGAGGATATCTGGCATCCGACCGGCCCCGCCGTGCTGGAAACACGCCGGGCCGGAGCGCAGGTAATCCTTAACCTCAGTGCATCCCCCTACCACAAAGGCAAGCAACAGATGCGGGAAAAGATGCTGGCCGTGCGCGCCGCTGACAACATCAGCTACCTGGCTTACGTGAACCTCGTAGGGGCGCAGGACGAACTGGTCTTTGACGGAAACAGCCTGATTTTTGATGAACAGGGGAACCTGCTCCGGAAGGGGCCGGCTTTCGAAGAGGATCTCATAGTTGCGGACCTGCAAACAGAGAGAATCCTCCGCACCCGCATTCACGACATCAGAAACCGGGAATCCAGGATGCTGCCCGAAGCCCCGGGACATGTCCAGAAGGTTTTTGTTTCCGGGCCTTCCGGCAGGGCATACCCCCCGCTGGTAGCGCCGGAGGCCAGGCCGGGGAAGGAAGAGTATGAAGAGGCGGCAGAGGTGTACGCCGCCCTGGTTCTAGGGGTCCGTGATTATGTAAACAAAAACGGTTTTTCCCGTGCCTTCGTCGGATTGAGCGGCGGCATTGACTCCGCCCTGACGGCTGCCATTGCGGTGGACGCCTTGGGACGGGAGCGGGTCACAGGTGTATTCATGCCCTCCCCCATCACCTCCGTTGAAAGTCGGGAGGACTCGGAGCAACTGGCCGCCAACCTCGGCATCGAACTGCTTACCATACCGATCAAAGATATCTATGATGCTTACATGACCGCCATCCTCCCGGTTTGCAGCGGGCGTGTGGCGGACATCACCATGCAGAACATCCAGGCGCGCATCCGGGGCAACCTCCTCATGGCCTTGACAAACCAGTTCGGCGGAATCGTGCTCACCACCGGGAACAAGAGCGAGATGAGCGCCGGGTACGCCACCCTTTACGGCGACATGGCAGGCGGCTTCGCCGCCTTAAAAGATATACCCAAAACCCTCGTTTACAGGCTCGCCCACTACCGCAACCGGAAAGCCGGTAAACTGCTGATACCGCAGCGGATCCTGGAAAAGGCACCTACCGCCGAGTTGCGGCCCGATCAGAAGGACGAAGATGACCTGCCGCCCTACGCGGTCCTTGACCAGATCATTGAGAAATACGTGGAACAGGATTACAGCGCCGGCGAGATCATTCAACAGGGCATTGCCCAGGAATATGTACATAAGGCCATTTCCATGATCAACAAAAGCGAGTACAAACGCAGACAGGCACCCCCCGGCGTCAAGATCACCCACCGGGCCTTCGGCAAGGACAGGCGGATGCCCATCACCAACAAGTTCCGGGAGAATTAGGAACAACCCTCATGCCCTGCAAGCCAGGGCTTTTTTGCTGCCCCCATAGCCCCGCATGCTTGTCTTCAAACAGCGTTGTCAAGATAGTCCAGGAAAACAACCACCGGAAGCCCACAATAAGCAGGTCCATATCGGGCTGCCTGTTATATTTTCCCCCGGCGAGGGAGCCATAAATGTCAGGGCTTCTCTGCTGCCTCGCTCGCCTGCAGCGGACTTTCACCACCTGCTTAGCGCCCACGCCGGGCGCCCACTAAAAAAGCCCCTCCTGCTTTGGGTTGGGGCTTTTTCTTACTCGAGGTAGTCTTTCAGTTTTTTACTTCGGCTCGGGTGACGCAGTTTTCGCAGGGCCTTCGCCTCAATCTGCCTGATGCGCTCCCTGGTCACCTTGAACTTCTGGCCCACCTCTTCCAGGGTGCGTGCCTTGCCGTCGTCGAGTCCGAAACGCAGGCGCAGCACCTCCCTCTCCCTGGGGGTCAGCGTCTCCAAAACCTCCTCCAGCTGCTCCTTTAACAGGATAAAGGAAGCGGCCTCAGCCGGCGCAAGGGCATCCTCATCCTCGATGAAGTCGCCCAGATGGCTGTCTTCTTCCTCGCCGATAGGGGTTTCCAGGGACACCGGCTCCTGGGCTATCTTCTGGATCTCCCGCACCCGCTCCACCGGGATGTCCATCTCTTTGGCAATTTCTTCAGGAGTGGGGTCTCTTCCCAATTCCTGCAGCAACTGGCGGTGAACCCTTACCAGCTTGTTGATGGTCTCCACCATGTGCACAGGAATTCTAATGGTACGCGCCTGGTCCGCAATAGCCCGCGTGATCGCCTGCCTGATCCACCAGGTTGCATAAGTGCTGAACTTATATCCCTTCCGGTAGTCGAATTTTTCTACAGCTTTGATGAGACCCAAATTCCCCTCTTGAATCAGGTCCAGGAAAAGCATCCCCCGGCCTACATAGCGCTTGGCAATGCTCACAACCAGGCGAAGGTTAGCCTCTGCCAGGCGCCGCTTGGCCTCTTCGTCCCCTTGCTCAATACGCTTCGCAAGCTCGATCTCCTCCTCGGCGGTGAGCAGGGGAATCCTGCCGATCTCCTTCAGGTACATGCGTACAGGATCATCGATGGCTATCCCTTCCGGAACTGAAAGATCCACCTCGATCTCTTCTTCGGAAGGAACACCATCCCCGTCTTTATCAAGGGCAGGACCATCTGTTCTGCCGGGCATGATCTCGATCCCCAGGGAGTTGAAATGCTCATAAATGCTGTCTATCTGATCCGGGCTCAAATCGATCCCCTGCAGCGTATCCATGATCTCCTGGTAGGTGAGAACTCCCTTTTTCTTGCCTCTCTGGATTAAATCCTTTACTGCATCAACTTTCAGTTGTTCCTCTTTCATTTTGATCCCTCCTTCCTGGGACATATGCTGGTACGTGCCTATCAACCCGTACTCTTTAACTTTTCAAGCTCTTGATATAAGGTATGTAATTCTGCCAAGATGTTATTAATTCCTGCTTGGTCTTGATTCTTTTCACATTCTTGCAACGCCGCTTGACTTCGCTCGATTTCCTGCTTCAACCGCTCTCTTTTTAAAATACGCAGGTAGTCATCGATCATCCTTTTTTGCTGCTGCCGGTCGATTTCCTGCTCATCCCCTTGCAAGAGCAGGCTGGCTAATTCCGCCTGATCCTCTTCATCGACCCTGTTCAGGAGTTCGGCCGGGCTCCCCCAGCCAACCTCTGCCACGAGATCCAGGTAACGGCGCAGCTTGCCCTGAAAAACTGCGAGACCCAACTCCTGTTTTACCAGTTCCCAGACCTCGGGGTCCAGGCACATAAATCGAAAAAGGCCACGCCTGGCGGCCTCAGATGCGCTTGCGCTCTGATTTACGAAAATTTGTTTGCCTTGTTCCATATTATATCTAATTTTTTCATTTCTATCCTTTCTTCCCTGCTTCCTGCCAAGGTAGCGCACAAGTTCTGAGCGGATGGCCTCTTCGGAGACCCCTAAACGTTCCGCCGCCTGCCTGATATAACCCTCCCGCAGCACAAGGTTCTCCACCCTGGCCAGATCCTCCAGGATGCCGCCGACGATCTCGGCCCTTCCCGGCACGGTTTCCGGATCGTGCTGCCGCATCAACTGCTCTATTTTAAACCCAAGGAAAGACATGGTGCGGTTTTTCAGGACACCGGCAAATGCTTCCCGTCCGTAGGTCCGCAGGAACTCATCCGGGTCCTTCCCCGCCGGCAGATCCAAAACGGAGACCTGGGCACCCAACTCCTGGAGGTAGCCGGCACCTCTCAGGGAAGCTGCCGAACCGGCAGCGTCATGATCAAAGGCCAGTACTACATCCCGGGTATACCGCAGCAGCAGCCTGGCCTGCTCGTGGGTAAAGGCCGTCCCCAGAGAGGCAACGGTATTGGTAAAACCGTGCTGGTGCGCGGTAATGCAGTCCATGTAGCCTTCGACCACCAGGGCCTGCCCCTTTTCCCTGATTGCAGGCGCCGCAAAATTAATCCCGTAGAGTGTGCGGCCTTTGCTGAACACGAAGGATTCCGAAGAATTCAAATACTTGGGCTGCTCTTCCCCCAGGGCACGACCCCCAAAACCGAGGCAGCGCCCCTGCCCGTCAAAGATAGGGAAGATCACCCGGCCGGACATGCGGTCACGCAACTGGTCATAATGGCTCACAAACAGCCCGGATTCGGCTAAAAACCGGCGGTCATACCCCTTTCTGAGAAGAAAGTCCAGCAGTTTGCCGCCGTCCTGGGGAGCAAAGCCCAGCAAAAAGCGCTTCCAGGTCTCTTCCTTCAATCCCCGTTTTTGCAGGTAGGAGCGAGCCTCCTCCCCTTCCGGTGCCTCCAGTAAAACACTATGATAAAATTCTGCGGCATAGGCGTTTACTTCGTAATACTTTTCTTTACGGACGTACCTTTCCCGGCTTTGCTCAGAACGGGGCAACTCCAGACCGACCCGGTGTGCCAGGAACTCAACTGCTTCCGGAAAGGTGAGGCGATCCTTTTTCATGATAAAAGTGAAGGCATTACCACCTGTACCGCAGCCAAAGCAGTAGAAGATCTGTTTTTCAGGGGATACTGTAAAGGACGGGGTTTTTTCCGCATGGAACGGGCATAAACCCACATAGTTCCGGCCAGTTTTTTTTAGAACCACATATTCTCCTATGAGGTCAACTATATCGATCCTGCTGCGCACAGTCTCGAGAAAATCTTCCGGTAGCGGACCCGCCATGGAAATCACCTGTTCGCCGTAATCATTACTTAGTTCGCTTCTTTCCCCGCATCTCCTGCTTTACCAACTAAATGCAAACAGCTAATCCGACCAGGCGAAGGGTAAGAAGTATTTCTCAAAGGTCCTTATTGCAAAGCGATCGGTCATGCCCGCCACGTAATCCACCACACACCGCTCGATCCCCTCTGCTTCGATCTTCTCCTGAAATTCGGGTGGGAGGAATTCAGGCTGCTCCACGTAGAAGCGGTAGAGCATCTTGATGATGCGCCGCGCCTTCTGCTCCTCCTGTTTTGCCACCGAACCGATATAAACGTTTTTAAACAGGTAGTCCCGGAGGAGGTCCGTGGCCCGCTGTACGGCCTCTCCCATCGAGATGGTGTCTTTTTCCCAACTGTTCTCGATCATGTCCACGACCATGGTGTTGATCCGGCTTTTGTGAGATGTCCCGAGCACCTCGAGGCTTTCCTTTGGGAGGTCCTCTTCCCTGATAATCCCCGCCCGTAGGGCATCGTCAATGTCATGGTTGATGTAGGCGATCCGGTCGGCGATCTTGACAATTTGACCCTCCAGGGTGGCCGGTATCCCCGGCCCGGTGTGGTGCAGGATGCCGTCCCGTACCTCCCAGGTCAGGTTCAAACCACCCCTTCCCTCGAGCTTTTCCACAACCCGCAGGCTTTGTTCGTTATGGCGAAAGCCCGGAGGAAACACCTCGTTCAATGCCTGCTCACCCGAATGCCCGAATGGGGTGTGGCCCAGATCGTGGCCGAGGGCAATCGCCTCCGTCAGGTCCTCGTTCAGCCTCAGGGCACGGGCGATGGTCCTGGAGATCTGGGAAACCTCCAGGGTATGGGTGATGCGCGTGCGGTAGTGATCACCCTCGGGAGCGATAAAGACCTGGGTTTTATGCTTGAGGCGCCGGAAAGCCTTGGAGTGGATGATCCGGTCGCGGTCGCGCTGGAAAGCCGTCCTCACCTGGCAAGGCGCCTCTTCCCTCTCCCTTCCCCGGCTGCAGGCGCTCAGGGTTGCGTAGCGGGAGAGATACTCCCGCTCTCTTGCCTCTATTTCGGCTCTTACACATCGCTCCCCCACGGGCTCACCCCCTCTTTCGGATTCGCAAGCCCTCCGTGGCTCTGGCTACCTCTACGATTCGCCGCGCTAAAATACCGGTGCGTTTGATGCCGTTTTCATCCTGTCCGGCCGGGCTGTGGGCGCAGGCCCCCTGGTGGCCGCAGTCATAATCCCGCAGGCCGTCCCCTACCAGGATCATCCCCTGGACAAGCATAAGATCGTGGATTGCCCTGAGGGCGGTCTCCTGACCCCCGAAACGGGCTCCGGCGACGGTGACCCCGCCCCCAACCACATTTAAGAGGGCCTTTTCACTGCGGAGCACCCTGGTTTTGTCCCAGAATGCCTTCAACTGGCCGGAGATTGAGCCGAAGTAAACCGGGCTCCCGACCAGCATGCCGTCGGCCCTGCGCAGCAGTTCGAGAACCTCACCCAACCTGTTACCATCACCGCAACTCCCGTCACAAGGGGTTGCACAGGCATCACAGAATGGGGAATCAAGGCCGGCAAGAACCTCCGACACCTGGATCAAGCGGGTCTCGGCCCCCATTTCCTGGGCCACAGCCAGTCCCTGGCGCAGTAAAAAGGCCGTATTTCCGTCTTTGTTGGGGCTCCCGTTGATTCCCAGAATTAACAAGCGATCACCACCTTTCCGAGAAGGAAATACGTTAAATTAGTATATACTCCTTTTCCGGCCGCGGTTCCTTCATTAAAATAAAAAAAGAATGCCGGGATAACACCCGGTAAACCTGTAGAAGAAAACGCTAAAATATTATTTACGGAGAAATCGGGTCTGGGACCTAACCGGGTTTATAATCCTAACAGGTTTTTGAAAGCTGCCTTACGGCGGCGACAAGCCGCTCCACATGGCTTTCATCGTTGAAATAGCCGAAACTCGCCCGCAGCGTACCCGACGGAAATGTTCCCAGGGCTTTATGGGCCGCCGGAGCGCAGTGCAGTCCGGTACGCACCCCGATCTTGAAAGCCTGATCAAGGATCGTGCCCGCAAGGGCGACGTCCATTGCATCCAGGGTAAAGGAAACGACACCGGTTTTGGGATCAACGGGATCACAGAACAGCCGCACACCGTCCACTCCCTTTAAGCCTTCCACCAGTTGCCGGGCAAGTTCTGCTTCGTGGCTTGCGATGGAGCCTATCCCCACCGACTCAATAAAGCGGATTCCGGCGAGCAGCCCGGCGATTCCCGGGAGATTGGCGGTTCCCCCTTCCAGGCGCCACGGTAATTCCTCCGGCTGGTAATCGCCTTCAGACTTGATGCCCGTTCCCCCCTCCCTGAAGGGATCGACGGGGATATCCCTGCCGAGGATTAAAATCCCTACGCCCATCGGGCCCAACAGGCCTTTATGTCCTGGGGCAGCAAGTATATCGATCCCCATCCTGTCCATATCCACTTCAACAACTCCGGCGCTTTGAGCGGCATCCAGAATCAGGATACCACCCTGCTCGTGAACGATCCCGGCGATTTCACGGACCGACGAGAGACATCCGGTTACGTTCGATGCGTGCGAAATTACGGCAAAGTCGATTCCGGCATGACATAACTCGCGGAAGTGATCGAGATCGATCTGAAAATCGCCGGTTCCCCGGGCCACCGCCACGGATACCCCCGAACGCTGCAGGCTGCGGAGCGGCCGCATCACCGAGTTGTGCTCGTAGGGGCCGGTAACCACCCTGTCCCCGGGTTTTATCAGGCCCTTCAGGGCAATGTTGAGGGAGTCGGTGCAGTTGAGGGTAAAGACCACATGCTCGGGGGAAGGCGCGTTGAAGAACCGTGCCACTGCATGCCTGGCGTCTGCAATGATCCGCTCGGCCTGCTGGGACATATGGTGCGAGGAACGGCCGGGATTGGCCCCGAACTCCCGCATGGTTTCATCAACCGCTTTATAAACAGGTTCCGGCTTCGGCCACGTGGTGGCAGCATTGTCGAGATATACGAATGGGCCGTCCACTCCGGTTACCCTCCTATGTATCTCCCGTAAAGACTCCTGGCCACCTGGGGATCTTCGGTTCCGAAAACAATCGCCCTGCCGTCACGGAAAAGAACAATCTCATATTCCCCGCAGCGAAACCTCAGCAGGTAGGCATTATGCTCCACTTGGAAGATCTTGCTCAGCGTCTCCAGGGTCAGCTCGAAGTTAATTTTGGTGCTCCCCGCCGGCACCACCTGAACCGCTTTCCGACCGCAGAGGGACGTGGTCATCAGGTCGCCCGAGCGGTTCAACAGGTTGAACTCTTGTTTTTCGCATACGGGACACCCCTGCAGCCGTTCTACCGGAGCGATGGTGACGCTGTTGTGCCAGAGCTCGATGAAGGTCAGTCCGCGCGATACCTGATCTTGCTTCCCAACCAGTATTTTCAATGCCTCCGAGGCTTCCCAGGCCGCAACCATAAAAGCGATCGGGCCAAGCACCCCAACAGTGTCGCAGGTAAACGGCGAGGTGTGCCCCGACACCCCGGGAAAGAGACAGTTGAAACAGGGGGTGATCCCCGGGACGAAGGTGGCGGTACTGCCATACGTGGCTATACAACCGCCGTAGATCCAGGGTATTCTCATTTTTACGCAGGCCTCATTAATCAGCGCCCTTGTGTAGAAGTTGTCAAGCCCGTCGAGCACCACCGTGGCGCCTGAAATTATTTTCTCGACGTTCCCGGAATTTACGTCATCAACCATGACCTCGTAATCAACCTCCGAATTTATCCGTGCCAGCCGGTTTTTAGCCGCAACCGCTTTTGGCAGGGAGTTTGCGGCGTCCTCCTCTTCGTAAAGCCCCTGTCTCTGGAGATTGGTCCAGTCGACAAAATCCCTGTCCACCAGGCAAAGGGAACCCACGCCGGCCCTGGCGAGAATATTTGCAATGTTGCTTCCCAGCGCTCCCAGGCCGATTACCACCACCCTTGACTGCCTTATCGCCTGCTGGCCGGCCTCACCGATCTCCGATACAAGCGCCTGCCGGGCATACCTCTCAGGTATGATCACCATCTACCTCCTCTCCCAACATACCCTGGCCTTACGCTGCTTGTTACAGAATACCATTGATATTCTACTAAGTTAATCATATATGTAGGGTTAGTGGGAAGCAACCACCTCCACGACCTCTTGAACAATTAAATGTAATACATGTAACTATTCTGACTGGTGTGCTTCCTGGACTCCTGCACCAGGTCTTCGAGGGTGAAGGAATCAAGCACCTCGGCGATGCTGTCCCTCACCTTTGCCCAGACCATGCGCGTGACACACCCTTCGGCCCGTTCGCACTCCTCCGGGTAATCCTCGCTGACGCAGGCAACCGGCGCAATCGGTCCCTCCAGGGCCCGGATAACCTCACCGACAGTGATGTTTTTCGGCTCCTTCGCCAGTATGTAGCCACCCTGGGCGCCGCGCACGCTTTTGACCAGTCCGGCCCTCTTCAAAGGCACCATCAGCTGTTCCAGGTAACCCTCCGAGATACCCTGGCGTTCCGCTATGCTGTTCAAGGTTATGGGGCCCTCGTTTTTATTGAGAGCCATGTCAAGAACCGCTCTTAACCCGTACCGTCCCTTTGTTGATAATTTCAACTTCATCACCTCTAAATGTTGAAACAGTCCCGTCCTACCGCCCGGTCACCACCCGTTCCGGGTGGGTATAGACGTTAAACCGTTTTCCTCTGGCGAATCCGACCACCGTTATCCCCAAATCCTCCGCCAGATCCAGGGCGAGATCGGTCGGCGCAGAACGGGAGATGATTACGGCAATACCCATTTTGGCGGTTTTAAGCAAAACCTCCGAGGAGACACGTCCGCTGAAGACGATCAGCTTATCCTCCAAAGGGATTCCTTCAAGGAAGCACTGACCCAGGATTTTATCAAGGGTATTGTGGCGGCCGACGTCCTCGTGATAGAGAAGGATCTTACCGTCAACCGCCAGGGCGGCGCTGTGAACACCGCCTGTTTTACGAAACAGCTGCGATCTCTCCTCCAACTCTTCCGCCAAGCTCCGTACATCCGCCGCAGTTACTTTTAAATCTGTAACAATTTTTCTGCACAACAGAGCGTCCGTCGAGAAGTAAAAGGAGGCGCGGCTCCGCCCGCAGCAGGGGGTGATATAGCGCTTCAGAAAAAGCCGCTCGGCCAGATTGCCGGGTTCCCCCCCGGTGACCACAAAGGCCAACCCCTTTTCCTCATCTATGGTAATTTCCTTGAGATCGCTGCGCTTTTGCAGGATCCCCTCGGCGCACAGGAACCCCACCGCCATGTAATCAAGGTGCACAGGAGAGCAGACGATGGTGGCAAACTCCTTTGAATTTAGATATATGGTGAGGGCCTTTTCCCGAACGATCAGATCCTCCTGCTCCCGCATCCCGGGGTCCTGCACCCGCAGGACGCGCCGGAAGGCAGCCGGAACCCCTCTGTCAGGCCTGTTTCCGTTCATTTCCATCGGCGCTGCCCGGTTATGCCCTTCCGGCGGCTGCGGAAGCTTTCTGCTTCCAGTCCTCTATCGCCTTGTGCAGGGCGTCCGCCGCCAGGTTGGAGCAGTGCTTTTTCTGGGCCGGGAGCCCTCCCAGGGCTTTGGCAACGTCGTTGTTAGTCAGCTTGAGGCCTTCCTCCACCGTCTTCCCCTTGGCAAGCTCGGTCATCATGCTCCCGCTGGCAACTGCCGCCCCGCAGCCGAAGGTCATGTACTTCACGTCATCCAGCACTCCGTCTTTGACTTTTATATAGACCCGCAGGATATCCCCGCAGACGACATTCCCCACTTCCCCCACACCACTGGCATCGGGAATTTCACCCACGTTGCGAGGGTTCGTGAAATGCTCCATCACCGTTTCGTTATACATGATCATCCCTCCTCAGATAATAAGGCTCAAGAAAACCGCCTCAACCGGCCCATCCCACCGGATGTTTTTGTGCCAGCGGAGAAAAGCTCCGCAGCCGGTTTACAATCTCCGGCAACACCTCGAGCACGTAATCGATATCCTCTTCGTCGTTCGCCCGCCCCAGTGTCATGCGCAGCGAACCATGAATCAGTTCATAGGGCAGTCCGATTGCCGTCAAAACGTGCGACGGCTCCAGGGCCCGGGAGCTGCAGGCCGAGCCGGAAGAGGCGGCGATTCCCTTGAGATCAAGGCTTAAGAGCATGGATTCCCCTTCCACGTAAGCAAAGCTGAAGTTGGCGTTGTGGGGGAGCCGTTTCTCGGGATGCCCGTTTAATCGCACCTCCGGGATTTTCTCCAGGATTCCCCGTACAAGCCTGTCTCTGAGCCGCTTCGTACGGTCATGCTCCTCTTCCAGATCCCTTGCCGCAATCTCAGCAGCCTTGCCGAAGCCGACGATCCCGATGGTGTTTTCCGTTCCGGAGCGCAGCTTTTTCTCCTGCCCGCCGCCGTGCACCACCGGAAGCAGCCTGAGCCCCTTTCGCTTATAAAGGGCGCCGATCCCCTTCGGCCCGTAAATCTTATGCGATGACAGTGTGAGCAGGTCAACGCCGAGCGCTTCCACGTCAACAGGGATTTTACCCGCCGTCTGCACCGCGTCGGTGTGGAAGATCACCTCATGCTCCCTGGCGATCCGGCCGATTTCCTCTATCGGTTCAATGGTCCCGATCTCGTTGTTGGCGTGCATGATGCTGATCAGGATGGTATCCCGGCGAATCGCCTTCCTCACATCATCGGGATCGACCATGCCGTACCGGTCCACCGGCAAAAAGGTTACCTCGTAGCCGTTTTTCTCAAGATATTTGCAGGTATCGAGAACGGCGTGGTGTTCGATGGAAGAGGTGATGATGTGGTTCCCCTTCTTGCGCCTGGCCGCTGCTGTGCCTAAGATTGCCAGGTTGTCCGCTTCCGTCCCGCCGCTGGTAAAATAGATCTCTTCGGGACTGGCCTTGATCAAATCGGCGACCTGCTGCCGCGCTTCCTCCACCCACTTCCTGGCCTCCCGGCCAAAGGAATGGATGCTGGATGGATTTCCGAAGGTATCCTTCATAAACCGGCACATGAGGGAATAAACCTCCGGATGCAGCGGCGTCGTCGCCGCGTGGTCCAGATACACCTTGCGCATCTCATGTCATCTCCTGCATTAGTTTATTAAAAAATATCTCCAAATTTATCAAAATAAATCCACAGTAAGACAACCGCAGTTCTTATTCCTATTAAATTAATAGGATTTAATCATAAGATACTAAATCGGTTTCCAAATGTCAAGCGAATGTTCTGGACAAATGGTTTATTTGAACTACGGGCTCACCTCACTCCAGACACTTGATAGCTCATCCCAATTACGGTGGTGCCGGCATAAACTGTTACAAACTATCCCGTTGTCCGTCAGGATGAAGCATTGCCGGGAGGAGTCAGAAAGGAGCTCGTCGCCGCCCTTCAAGAGATGCAGTTCTGGCTCAGGATCATGCAGGAACATGCGGGGTTGATCAGAAACGGCCTTGATCCTACAGAAGAAAGGCTGTTCAGGGAAGCGGACAGATTCTTCCAGGAGTTCGCGCCTCTGCGGGCGGAAGCCGAATCCCTGATATCCGTTCGGCCCGATAAAAAAATAGGTGAACTGATCGAGCGCAGCCCGGCCATCGTCGGCAGGCTGAGGAATAGGAATAGCATTAGCTTTTCTTTTTGCAATAGAAATATGCCCCGATAAAGACAACCAGCAATATCATGAAAAGTTGGGCAACAGCCCTGTCAATAGAAAACATTTTATCCCTCCTCAATCTAAAAAAATATTCACACTAAAACTATTCTCTAAATGATGCAAAAAACCTTCCACAAATAGAAATCTAGCCTTATTGCATAGCCTGGTTTACGCAACCGGTTTTCCGTCAGGGATGAACGATGGGAATGGAAGTCTTACCGATTGATAACCTGTCAAGCAGTTTGGCGATGCCGGGAAAGAGATAGTCCGCTCCCAACACCCACGGCCATTGCCGAAAAATCAAAAGGTTAAGAAGCGATCCAAAACTGAAAGCTTAATGGAAAACAGTAACAGCCTGGGCCCTGGGGGCCCCCCATTACCAGTAGATCGTAATCATTCGTTTCAATCATTGCCTTGCTTGCTGCTATCACCTCAATTCCTAACCCTTGAAGAGGTCGCCTGTACAGACCCGGAAAAACGTTTTACCGAACACGGTTAGCCAGCAGAAGGCCAGCAAGCAATAGCATAGAAACCCGTAGAATCTGAGCGGTGAGCATTGGAAACCTGCGGCAATTGAGAAGGTTGCCCCGGCGTAGGCGCCGAGCGGAAAGGTGAACGCCCACCAGGAAAGCGCGAAGGGCAGGTTCTTACGCAGGATATTGGTAAGGGTAACAATACCTGCCACAACGAGCCACCAGAAGCCGAAGCTCCAGTAGATCAGACCGAAGATTTTTATTACCGGCAGGGCAAGGCTTCCCAGCCAGGGGGCGCTGACCGTTCCCAGATTTAGCAGGGCAAGAGTACCCGCCCCGATGGGCCCCAGGTAGATCCAGGTGGTGGGGATCAAAGCCCCCGGAAGAGGCGGAGCAACAATAAATCTATAGAAACAGATCACCGCCAGGAATATGAAGAGAAAGAAGCCGGTCCCCCAGGATGCGTAATTTATCAGCAGCAGCAACTTCTGAAAAGATTGCGGCCAGTACGGAATGAGTTTCGCACCGGCAATGGGTGCCACGATCAGACTCACCGGCGGCATAAACCAGGCCGGATTCAGATCGGCAACCGTTACCCGGTTGAACAAATTGATAACCGGTGTGATGACGGCAAAGGCCAGGGCCAGGATTCCCCCAGATACCCAGCAGACCTTGGCGATCCTGACCGCCAAATCCACGCCCAGGTATTCGGTACCTATAACCAGGAAATCTGCCGCCAGCACCAGACACCCGATCGGCATCGTGGCGTAGAACTGCCCTGTAATGGGATGCTGCAGGTCACGCAGGGATTGCTCTGTGAAGCAAAACCAGCGCAGGGTCCAGGGAACAATAAGCGCGCAAAAGAGGAGGATGTTGATCACCCATAACCAGGCTGCCACGTTGTTTAACCAGGGCCAGTAGCAGGAATAGTATTTGCTGGTGACCGCGAAGATTCCCGTCCCCATAACAGAGGCAAACCAGGCCGGGGCAAAATTTTTTATAACCTTGGTCAAACCCTTCATCCCGGGTTCCTGCAACTGCACCTTTGCTTCCAATACAATCTCTCCTTTCCAAACCTCCAGGCAAGGCGCCGCCTTCTTTCGCTTTCATTTTAGAAAGATTGCTCCCGGTAATCACTGCACGATCTTTTCGCACTTCTGGATTATTTTTAGGTTGGCAGGTGAATCCATAAAAATCGAAAAAAAAGACATAAAAAAAAACCGGATTTATTTCCGGTACGGAATATCAAATGAATTATCTACGCTCGATTTCTTTTTTTCTATAGCGGGCGGGTGTTAAACCGGTTTTTTTCTTAAACAGGCGTGAAAAATAATTGGCATCTTCGTAGCCCACCTGCCCGGCGACTTCGGAGATAGAAAGGGAGGGATCGGTTCTGAGCAGTTCTTTGGCCTTATCCAATCTTGTGGCCGTGAGATAATCGGTAAACGTCCGTCCCTGCTCCCGGCGAAATAAATAGGAAAAATAGGCGGGGCTGAGGTGAACCTGCCGGGCCACTTCCTCCAGTGTCAGCGGCTTCATGTAGTTCTGCAAAATGTAGGCAGCCGCCGACTTAACGAACTGCCGTGGTCTGGTCAAACCGACATCAGGCCCGGCTGCAGATGGCCGTACGGCCGATAGTTCTTCGAGGCAAGCACCGATTGCCCGCTTGAGTTCGTCGGGATGCACCGGCTTGACAAGGTAGTCTTTGGCGCCGCAGCGAACGGCCGCCCGGGCGTAATCAAAGCGTGCGTACGCCGTCAAAAAGATTATCCTGGTTTGAGGGTTTACCTGCTTGATCTTTTGGGCGGCGGCAATCCCATCCAGACCGGGCATTTTAACATCGAGCAGGATGATCTCCGGGCGGTACCGCCCGGTTAAAGCGATCGCCTCCTGACCTGTCGCGGCTTCCAGGACGGCAGCAAAGGAAAAATTAAGGTTTTTAATCATCTGCTTGAGCCCGCGGCGGACGATGGGCTCGTCATCTGCCAATAAAATCTTCATCTCTCCGCCCATCTCCGGTTGTGAAAGGGATCCGGAGCGTCACCTCCGTACCCCTGTTCTTTTCGCTTTTGATGCGGATCCCGTAGCCTTCGCCGAAAAGGGCGAGGCAGCGTTTATGAACATTCGCCATCCCTATTTCCCCTGATTCCTCGAATATCTCTTTCCGGTTAAGCCTCCCGGTGATTTTTGCGAGCTCTTCCGGCGTCATTCCGACACCGTTATCCCTCACGTGAAATATCAGATCCCGGCCCCGCACTTCCGCCTGCAACTCCAGGCGGCCGATCCCTTCATAAGGCTCCAATCCGTGGATGAGGGCATTTTCCACCAGGGGCTGCAGCGACAGTGCCGGTACCCGGGCATCCAGGAGGGCATCGGGGATATCGATCACCACCTGAAGCCTGTCTTCAAAACGTGTTTTTTGGATGAAGAGGAGGCTGTTTACTGCTTCCATCTCATCCCTGAGAGAGGTCAGCAGGTCGTTGACGCCGAGCCTGGAGCGGAGCAGGTTGCTCAGGGCATTGATGATATCCGGCGTTTTCCTGGCACCCTCCAAATAAGAGAACATCTGGATCGTATTAAGGGCATTGAACAGAAAATGGGGATTGATCTGCGAACTGAGGGCACGCAATTCCGATTCCAGCAGAGCCTTTTCTATTTCAGCCTGTCTGACTTTTGCCTGGGCAGATCCCAACCGGATGAAACAGTTGCTGATGGCATAAAGGGTCTCCCCAAGCAGCAGGATCTCTTCGCGCTTTTTAACCGGCACTTCTTCGTAATATCTCGACAAACGTTCCCGGTTCAAACCCAGGTCCGCAACCTTCTGCAGGACCTTGCCGGTATCGACGGTACCGTCATCTATTCTTATCTCCCCTGTGGCCAGCGCTCCAATAGGGCCCCGTTCTCCTTGTAAAGGAACGGCAAGGACGTACAAACCGGCATGACAGGGAAAAAGGTGGTACCTGCGCGGATCGAGGTAAACACATCGCCTGGCAGTCTCCCGGCACCGCTGATAGCCTACCGGATGATTGCGTATGAGGCGGCAGAAATTGCACTGTTGTTTGTTAATCGGGGTAATGACATATGTCCCGGAACAGCTTACATACTTGATCCAGAGCCGATAAAAATTGCTTAAATTCTCAAGCACCGGCTGGATGATATCTTGATTTTGTTGAAAGGGGGTGTTGGCATAAGCTTCCACAAACCCACCCCTTTTGATATTTCCGACCGAGATTCTGTTTTCCTGCTTTCTTTTATATTACCTGTTTTGCCAATATTTTTCTATCACATCTTAATAAAAGCATGATAAGGCTTCAAGCTTTTTCAGATAAGAAATACCCGGCTCCCAGTTTCCCGTGGTACCACCCATTGCCAACGGCACCATCTTCTTTTTTCTTGGGCCCTGTTTACGGCGGCATCATGGGCTTCATCCCTGATCGGCGGTTTTGTTTCCAACAGAGGCTTTTGCTTGGGACCGTCCGGGAGGAGATAGCATGAAATGAAGTAAAGAGATCGGCTGATCATATCGGAGGGGCAGGTGTTCGCGCAGTAACCTGCCCCTCCTACAATAAGTATACATATTTTTATGCTACAGGTTTTCCGTCAGGGGTGAAGTATTTACGTGAAAATGCCAAAGCCACGTTGACAAGGCCGATCATCACAGGCACTTCGATCAGCGGGCCGATGACGGCGGCAAAGGCCTGCCCCGAGTTGATTCCGAATACGGCCACCGCCACCGCGATGGCCAGCTCGAAGTTATTGCTGGCAGCAGTAAATGAGAGGGATGCGGTCTGGGCGTAACCGATTCCTGCCCTCCGGCTGATGAAGAAGGATACGAAGAACATGATCACAAAATAGAACAACAGCGGGATGGCGATTCTTACAACGTCCAGGGGCAGGTTTACGATATATTTTCCCTTCAGTGAAAACATGATAATGATGGTGTAGAGCAGTGCAATGAGCGCAACAGGGCCGATCTTCGGGATGAAACGCTTTTCGTACCAGTCCTTCCCTTTTGCCGGCATCAGGGTAAACCTGGTAATCAAACCTGCCAGGAAGGGAATTCCCAAATAGACAGCAACACTTTTGGCAACTTCGGCCATCGATACGTGGATGACGGTGATGTGCTCGGATAAATGGAGCCATTGCGGTACCAGCGTGATGAAAAAGTAGGCATAGATCGAGTAGAAAAAGACCTGAAAGAGGGAGTTAAAGGCCACCAGGGCGGCTGCGTATTCATTATCCCCGTGCGCCAGGCTGTTCCAGACGATGACCATGGCGATGCAGCGGGCGAGACCAATCAAAATAAGTCCGATCATATACTCGGGGTACCCGCGCAAAAAAACGATGGCCAGGATAAACATCAGGACGGGACCGACGATCCAGTTCTGAACCAGCGATAACCCCAATACCCTGGTGTTTTTAAAGACTTTGCCCAGTTCTTCATATTTAACTTTTGCAAGCGGCGGGTACATCATGACAATCAATCCTATGGCGATGGGGATGGAAGTCGTACCGATTGATAACCTGTCAAGCAGTTTGGCGATGCCGGGAAAGAGATAGCCGCTACCAACACCTACGGCCATTGCCAGAAAAATCCAAAGGGTTAAGAAGCGATCCAAAACTGAAAGCCTGGCTGATGTTCCTTCTGTCATCAAAACTTCCTCCTTGCTTGAAATCTGTAAGAATGTTTTCAAACTACAGTATCTAATTTAAAATCGTTAAAAGATGTCAAGTAAAACGGGAGCTTATACCCATCTTTTTTTTCAAAAATCAGACCGGACCCTGCATTTTCTTGCTGTCGATATCCTGGCGTTTAAACATCAGGTGTTGGTATGGAGTCAAAGGCTCCCCATCCTCGTACATGATCTCGGTAAAATAGGTGCAGTCGCCGCTTGCCTCGATATCCGGCTGTGTGAGTATCTTCTTGAACCAAACACATTCTTTTTGCATGGGCGAAAAGAGCCCGCACTGTACGCATTTACTCACACGCAACACTCCTTTCTATTTTTTCCCGTCCAGACAGCTAATCTCCTTTTTTATCTTGGGCCAGAGGACAAACTGCAGGTATTGCCAGGCTTGCTCCCCGTCATGATCCGTGAGAATCCCCTGCAACCTGACCACTTCCTCCGGTTCCAATACTATAAACACCTTTTTCATAAAGGAAATTCCTCCCCTCTGGGCAGCAGAGCCTCAAGATATTCCGCCAGCTGTTTCTCAATGGCCGCTTTCTGCCGTGCATATGAAGGTTCCTGAAGAGTTGGGCAGTTTTCCAGCTTATAGGTCCCCTGGATCATGCCAGACGCAAAGGCAAGGCAGGTAAGCTCTCCACACTTCCTGCAGTTGGTGCGCGGCAGGTGTTTGTAGAAAGAGAAAGGGCTGAGTTGAATCTGGGGCTTTGTGCTCGGAACTATCCTGTCCCTTTCTGCATAAACCTTGTTAAGAATCTTGATGACGGCGTCAAAGACCTCTTTTGCCTTTGCCAAATCTTCCGTTTTCCCCAGGGTCATTTGAGTGGGTTGCAGCACCACAGGACGACCCTCATAGGAAAAGGTGAAGCTCTTTTCCTCCTGGTTGTAGTTCCCCCGCAATACTGCGTTTAGATAAGGGAACAGTTCCTCTATATCTCTTGGGAGTGAGGCTACAACCCGGATCTTTTTCTCGTCGGAAAAGCACGGAGATGTCTGCCGAATCCTGTAACCTGTTACGAAATCCCCCGTGGCAGCTTTTTCTTCTGCATGAGAAGGCCGATGCCCCGCCTTCTTGGCTATCTCCTGAACGGCTTCGATAAAATAGTCAATTTCTTCCGGAGTGTTGAAAAACCCAGGGCTGACCCGTACCGTCCCCCGCTCAATCGTTCCAATGGTTTTATGGGCTTCCGGGGCGCAGTGCAACCCTGTCCGGACCATAATCCCAAACACCTCGTCAAGAACGGTTCCCACCTCTTCAGGATTGACGTCCAGGACGTTGAACGATATCACACCCACCTGACGGTCGGGGTCAAGAACACCGTAAAGTTCAATGCCGGCAATCTGTTGCAGCTTTTCCAAGATCATGCCGGTAAGCATCTGTTCTTTTTGCCTTATAACCTCTATTCCCGTCTCTAAAATGAATTCAAGAGCCGCACCGAGGCCTGCTATGCCGGGGCCGTTGGGTGTTCCCGTTTCAAAGCGGCCCGGGAGAAACTCCGGTTGAAAGGGTGACAGCGAACTGCTGCCGGTACCTCCTTCTAGAAGCGGCTCCAGTGTCAATCCCGGCGAAATGTAGAGGGCACCGGTCCCCTGGGGTCCCAGCAGCCCCTTATGGCCGGGAAATGCCAGTAAATCTATATTTGAAGATCTGATATCGATGGGGTAAACTCCCGCCGTCTGTGCGGCATCCACGAGAATAACGGCGTTGTGCCGGTGGGCGATTTCCGAGAGTTCGGCAATGGGGAAAAGGGTCCCTGTAACGTTTGAGGCATGTGTGCAGACAAGCAGGCGCGTGTTCGGCCGAAAGGCTTTCTTTACCGCATCCAAACTGATTTCCCCATACCGGCTGCAGACCACTTCAGTTAAAGAGATAATCCCCTTCTGTTCCAGGGTCTTTAAAGGTCGCCAGACCGAATTGTGCTCCATGCTGCTGGTGATCACATGATCTCCCCTGCGCACAATCCCTTTGATCGCCAGGTTCAATGCCTCGGAGCAGTTCTTAGTAAATACAAAGCGGGAAGGATCATCAACATTAAACAGCCTAGCCAGCTTAGCGCGACATTCCTCAATGATGCCAGTTGCCTCCAGGCTGCGCCGGAAGCTCCCCCTCCCCTGGCTGGCGCCAAAATGGCGCAAGTATTTATCAACAGCCACGTAGACTCTCTCCGGTTTAGGCCAGGAGGTGGCGGCATTGTTAAGGTAAACCTCCACGGATTGCCCCCCTTTTCAATCCATAGCAGGCTCCAGAGATGTTGCTGCCAACCACGGCAAAATGAGTTTTCTCCGGATGGGCTCGCCTGATCACTTTGCTTCGGGGTTTAAACATGCCGCTAATTGTTCGATTTCTTCTTGCTTCTCCTGGAAATCATGCATGATCACCCGGTCAATGCAGGCGAGGAAATCTTTTATACACCGCGTCCGGATCCGGTACAATATTCTTGTTCCTTCCTGGCGGGAGGTGACAAGGCCGGCGTTTTTGAGAACGGCAAGATGCTTGGAAACGGCGGGTTGCTCGCAGCCAAGAGCCTCCACCAGTTCGCAGACGCACTTTTCCGCCTCCGGGTCGAGTTGATCAATGATTTTCAGCCGCAGCGGGTTGGCCAGGGCCTTGGCGACCTGAGTGCGAAGATCGTAAATGTCTTTTGCCATACCGACCACTCCTTTCCCCAACGATGTCGGCCATAACCGTTCCCTTTTTGTTTGCCATGCTTTGAGCAGACCCCACTATCGCTTCCGGCCACCCCTCCGGGATGGCTACGTGGGAAGGTGTCATTTTCTCGTAGCAATTTCCGTCTCCCGGATCAGCAGGTACTGGTAGGTGCTGTATTTTTCCTCCGGCATGATCTGGCTGAAGTAGCGGCATCCCCAATCCCATGCCGTTTCGTCGGGCTTCATGACGCGGTTATATTTAAGGCAAAGGCATGCCCCTTCAGGTTCTATTTTCTCGGCAAGAGCGCACTCCCGGCAGGTTCTTTTCACCGCCCTCATCCCTTTCCAGGCTACTTATTCACTAAATTCCTATATGTTAATATTATTATAATGTTCGCAAAAAAACAATAACCTATTACCGGTTTAACAAATTTCGGTTTGCCCCAACTCTTGTTAAATAGCGGCATTCCGGCGAAAACCGGTGTACATTACGGGTGCGGCTTGAGCCGGAGCAGCCGGACCCCGTTCAGGGTCACCAGCACCGAAGCCCCCATGTCGGCGAGAATGGCCAGCCAGAGGGTCAGCCAGCCGGGGAAAACCAGCAGCACGGCAGACAGCTTGACAATCAGGGCAAAGGCGACATTCTGCTTAATTACTCTCACTGCCGCTTTGCTCAGGCGGATACAGAAGGGGAGTCTGGACAGGTCATCCGCCATCAGGGCGATATCCGCGGTTTCCAGGGCGACGTCCGTTCCCGCCCCACCCATGGCAATCCCCACCGTGGCCAGCGCCAGAGCCGGCGCATCGTTGATCCCGTCACCCACCATAGCCACCTTGCCGTATTTTTCGATCAGCTTTTTCACGGCCTCCACCTTGTTTTCGGGCAGCAGATCGGCCTCGAACTCGTCGATCCCCAACTGCCCCGCAATGGCTTTGGCGGTGGCGGCATTATCGCCGGTCAGCAGGGCGGTTCGCACACCGGTTCTCTTCAGCTCCCGGACGGCATTTTTGCTCGTCTCTCTAACCTGATCGGCTACTGCAACGACCCCCAGGGTCTCTGTTTCGGTCCCCACGATCATCGCCGTTTTTCCCTGCTCCTGGAGCCGCTCCAGGAGCGGCTTGATCCGGCTCACCGGGGCCCCGATCTCCTCAAACAACCTGGAACTGCCCATGTAATACACTCTGCCGGCGACCTCCGCCCGGGCGCCTTTTCCGGCGATGGCCTGAAAATTCTCCACCCGGGACAACTCGAGCTTCATCTCCCCGGCCTTTGCCACAACAGCTCTGGCCAGGGGATGTTCGGAAAGCAGCTCGATGCTGGCGGCCAGGGCCAGCAGCCCGCGCTTATCCTGCCCTCCTGTGGGGATCACGTCCGTCACCACCGGCTTCCCGACCGTCAGCGTCCCGGTTTTGTCGAAAGCAACCACAGCCAGGGCGCAGGCCTCTTCCAGATGAATGCTGCCTTTAATCAACACCCCGTTGCGGGCGGCGTTTCCGATGGCCGCCACCAGGGCAACCGGGGTTGATACCACCAGGGCGCACGGGCAGGAAACCACCAGCAGGGTCAGGCCCCGGTAAATCCAGGGGCCCCAGGATTGTCCCAAGGCAAGAGGAGGCAGCAGAACAATAACCGCCGCCAGCGCCAGGACGACAGGAGTGTAAACCGCTGCGAAGCGATCCACAAAGGCCTGGGATGGAGCGCGCCGGGTTTGAGCCTCCGCCACCATGTGAATGATTCTGGCAATGGTGGTATCGTTGACGAGCCTGGTTACTTCAACCTCGATGGCGCCTTCCTGGTTCAGGGTACCTGCAAAGACCTCATCCCCTACCCCTTTTTCTACCGGAATTGACTCCCCGGTAATGGCCGCCTGGTCGACGGCGGAATTTCCTCTGACGATCCTGCCGTCCATGGCGATCTTTTCCCCGGGCCTGACGATCATGATGTCGCCCACCCGAATTTCGTCGACGGGAAGCAGGATTTTTTTGCCGTTGCGCCTGACCAGTGCCTCCCTGGGGGCAATGCTCATCAACTCCCGGATCGACTGGCGGGCCTTTTCCATGGTATACGACTCCAGGGTGTTGGAGACAGAGTAGAGAAAGGCCACCACCGCACCCTCGGACCACTCCCCGATCGCCGCCGCGCCAATCACCGCCACGGTCATCAGTACGTTCATGTCGAACCGGAGCTTTTGAAGGCTGAACCATGCCCGCAGGGCAGTGGCCGCTCCCCCGATCACCATCGCCGCCAGGAAAAAGGCTATGGAGAAAGGGCTCTGAGTGCTGGTGAATTTCGCAATCCAGCCCGCCAGGAGGGCGGTCCCCGACAAACCGGTGATAAGGAGGCGCTTGTGCCGCTGCCAGAAGGTCTGTTCAACGGGAGTTTCCCCTTCCGGCCGGGCGATGATGTCATGCCTGGCGCCCTCCCGGATAACCGCCTCAGGGTCAAATCTTCCCTCAACAGTCAACCTAGAGGCGCCGAAATTGAGTTCCGCCCTGGTAACTCCAGGGATCGCCGCCACGTCTTTTTCAAACCTGGCGGCACAGTCGATTCAGGTAAGGCCGGAAAGCTTGAAAACGATCTTTCCTTCCTTCCCGGACGCAACCTTGAAGGCATCTGCCGGCATCATTCCATGCCCCCTTTGAGTTGCCGGATGATCGTCTCTATCAGTTCCGCTATCTTCCTGTCTTTCAGGCTGTAGAAAACGATTTTCCCTTCCTTGCGGTATTTGGCCAGTCCGATGTTCCTCAAGAACCGGAGGTGGTGAGAAGCGGCCTGAACGGTGGAACCGATCAGGTTGGCCACATCGCAGACGCAGAGCTCTTCTTTGGAAAGGGCATAGATGATTTTCAACCTGGTATCGTCGGCCAGCGCCTTAAAAAACAGGGACATGCCCTCCGTCACCGCCACCTCTTGCTTCAACCGGTTGACCTTTTCGGCATCGGAACAGAAAATTTCACAGACATCCGGAGTAAAACCTTCCCTGACAAACCGGCGATTGACCATGGGATCACCCTTTCAAAAGTCATTCGGGTCGCTTTATTAAAACATGTACTTTAGTGTTATAATATTCCTTTCCGTTAAAACTGTCAACGGGAAAATGACCCGGTCACCGCTTCAAAAATCGGGGGGTATGCCTTCGCAATATCTCCCCCCCGCCACCGCAATCCCGGCCATCATCGCGGCCGGGGGCGATCCGGGCACAAAAAAAGCCCGGCTCGGCAGGAATGAGCCGGGGCAAACAGCATTAGTCTTCCGGAACTAACCTCTCACAGACCTCAATTCTCTCACGATGATCCGCGCCGTTTCTTCGGCAACCTCACCGGTGAAGGAGATGCACTGCGCCATGTGCTCAGGCGAGCCCAACTCCATCCCCTTGGTCAGAACCCGGCAGCAGGTGCTCCTGTGGCGTTCCTTAAAATTATCGTGCAGTTCTTTCGCGAGCTCCATCGCCTTTTGTACTTTGGCATCCCCCGGCTCGGTCCGGCCGAAGAACAGCCCCAGGGCCATGATTCCGCCCACCAAAGCCCCGCAGGTGCAGCCGGATCCCCCCATCCCGACGGGAAAGCCTGAAGCCATGGCAATCACGTCATCGGGCACCGGCATGTTAAATTCATCCCTGATGGTTTTGACAATCGCCTCGGAACAGTAGAACTCTCCATCCCGGTAATAGGCCTCAGCCTTTTTCCGGATCCTCTCAAGATCGATTTCCGCCATAATGGATTCCCCTCTTTTAACGTCTTTTTATGATCATTCGCCCGCTGCCGATAATTTTCCTTCATGTCTGCTATTCCATTTTGGAATACTATGAGGATGTGCGCTGTGCGGACCTGCGCCGGTTTTTGGCGGCCGCCCGGCCGGCGGGGCAGAAGATCAGGCACCTGCCGCAGAAGCTTGCCCCGAAGTTCCCTTCGGCGTGCTCGCTGTTGGTGAGGGCGGGGTCGCGCCGGTGCCACTTATAGTCATACATGATGCGGGAGTCGATGACCGCGGGGCGCGGAACATCGATCTTCGGCTGAAAAGGCGCCCCTTCCCAGAGCCTGGAACTGTACCCCTCGGCCATCCAGGCGCAGGCTTCGCAGTCGACAACACCGTATACGAACCTTTTCCCGTCAATGACGACTTCCCATTCCTCGTTCTCCTTGATGGCGCCCGCAGGACAGTTTTTCACACAGGCCATGCAGCGCCTGCAGGTATTCAGGTCCTGATCCAGCACCCGGTCGGGCTCTAGTTCCGCATCGGTTAAAACGGCGATAAAGCGTTGCCTGGGGCCGAATTCGGGCGTCAGAACCAGGCCCTGCCATCCGAAAGTGCCCAAACCCGCGGCCACCGCGGCGTGCCGGAAGGAAATCGGGCCGTGATGGCTTATTTTCTCCCAGTAGTGCTCCCCTCTGGCCGGAATGGGCAGGGCGAGGTAACCGTTGTCTTCAAGGTAGCGGGTTACCCGGTAGGCCAGGTAGTCCAGTTCCCGGTTGAGGTAGGCATACCCGAACATATTGTACGAGTAGTTGGAAATCCCCCTCGCCATTACCTCCAAACTGGCGTCCGGTATATGCAGGCTCAGCACGACCACGCTTTTAACCTCCGGGAACTGGTCCACCGCCCTGAAGCCGGGCTTGAGAGCAGCATCCAGCCTCGCGGCGGGTGTAATACCGACCAAATCGGCACCGTGGTCCCGAGCAAAGCGGCGCAGGTATTCTGTAAACTCTTTCATCTTACTTCCCCCGTTTCTCGATTCTTCTCAATGGTTAATTGATGACCGCAGCCGGGAACCTCTGGTGTTCCCGGTAATCCTTCTTTTTACCTCAAACAAGAATAGCCGGAAAAAGCTGTTTGACCCTCTTGAAATCAATCATAAAGGTCGGTGCTCAGGTAGCGCTCCCCGGTATCGGGCATGATGGCCACGATCAGCTTACCCCGGTTCTCCGGACGCCTGCTCAGCTGGAGCGCGGCAAAGGCGGAGGCGCCGGAGGAGATGCCGACCAGGAGCCCCTCTTCCCGGGCAAGGCGGCGGGATGTTTCATAGGCATCCTCATCCGTTACGGTGATGATTTCGTCAACCACCGCGCGGTCGAAAACATCCGGAATGAAACCGGGCCCGATCCCCTGGATCTTGTGGCGGGCGGGCTTCCCGCCGGAGAAAACCGGGGAGCGAGCGGGTTCAACACCTATTGCTTCAATGTCCGGCCGCAGCTCCTTCAGACTGCGGGCGATACCCACCACAGTTCCCCCGGTTCCCAGTCCCCCCACGACAACGTCTACCGTTCCCTCGGTATCCCTCCAGATTTCCATTGCGGTGGTTTCCGCGTGCATCCTCGGATTATCCTCGTTCGCAAACTGGTTCGGAATCCAGGCACCGGGGATCTCCCGCGCCAGTTCTTCTGCCTTCCGCACCGCTCCGGGAATGAGCTCGTCGGCGGGAGTTAACACCACTTCGGCGCCGTAGGCCCGAAACAACTTGACCCTCTCGATGCTCATGCTTTCCGGCATCGTCAAGATCACGCGGTATCCCCTGACCGCACCGACCAGGGCCAGGCCAACCCCGGTATTGCCACCCGTAGGTTCGATGATGGTTGTCTTTCCCGGAGCAATAATCCCCCTGCGTTCCGCCTGTTCGATCATGGATAAGGCGATGCGGTCCTTGACGCTCCCTCCCGGATTAAAGCTTTCAAGTTTCACGACTACTCTCGCCAGGGAATCCTTTGTCAAACGGTTCAGCTGCACCAGAGGCGTTCCCCCGATCAGCTTTTCGACCGATTGTGCAATCCGCATCATAAATCCCCCTTAATATCCCACAATTGAACTAATCATGGCTCCCAATCCCCTTTACCGCTTTTGTCATCGCCTGGATGTTTTCCAGAGGTGTCGAGGTACTCAGCCCGCAGGCGGGAGAAATAATGTCTACCCCATCCCGGACCAGCCTTGCCGCCTGTTTGGCAACCCTGTCGGGGGACCCGAACTGCAGCAGGTAGGTGCTTAAATTCCCCATGGTGGTGAGCTGGGGAAACTCCTGTTTCAGAGAGCGCAAACTTACCATCGCATCCGTGCTGATGGCATCGGACTTAATCCGGGGAATGAACGCCTTCACGGTATTCATATTTCCGCAAATGTGCACGATAACCGGCACCCCAAATGAACGGATGCCGTCAATGACTTTGTTGAGATATCTGACCGCGTATTCTTCAAATATTTTTGGTCCCAGGATCTCCCCGGTAGCAGTGGGATCTCCGATGGAGATTAACGTCACCCCGTTTTCCACCATTAACCGGGCGTATTCGATCAAAAGGTCGCTTACGTACTCCATCACCCGGTGGGCATTCTCCCTGTCTTTTCTAAGCTCTTTTAAAAAGCGCATAGGGTCCACGATAGAGGCAGCGGTGCTGACCGGCCCCGTAAGATTCCCGATCACAGGAACATCGGGGTACTTTCTGGACAGGCGGTAACCGGCCTGGATGACAGTATTGATTCTCCCTGATCTTGCGAGTTTTTTTACGTCTTCAAACTCCACCTTGGAAACGGATGGGTAAATCTCCCTGGCGATCTTGGGCTCGCACGACAGAGAACCGAAGTTGATCTCGCTTCCCAGCACCTCAGCTTCAACCGTCAGGCAAAAGGGGATGCCGAGGTTCTCAAAGCCGGTAATCTCATGGACATCACCGGCAAGCTCCGCCATGAGTTGATCATCGTGATGCGCTTCGGGGAGGGTATGCCCCGTCCTGTTCATCACCTCCACAACGGCGGCATTCATCATCCCCCCGGTGCAGATAACCGGCGGCCGCTCTACCCGCTC
Source organism: Syntrophomonadaceae bacterium (assembly GCA_012840385.1). Classification (GTDB taxonomy): domain Bacteria; phylum Bacillota; class DSM-12270; order Thermacetogeniales; family Thermacetogeniaceae; genus DULK01. Next base: position 41,240 of record DULK01000050.1, read on the forward strand.
TTTTCGCAAAACTCTGAGCAACCGCTCTTTAGGGCTCAATGCGTTCACCTTTATACCCCTCTTTCCAGGACCTCAAGACTTACCGGATAGCCTATCTCTCTAACTGTATCAAGCATTGCGTGGATATTTTCGAAGGGCGTCTCGGTCGGGAGGCTGCACCCTGAAGCAACAATATAACCCTTCGGATTGTCGTGGGCATTCCTGACACACTCGATCACCGCTTTGCGAACATCCCGCGGAGTGCCCTGGAGCATTACCTCGGAAGGTTTTACATTCCCCATCAGGCGAACCCTGTGTCCAACCTTCTGTTTCGCCTCCAGGAGATCGGCGGCGTTGTCGATGCTGATGCAATCCGCACCTGCATCGGCCATCATCTCCCATATCTGCCTGGTCTTCCCGCAGATATGGAGAGTAACCGGCTTGCCCCTGGAGTGAATGTGGTCGATCAACCTCTTTAAGTAAGGAAATGAGAATTCCCGGAACTGCTCGGGGCTGATCACGGTACAGGAGGACATGGCATCGGTCAGGCTGGGGGTGCAGCCGGCATCGATGATGGCATCCGCATACCTCAAATTCGTTTCCAGGGAAACTTCCAGCAGCTTGTGTACCGCCTCCGGGTTTTTTATTGTGAGTCTGGTCAGCTGCTCGGTGCCGATCAAAAAGGAGGCATTGGTAAAGGGGCAGGTCAGGGCCCCCGTTACAATGACTTCCTCCCCCACCTCGTCAACGGTTATCTTCATGGCCTCCAGATGGGCCGGCAGGTTCCCGTCCTTATACGGGTCCGCGGGCTTCAGCTTATCTATTTCGGAGATGTCGTTGATTGCCGGAGCTTCCAGGTAGGCAGTCTCGTCCAAGGGGTAGCGGACCCTGGCGCCCATCGCCTCCGCCTGGGTATAGAGGTCGGTAAAGATTCTAATAATGTCATACCTGAAAAGCTTATAGGCCTCTATGTGGGCCCTGGCGATAAGCTTCCCGTTCCCCCTGAATTCAGATACTTTAACCCCGATCACCCTTGCCGCGGTATTTCCCACGATGGGGACGCAGGGCAACCGGTCGATCATTTCTCCCCGATTGTAAGCAGTCATCCTTTCAATTGGAGTCATCCGGTCCTTTACCATCAAACAGCGCCTCCAACCAGTTTTCTGGCAAGCTTAACGGCCTCGGCGGCATTTTCGGCGTAGCCGTCCGCTCCGATCCTGTCGGCAAAGCTCTGAGAAACCGGCCCCCCGCCGATCATCACCTTGAACCGATCCCGGACGTTTTCCGCTTCCAACAACCTGATAACCTCTTGCATTCCGTCCATGGTGGTCGTCATTAAAGTAGAGATTCCGATTATTTTAGCGCCGGTTTTCCGAGCCTCGTCCACAAATTTTTTAGGCGGAATATCTCTCCCGAGATCAATCACTTCAAAGCCGGAGGTTTCAAGCATGATCTTCACAAGGTTTTTACCGATATCGTGCGTGTCCCCCTCGATCACGCCGATAACGACTTTATACCTAGGCCCTTCTCCATTGGGTTTGATGTGCGGTCTCAGGACATCCAGCCCGGCGTACATGGCATCGGAGCATATCAGCAGTTCCGGTACAAAATACTCCTCCTCCTCAAAAAGCCGCCCGGCCCTGCACATCCCGTCTGAAAGTCCTTTCTCTATAGCCTCGTAGGCATCCAGATTATTCTCCACAATGGCTTTAGCAACGGCGACGGCCCTTTCTTCGTCCATTTCCACTACGGCATCCGAAAGCTCTCGAAAAAGGCGTTCTTTTAACTGGGACATGAAAAATCCTCCTCTTGTAGGTTAGTTTTTCCGGTATCAGGCAAGCCGGTTACACCTGCCTTCGGACCGGCGTAAAGTCCAAACCTGTAGCTTAAGCAGTATCACCCTCATTGCCCCTCTCTCCGGACAGTTCCAACTAAGAACAAAAGGCCAGGCAAGCTCGTTCTTACCTGGCCTCCGGTCTGTCCGGTCAGCTCAAGAGAATCGAATCTTCTCGTTTTTTTCTATTTGTACCACCCTCCCGTCTTGCACAACCACGGTTACACTTCCGTATCGCAGATCTTTTAAGAGCAAAAGCAGCGATTTCAACCATGGCAACTGGGTAGAAGCTTTTAATATTTCACTTTCCTTTTCGAGAGATAAATGCTTGGTTCCCATCGCAAACTATCTCCACTCAGGAATTCCTAGTGTGTGACTATGTTTACTATACTATGGGATATTATACGTCGCCGGAGGATAAGTGTCAAGATTTTTTGTATTGACACTGCACTTTTTGTGTGCGTATAATATCGATAATATTTCCATCTCAAGTAAATCAATTATAATTATAATATTTTCTGTTTAATCAACTGCTGATGCGGCTAACCCGGCGGCGAACCGAAATTCCGCCACCGCGAAGGGAATTCAAGAAAAAACCGTTACTTTAATCCCTTTGAAGATTATTAACCTGAGGGAGGAGATGCCATGATTAACAAAAGCCGTTTTGCAACCCTGGCCGTCCACGCCGGCCAGGAGCCGGACCCGACCACGGGAGCGCGGGCGGTACCGATTTACCAGACTACCTCTTATAATTTCCGCGACGCCGAACACGCGGCCTCCTTGTTCGGCCTGAGAGAACCCGGCAATATTTACACAAGGATCATGAATCCGACAACGGATGTCTTTGAAAAACGGATCGCAGCCCTGGAGGGGGGCGTGGGAGCCCTCGCCACAGCCTCCGGCCAGGCGGCGATCACCATTGCCCTCTTCAACATCGCCGGAGCCGGGGATGAAATCGTCTCTTCAAGCAGCCTTTACGGCGGAACCTATACCCTCTTTTACCATACTTTCCCGAAGTTCGGGGTTACCGTAAAATTCGTGGACCCCGGTGAACCCGAAAATTTCCGGCGCGCTCTCACCGATAAAACGAAGGCCTTTTATGTGGAAACCATCGGCAACCCGAAGATCGACGTCCCCGACATCGAAGCCATTGCCCGGATCGCTCATGAAGCGGGCATCCCTCTGATCGTTGACAACACCTTTGCCACACCCTATCTCTGCCGCCCCTTTGAGCACGGCGCCGACATCGTCATCCACTCCGCAACCAAATTTATCGGAGGCCACGGCACCTCCATTGGGGGAGTGATCGTCGATGGCGGCAAATTCGATTGGACCAACGGTAAATTCCCCGGGCTTACGGAGCCCGACCCCAGCTACCACGGACTCAGGTACGTCGAGAGTTTCGGTAACGCCGCCTATATCACCAAAGCCCGGGTTCAGCTCCTGCGCGATATCGGAGCATGCCTGAGCCCCTTCAACTCCTTCTTGTTCCTGCAGGGCCTGGAGACGCTGCACCTGCGGATGGAGCGGCACAGCACAAACGCCCTGGAGGTGGCCCGGTATCTAAACGAACACCCCCTGGTCAACTGGGTGAGATATCCCGGGTTGCCCGGCGACCCGTCCTATCAAAACGCCCGGAAATACCTGCCAAAGGGAGCGGGCGCAATATTAGCCTTCGGGGTGAAGGGAGGACGGAAAGCCGGGGAGCGCCTGGTCAACAGCGTAAAACTCTTTTCACTCCTGGCCAATGTGGGAGATGCCAAATCCCTGATCATCCATCCTGCGAGCACAACCCACCAGCAGTTGACTCCGGAACAGCAACTGAGCAGCGGCGTAACGGAGGACCTGGTACGGCTCTCCATAGGAATCGAGGATGTGAACGACATCATCGAAGACCTGGAGCAGGCCATTGCCGCCAGCCAGGAATAATAACGGTCCGGCCAGTCTATCACCCAATTTTAATCAGAAAGGAAGACCCCAATGCCGATCAAGGTACCCGACAATCTACCGGCTGCCGAAATTCTCAGCAATGAAAACATCTTTATCATGCACGAAGAGCGGGCGGTTCACCAGGACATCCGTCCTCTCAGAATCGCCCTGCTGAATCTGATGCCGACGAAAATCGTTACCGAAATCCAGATCTTAAGACTGCTTGGAAACACACCACTGCAGGTGGAGATGGTCTTTCTGCACCCGGAAAGCTATACTTCAAAGAATACACCGCAGGAGTATTTAATCAGGTTTTACAACACCTTCAGGGAAGTAAAGGGAGAAAAGTTCGACGGCCTGATCATCACCGGAGCCCCGGTGGAGCAGATGGAGTTCGAAGAGGTGGCGTACTGGGAGGAATTAAAGGAAATAATGGACTGGAGCGTGCACAATGTCTTTTCAACCCTCCATATCTGCTGGGGGGCGCAGGCCGGGCTTTACCACCATTACGGAATTCCGAAATATCCGCTTGAGAAAAAAATGTTCGGTGTTTTCCCCCACACCGTCACCAAAATGAACGTGAAACTGCTCCGGGGCTTCGACGACGAGTTCTACGTTCCTGTATCCCGGCATACAGAAGTGAGAAGAGAGGACATCGAAAAGGTGCCGGAACTGGAGATCCTTTCCGAATCAAAAGAATCCGGGGTTTACCTCGTCACGGCGAAAAACGGCAGACAAATCTTTGTAACCGGGCATGCCGAATACGATCCCCTGACTTTGAAATGGGAATACGAACGCGATCTCGAAAAAGGCCTTGATATCGATATTCCGAAAAATTACTTTCCCGGCGACGACCCGAATCATTCTCCCAAAGTGAACTGGAGAAGCCACGCCAACCTGTTATTCTCCAACTGGTTGAACTACTACGTATACCAGGAGACGCCCTATGATTTAAACGAAATAAGATAAGAGTATTCGGATAGCATTGCCGAGATTTCAAAAAAGGGGCCGCTAAAAAAAGCTGCCCCAAATTTATGTCTTGGGGCAACCCTTACCTTCCATTACAACCGCCATTCCTAAAAAGCGGGGACGACGCTTCCGTTGTACTTCTCTTCCAGGAACTTCTTCACTTCCGGTGACTGGACGGCCTTCCCGAGCTTTTTAATGGCATCCTTGTCCTTATCCTCCGGCCTCACCACCAGCACGTTGGCAAAAGGAGAATCCTTCGGCTCCATAAAGATGGCGTCCCGGGCCGGTACCAGATTGGCCTCGAGGGCGTAGTTGCTGTTGATTACGGCGAGATCCAGATCCTCAAGGGCTCTCGGGAGCATGGCCGCATCCATCATCTGGATCTTCAGGTTCTTGGGGTTGCTGACTATATCCCGTTCTGTCGCAGTAACCCCGACTCCTTCCTTGAGTTTGATCAGCCCGGCTTTTTCGAGCACCGCCAGCGCCCTGCCGCCGTTGGTGGTGTCGTTGGGAATCCCTACCGTCGCTCCATCCTTAAGTTCATCAAGGCTCTTAATCTTTCTGGAATAAACCCCCATCGGTTCGGTGTGGACCTTTACCGTCCAGACCAGGTTGGCATTGTTCTTCTTGTTGTAGTCCTCCAGGTAGGGAATGTGCTGGAAGAAGTTGGCATCAATCTGGCCGTCCTTCAGGGCGGGGTTCAGCAGCACGTAATCGGTAAATACCTTGATCTCAAGGTCGATATTCTGTTTCTTCAACATGGGCTTCACAATTTCCAGTATCTCTGCATGGGGCTTCGCCGTGGCCCCTACCACCAACTTTGTTGAAGCAGCACCGCTGCCGGAAGTGGTCTTTTCGGTCTTGCCGCCGCATCCGGCCGCCACAGCGGCGATCAATCCCAGACTAATTATGAGTGCCAAAAACTTTTTCACCTTTCTACCTCCTCTTGTTAATTACTTTTGCCGCCAGGGTATCCCCCAGCATTTGAATGCCCTGAACCAGAATGATCAGCACTATTACGGTTGCCCACATCACCGGGGTTTCATAGCGCTGGTAACCGTAATAGTAGGCCAGAGTACCGAGACCACCCCCTCCCACAATTCCCGCCATGGCCGAGTAGCCGACCAGGCTGATGGCCGTTATGGCAACACCAAGGATTAGCGAAGGCTTGGCTTCGGGGATTAAAACCTTGCAGATCACCTGCCAGGCACTGGCTCCCATCGACAGGGCAGCCTCGATCAACCCCCAATCGATTTCCTTCAGGGATGTCTCCACCAGCCTGGCCACGAAGGGAATGGCTGCCAGGGTAAGCGGGACGATAGAAGCAACGGTGCCAATGGATGTCCCGACGATCAGCCTGGTTAACGGGATCAAAAGAATCAGAAAAATAATAAAAGGTATGGATCTGGTCGCATTGACCACCGCCCCCAGCACCCGGTTCACGCCCCTGTTCTCGAGGATGTGTCCATCAGAGGTGGTCACCAGAATTACCCCCAGGGGCAGCCCGAAAAGGTAGCTGAAAAAGGTGGAGATCAGCACCATGTACAGGGTTTCCCAGGTTGCCAGCAAGAGTTTGTCAACAAACCAGGTATTCGGCTCAATCACCGTTCAACACCTCGATTTCCAGGTTCAAACCCCGCAGGTAATTCAGGGCCTCTTCCAGCAATGCGGGTTCGCCCAGCAACTCCAGGGTCAGGTTTCCAAAGGGTTTCCCTTTGATCCGGTCTATGTTGCCGTAGAGGATGTTGGCCTTCACATCGTATCTTTGTACCATGGAAGAGATCACCGGTTCACCGGCCGACTCCCCTACGAAAGTCACCCTGATCAGCCTTGCCGTTGTGTTGCCTTCCACCGGCCGGGAACGGTGCAGCAGTTCCTCCGGGATATCCCGGTTCATCACGGTGTTGATGAAATTTCGGGAGGTAGGGGTGCGCGGGTTTGAGAAGACCTCCAGCACATCCCCCACCTCCACTATCCGGGAATTGTCGATAACCGCCACCCGGTCGCATATCTCTTTGATCACGCTCATATCATGGGTAATCAACAAAATCGTCAGGTTCAACCTGCGGTTGATATCCTTGAGCAGGCCGAGGATCGAGCGGGTGGTTTGGGGATCCAGGGCAGACGTGGCCTCATCGGAAAGCAGGACCTTGGGGCCGTTCGCCAAGGCCCTTGCTATCCCCACCCTTTGTTTCTGCCCGCCGCTCAACTGGCCGGGGTAGGCCTTGGCCTTATCGGCAAGGCCCACTAGTTCCAGCAACTCCTGAACCCTCCTGACCGCCTCGCGGCGGGGAACCCCCGCTATCTCCAGCGGAAACATGACGTTGTCGAACACGGTGCGCGAGGAAAGAAGGTTGAAATGCTGAAAGATCATTCCGATCTTCTGCCGGGCGGAACGGAGTTCCCGGCTGCTTAAAGCGGTGACATCCTGCCCGTCAACAATAATCTGCCCGCTCGTAGGCTTTTCCAGCATGTTTATGCAGCGCACAAGGGTGCTCTTGCCGGCTCCGCTCAGGCCGATGATGCCGAAGATCTCTCCCCTCTCCACGGAGAGGCTTACGTTATCAAGGGCCCGAATCTCCTGCCCGGGAGCGGTATAGATCTTGGTGAGGTTTTTGATTACAATCAACTCCGGTTTCCCCCAACCCAATAGTAATTATCAAACAGGCCATTGGCCATTCGATAAGAATGTTATTCGGTTAAGAATTTACAAAATCCTCTCTAAGAATTTAAACAGGCAGGATTTATTTACACAGCCAGGCGAATTTGTCACAAAAAGCCGATGTGTTTAAGAGAAAACTCGGTATTACAAGGGATCGTGCCGGAAAAGATGGCGGCGACGGAACCACCTCGGGAATTTGGTGATATCCCACTTAAATGGCCTTGGTATTCAACCAACCGGTTATATCATCAATAAAAGCTTTTCTTTCCGGGGCACCGGCCGCTATGCGGCCTATCCTGTTCACCATGGCATCCTTTCGGAAGGGATGGCCATGCAGGGCCGCCGAGAGTTCTTCGACCAGGCCGCAGTCCAGGGCATCGGAGTAAATAACCGCTTTCGTGATAAGGCCCTCCTCAACGCTCAACCCGATCTCGATCTCCCCCCAGGCAAACCTGTTCCGGAAGGAAATATCAAAATCGGGTGTTTCGCCGTATCTCCATTCCCAGGAAGCATGTTTTTGATACAGTTCTTCAACCTCATCCAATGCACGATCCACTTGAATTTCTTCGACTTCTCCACCATAAAAAGCTTTGAAACTTTCTTCCAGGCTTTTGATCATGGAATTAATTGATATATCCGGATTGATGCTTGATAAATTACCTACCCTGGCCCGGACGGAGTCAACCCCTTTGGAGGCTATTTTTTCCTTTGATACCTTCAGGTAACGGGAGAGTTTTGTCAGGTCTGTATTGATGAGCAGCGTGCCGTGATGCAATGCCGATTTCGCTTTGAAGCTAAAGGCGCTGCCGGAAAATTTCTTTCCTCCCACCGTGAGATCGTTTCGCCCGGAGAACTCTGCGTTTACGCCAAACTGATTGACTGCATTCAATATGGTTTGCAGTTGCTTTTCCAAATCGTAAAGTTCCCTGTCCATGATAAAAGTGAACATCAAAGTACCTAAATCCTGAAAAACAGCTCCCCCGCCCGATATTCTGCGTGCCAGTTTGCCGCCATCTTCTTCGAGTTCCCGGCACCGACACTCCTTCCACGGATTCTGATGCTTCCCGATCATGACTGTAGTATCAACCTGCCATAAATAGAAAATCACTTCATTCTCAGAAACGTGATTGAGCAGATACTCCTCCACCGCCATGTTGTACCATGGGTCATAACAGGAAGACCTGATCACCTTAGTCTTCAGTTTTTCCGCCGCCATCTCTTCTCTCCTAAATTTAATGTCAAATATTGCACCTGTCACGTACAGGGATACATTTCATGTCCGGTCTTTTCCCAGAGTTTGTGCGCATGGTACGAACTGCGCACAAAGGGCCCGGACTCAACATGGACGAACCCCAACTTGAGGGCTTTTTCTTTATAAAGAGCAAATTCTTCGGGCGGTACAAAGCGCGCTACCGGCAGGTGATCCTTCGAAGGCTGCAGGTACTGCCCGATGGTTAGAACATCGCATCCCACACTCCGCAGGTCCTGCATAACCGCAACAACTTCGTCGAAATCCTCGCCAAGGCCGACCATCAAGCCGGACTTCGTATAAATGCCGGGGTCTTTTTCTTTTACGTGCTTCAAGAGCTCGAGACTGCGCCTGTAATCGGCACGAGGACGGACAACGGGGTAAAGCCGCTGAACGGTTTCGATGTTATGGTTGTAAACGTCGGGTCTGGCTTCGATAACAGTATCGATAGCCTCAACATTTCCCTGAAAATCAGGGGTCAGGACCTCGGTTGTCGCCGCGGGCAGGCGGCGGTGCAGGGCATCCAGTGTGGCGGCAAAATGCCCCGCACCGCCGTCCGGCAAGTCGTCACGGGTAACGGATGTGACCACCACGTGGCGCAGCTTAAGAGCCGCAGCCGCCTCTGCCAGTCTCTCCGGCTCATCCGGGTCAGGGGGCTTAGGTGTTCCCTTGGTGACGGCGCAGAACCTGCAGTTCCTGGTGCAGCGGTCGCCGAGAATCAGGAAAGTGGCGGTCCCGGCTGCGAGACACTCGCCCTGGTTGGGACACAGGGCGCTTCCGCAAATTGTGTTGAGGCCGTATCTCTCCAGAATTTTTTCGGTAGCATACATTTTTCCTCCGGAGGGCAGTTTTTTGTGCAACCATTCAGGAAAATGAGAAGACAACGGGATTCCTCCTTTTTATACGGTTTTGCCGCCATACATCTCTGCTGTTACCTTTAATTCTCAAGGGCCTGGGCAAGATCTCCCTGCAGGTCTTGGAAATCCTCGAGCCCTACTGAGAGGCGTACCAGATCAGGGGTCAATCCCAGGTCGCGGCGCATCTGTTCCGGCAGGGCGCCATGCGACATCGTTGCCGGAAGGGAGACAATGCTCTCCACTGCTCCCAGACTGGACCCGATGACCGGTATGCGCAGCCTGTTGATCAGCTTACGTGCCTTCACCTCGTTTTGCAGCCGGAAAGAAAGGACACCGCCACCACCCTCCGCCTGGCTAAGGTGAAGCTCCCTGCCTGGGTGCCCGGTCAGGGTGGGGTAATAAACATCGACCACCCACGGTTGGTGAGAGAGCCAATCGGCCAATAGAGCCGCAGTTCGCTGCTGCTGATCGATCCGAACCTTCAACGTCCTGATACCCCGCAGGATCAACCAGGAGTCATGGGGGCCCAGAACCCCGCCGGTACAATTTTGAATAAACCCGACCTCCTTTGCCAACCGCCGATCATCGGTTACCACAATGCCCGCCAGGCAGTCACTGTGACATCCTAAATATTTTGTGGCGCTATGAACCACCAGGTCAACACCCATCTCAAGGGGCCGCTGGAGATAGGGCGTCATCAAGGTGTTATCGGCGATGGTGATAATGCCGTGTTCCCGGGCTAATGCCGAGGCTTTGCGCAAATCGGTTATTTTCATCAGCGGGTTGGATGGGGTTTCTAAAAAGAGGGCCCGGGTTTCCGGCCTGATTGCTTTCTTAATACAGTCAATTTCGGTGGTATCAATAAAATCAACCCGAAAACCGAAACGGGGCAGCAACCGGTGTGCCAGGCGGAAGGTCCCACCGTAAACATCCCGCGACACAAGGAGGTGGTCCCCAGATGAAAAGAGACAGAAAACCGCATTGATGGCCGCCATCCCCGAAGCAAAGGCGAAACCATATTTACCCCCTTCCAGTTTGGCAACCGTCTCTTCCAAAACGGCCCTGGTGGGGTTGCCCGTTCTGGTATACTCCCACCTGCCAACCGTATCCAGATCCTTCTGGGCAAAGATGACACTCTGGTAAATAGGGGTGCTGACCGCCCCTGTGGCCTCATCAATTTCGTTACCGGGGTGAATAAACTTCGTACCCGAGCCCATGCTGTCCCTCCTCTTTTTTAGAATTCTAACGCCTGGCTCAAGTCGGCTTCCAGATCATCGGGGTGCTCCAACCCTACGGAAAGCCTTAGCAGGCATTCGCTGATGCCCAGGCGTCTCCGCACCTCTACAGGTACATCCGCGTGCGTCTGGGTTTCCGGATAGGTAATAAGAGATTCCACTCCTCCGAGGCTTTCGGCAAAAGAGATAATCCTCAGCCTTTTCAGGATCTCAGGAACCATCTCCATGGATTTTACTTCGAAAGAGAGCATGGCGCCAAACCCGCCGGCCTGTTTGCGACAAAGATCATATCCGGGGTGATCCGGTAAACCGGGGTAGTAGACCTTCTTCACGGCGGGATGTTGCCGGAGAAATCGGGCGAGGCGAAGGGCAGAAGCTTGCGCCCATTCCAGCCGGACGGCAAGGGTTTTCATCCCCCGCAGGAGCAGCCAGCAGTCCTGCGGTCCGGGAATGGCCCCGGCGGCGTTCTGGATAAATGCGAGCTTCTCCCCCAATTCCTCACTATTGCTGACAACGAGACCGGCCACCACATCGTTGTGACCGCCGATGTATTTGGTAGCGCTGTGCAGGACAAGATCAGCACCCAACTCCAGGGGACGCTGCAGGTAAGGTGTGAAAAAGGTGTTGTCCACGATCACCAAAAGCCCCTTTTGTGTGGCAAGATTGATCAGGGCTTTCAAGTCAACAATTTTCATGAGAGGGTTGGTGGGTGTCTCTACAAAGACGGCCTTGGTTTTCGGAGTGATGCAATGGTCCAGGGATTCCAGGTCCGTAAAATCCAGAAAAGAAAAGGTAAGGCCGTAATCCGCACAAAGGGTTGTGAAAAGACGATAAGTGCCGCCGTAGAGATCGTCCGAAACCAGAAGATGATCGCCGGGCCGGAAGAGAAGCATCACCGACATGATGGCCGCCATCCCCGAAGCAAAAGCTAACCCGCGCCGCCCTCCTTCCAGGTTGCAGATCCCATCCTCAAGGGCCTGGCGGGTGGGGTTCCCCGTGCGGCTGTAGTCAAAACCCGTGCTCCGGCCCAGCCCCGGGTGACGAAAAGTTGCCGTTTGATAAACAGGCATACTGATGGCTCCTGTCCTCTCATCCCGGCCGACCCCCACCTGGACAAGCTTTGTAGCTAACTCCACCTTGCCCACCTCTCAACAAATAAAATTAAACCCCCTTCCGGATTCCAGAAGAGGGGCTCTTCCCTTCTCCTCTTCTTATCTCTCCGGAAATTCCGGCGGGAATTGGCACCTTCCAGGCAAAGCCCGGTGGTTGCCGAAGGTTCCTCGGGCCCTTCCCTCCCCTTCTCTTGATAAGAAGCTGCGAGTATCGCTCTATTTATTGTTTTTCCACGTTCTTTAACGATTCCGGTTCATCACCGATAACCTCGTTGAGGCTGCCCGTGCGGTATCCGTCCAGGTCGAGAGCGACGTAAGTAAATCCACAGGCCTTCACCTCCCGGGAAATCTGACGCAGCAACTCCGGCTCCAATACCCCGGGCATCTCGTCAGGGTCGATTTCAATTCTGGCGACAGTTCCGTGGTACCTGACCCTCACGTTTTTAAGGCCCAAGCCAGCTAGCCTGTCTTCTGCCCGGTCAACCATCTCCAGCTTTTCCAGGGATAAAGGCTCCCCATAGGGGATTCTGGATGCCAGGCAGGGCCTGGCGGGCCGGTCCCAGTTTTTCAAACCGAGCAACCTGGCGATCTGGCGAATCTCATTTTTTTCGAGACCACAATCCTGCAGAGGACTTCTGACCATCTCAAAGCTCCGGACGGCCGCAAGGCCGGGGCGGTAATCCCGGGTATCGGAGTTGTTGGAACCCTCCAGCACACTCCTGTACCCTTCACGGCGCGCCAATCCTGTCAGCAGTTCAAAAGTATGGCGTTTGCAGTAGTAGCAGCGCTGCGGGGTGTTCGCCACAATCTGTGCATCCTGAAGCTCATCGGTCTCGATGATGCGGTGAGGTGCCTGCAACTCCCGGGCGATCCTTACGGCGGTTTCCAGATCCCTGTGCGGCATGAGAGGAGAACGCACCGTCACGGCCAGGACGTTCTGTTTCCCAAGGCAGTCGGCGGCAACCTTGAGCACAAGAGAGCTGTCCACCCCGCCGGAAAAGGCCACCACGACCCTTTCTAGCTGTGTTATATTACGGGAAAGGTTTGCCAGCTTTTCCTCCAGTTTACCCATACCAAAACACCCTTTTTCAATTTACCTGCTCTTATGTCCTCTCGAATACGAGAGGTGAGGACTGCGTACCGCACAGGATATAACCAATGTAAATACGTATATTGCATATTATACTACTAGGATTAATATATTTTGTCAAGCCTATTTTTCGGCCACCTTCCGCGCAAAAAAATCTCCCCCGAGACTAAACCGGGGGGTCTGAAAATTTCTAATGACAGCGACCACTCCGCTGCTCCGGGCGATCGTGTTGCGGTGAACCGTCATGAGGCTCAGAATCCTCTTTGCGTCCGGTCGCCGCCATATGTCCACAGCAACCGCCACGCCGGAACATGAAGAACAGCATGACTCCGATAGCCACTATCGCCAGCCAAAACCATTGCTCCATTCTTACACCCCCTCCAGGGAGTTAACCGCCCTGTTTTTTCTGAAAGGCAAAAATGCCGGAGTTCTGTTTTTATATAAGACATAAGCCTCCCCGAATTCGCTTTCTACTTCCTGTTCCTCTTTGTAAGCCAAACGGACATAAATCAAAACTATAAACGGGAACATCGCCAGCCCGGCCAGCGTCGGCCACTGAATAAGCAGGCCGGCAGTAAACAGAATCAATCCCAGGTACTGTGGATGCCGCACGTAACTGTAGATTCCATCTGTAACCAATCCCCCACGCGAACGGTGAATTTTCAGCCACCCGACGGCCACCAGGGCCATTCCCGCCATCATAAACAGCGAACCCAGTTGACAGATAACGAGGGCCCACCTCTGGCCAAAAAGCATGGTTGCCCAGAGGTGGCCGTTGGTGTGAGAAAACGGCTGCAAAGTGGGGAACTTTGCTCCCAAAAGGCTTGTCAGGATGTAAATTGTTAAAGGATACCCGTACATTTCTGTAAAAAGGGCAACTATAAAAGCAGTTAAAGCGCCGAGCGAACGCCATTCCCGTTTTTTCCTGGGACGCAAGCAGGATGCAATAAATATCAAAAAGAACAGGCTGTTGAATATAACCAGTCCCCATAAACCGTAGTCATAGGGTTTCATAGAAAATCACCTCTCCTCCATAATCCAAGCCAGGGGTGATCCCAAAAACTTATATCTTTGCCGGAGACACCTCTCCATGATGCTGCCGGTGTAGTTCTAGCATTGACGGATCTTGCATCATCCCGCCCATATACTGCAGCGTCCGGTTACCCTCTTTTTGATTTTGACCATTATAGTAGGGACAATTTTTAAGCATCTGCTGCGTTGCTCTTTCTCCCGCACCATTATGGCATTGCTGGGACATCTCCTGGTGTAATTTTGACCAATCGTCATCCGTTTTTGCCGGCGTCTGATATCCTACCTTTGCTGCAGCAGGCGACGACACTCCCTTGGCGGCCGCATCCGCTCTATACCATAAGGTGCCGAAAACACCCGCCAGCAGCAGGAGACCGACCAGTAAATAACTAACTCTCTTGAGCATCTTTCCTCCACCCCTCTCTATAAAGTAGCACCACTACGGAACCACCCCTGGAAAAATTATTGGGACTGCTTTTGTACCTCGGTCCTCTGGCCGTGGCAGCTATCACCGCGACCCAGCACCCCGCGCATCATGAGCAGGTGCAACAGCGGGCAGGCAAGTATCATTAACCAGCCAAGCGAAAAGCCGCCTGATTTGATTCCCCAGAATAAGCCGATTAACATTACGGCACAGCATAAAATCATCATCCACATGTGGCCCCGGTGTGCTCCGTGATTATGATCCATAACTCATCCCCCTCCAGTTTTTCATCAACTTATAAATCAATTATGAAGCAAGTGTGTGTAAGAGTTTTTATTAAAGTATCAAGAAATTGTGAAAAATAAAGGAGCGATATAACAAAATCCCTCAACGAATAAACCTCAGCAACACCTGGTTCAGTTCTTCAACCGCTCTTTCTTCTTCCCCCGATCGTATGGCGTTAACCACACATCCCTTGATGTGGCGGTCAAGGATCAGCATACCGACACGGTTCAGGCCCTGCCTGGCCGCCGCCAGTTGTGTCAAAACATCAATACAGTAACGGCCCTCCTCGATCATGCGCTGGATGCCCCTAATCTGCCCTTCTATCTTCCGCAGCCGCTGGAGCAGATCATCTTTCTCCGCCTCGTAAGAATTCAACTGCCCTTCCTCCTTAACAAAAAGGTTCTCTTATTGTACTGACTGTAAGCAGAGATGAGCTTAACCCACTACCTTCTTTTTAACGTAAGGAATGACGATCGGCATCGTTATAATCATAGTCAGGATAAAAACCCACACCGTCCCTCCTATCCGGGCTACCACCGTATAGCTCCTCCCGGTAAGAAATGTACCTGCCAGGAAAAGGGCGGCCAGAGCCAGTGAAATCCCGGTGTAGATTACCGCCGCCAGCCGCGCCGCTTTTGCCTCCAGATCCGGCACCACAATCACCTCACTTTGAACCTCTGGTTTGATTAGCTACACAAGCCTCTCCCGGAGGGAAGGCCGGAACCGCTTTAAAAGGAGCGTATTTAACGTCACCGATACCGAACTCATGGCCATGAAAAAGGCTGCCAGTTCGGGGCTGACGATGAGCCCGGTAAAGGGATACAGGACTCCGGCGGCAATGGGAATCCCCAGGGTGTTGTACAGGAAAGCCCATACCAGGTTCTGCCTGATCTTACCCATGGTCGCCCTCCCGATTTCGATAGCTCCTACCACATCGCGCAGGTCATCCCTGATCAGGATAATGTCCCCCGTCTCCTTTGCCACATCGGTTCCGGAGCCGATGGCAATCCCCACGTCCGCCTGGGCCAGGGCCGGAGCATCGTTGATCCCGTCACCCACCATGGCCACCTTGAGCCCCCTGTCCTGAAGCTTTTTAACTTCTTCGGCCTTGTCCTGGGGCAGCACCTCGGCCAGCACGGTCTTGATCCCCACCTGTCGGGCAATGGCCTCGGCCGTGCGGCGGTTGTCTCCGGTGATCATGGCCACCTGAATGCCCATTTTATGCAGGCGCTCTACAGCCACCTTTGTGCTTTCCTTTAGAGTGTCGGCCACGGCGATCACACCGGCGGCCTTACCGTCAACGGCCAGCAACATGGCGGTCTTGCCTTCCTCTTCCAGTTCCTCCATCCGGGCTGCCAGGTCACCTATGTTGATGTTTCTCTGCTGCATCAAACGGCGGTTGCCCAAAAGGATCTCCCGCCCCCGGTACACGGCCCGTACGCCGTGGCCCGGAATGGCTTCGAAGTCCCGGACATCCTCGATATTGAGACCTTCGTCGCGGGCTCCGCGGACAATGGCCTCCCCAAGGGGATGCTCGGACGGTTTTTCAGCCATGGCGGCCAACCTCAGAACCTCTTGGTTATCGAACCCCTCCGCCGCAATAATATCGGTGACGGAAGGTTCCCCTTTGGTCAAGGTCCCCGTTTTATCAAAAACTATAGCATTCAGCCTGCTGCTCTCTTCAACCGCATCGGCGCCTTTAAAGAGGATCCCGTTTTCGGCGCCCTTACCCGTCCCGGCCATGACCGCACTGGGAGTGGCCAACCCCAGGGCGCACGGGCATGAAATCACAAGGGTGGTTACCGACAACAGGAGTGCGAATCCGAAGACCCCCACCTGGGCCAGACTAAAGGGTGAAAGGATAAAGCGGCTGCCGGGCAAGAAGAAAGCGTTATATCCTATAAAGAACCAGAAGAGGAATACAATGAGGGCCAGGACATGAACCCCGGCAATGAAATGACCTGCCACGAAATCGGCGAGCCTTTGGATGGGTGCCTTGGACGCCTGGGCATCCTCCACCAGCTTGATGATCTGGGCGAGTGTCGTCTCGCTCCCCACCCGGGTAGCCCTGAACTTGAAAGAACCGGTCTTGTTGATAGTCGCTCCAACCACCTGGGCCCCGGGGCGTTTCTCCACAGGGATGCTTTCGCCGGTAATCATCGATTCATCCACGGCCGAATAACCCTCAATCACTTCCCCGTCCACCGGGATGCTTTCGCCGGGACGAACCACTACAATGTCCCCCACCTCCACCTCATCGGCTGCAATCTCGATCGCCCGGCCGTCCCGGACAACCCGTGCGGTTCTGGCCCGCAGGCTCATCAGCTTCCTGATGGCCTCGGAAGTCCGGCCGCGGGTAAGGGCCTCCAGGTAGCGCCCGAGCACGATAAAGGCTGTCAGCAGAGCGGCCGACTCAAAGAAGGTCGCGCCACGGCCGCCGAAACCCGCATTGGGCCACAGGGTATTGATTGTAGCTATCAGGTAAGCGGCGCCGATACCTGTGGCATAAAGGAGGTTCATGTCGGTGGTGCCCCGTTTAAGACCGTTCCAGCTGTGCACGAAAAACTGCCAGCCGGGGATAAAGGCTACCGGTGTAGTCAGGGCCCAAAGCACATAGACGTTGCCCAGGAATTTTGGTACAAAGTACGGGAAAATCCACAGATCGCGGAACATGCCCACCATAACCAGAATCGCCAACGGCCAGGCGATCCACATATTGCGCCGCTGGTACCTGATCTCCCGTTCCCGGGCCTCTTTCTCCCGGTCGAGTGCCTCCTGGCCCGTCAGCTTTTCCGAAGCCTCGTAACCAAGGGCATTGATCTCCTGCTTGATGCGGGATTTGTCAACGGCACCCGGGTAGAACCGGATCTTTGCCGACTCCGCCGGGAGGTTGACCACCACCGAAGTTACTCCCGGCAGAGCTCTAAGAGTTCTTTCCACCCGGGCCACACAGGCAGCGCAGGTCATACCCCGAACAGTCAAGAGCACTTCTTCCTCCGGAACCTCGTAGCCGATCTCCTGGATGGCCTTGACCATTTGAGGCACGCTCACCCGGTCCGGAAGGTAATCCACAGCGGCCTTCCCGGCTACCAGGTTCACCCGGGCTCCCTCCACTCCCGGGATGTTTTTCAGGGCCTTTTCCACCCTGGCGACACACGCCGCACAGGTCATACCCCGTACGGGCAAGGTCACTCGGGCGAGCTCTGTTCTTTCTGCCGCGGTTTCCATGACATTCACCCCCGGTAAGGATGTGTTTCTCTACCCGGTATGGGTATACTCTCTATCTTTATTATGCATCTATCAACAGAACATGTCAAGTATTAAGCTAAATATAACGCACATATATGAAGTTTTTGTGAAGCCGCTTGTCTATACCCCCGCTGGGTATTATAATAAAATCGTCCAACAGGAAAGGAGGGATCGCAATGCTGAGGAAAAGATATATGCTCAGGCCTGTTGCCCACTGCAGCGGTGGCCATTAGCGTCGTCATTTCCGGATAAGATCTCCTGTTACTCAATGTAACACCCCCTAATCGTTGTGGCTGTTTGAAGCCCCGCATCAGGCCGGTTTAAGCCGGTTTGTTGTGGGGCTCATTTTTTACTTCCTTAAAACCTGCGTCACACGGTATCCGAACCCCATCTGCTCCATCGATGATGCTCCGGTATTTCACAATGTTATTGTACCTCGCGCGTTGGCGGCCATATTCAATCCCCCACCCTATCCGAGTCGGAACGGTATGATAGTACATTAAGCGCTGCGAGGGTGACGCATATCGACCAAACAGATTATCGCCAATATGCAAGACCAAGGGCTTGATTTTGGAAGGGTAGAGATCATATTTGAAAACGTAATTAAATGAAAGCGGGGCGGATATTATACGAAAACTTAACAAAAACTTAACATTTTCACTCGATCCAAAAGCCATTTTCAAACGTCTATATTATAGAAGCATGATAAAGGGAGACTCACGCCGTGTCTTTTGTAAGATTACTCAGGGGATTATTTAAGAAGGGAGAACCGTGCACTCCCGGGGTTATTGAGCTCCTCTACCGGTGGTACGGACGGTCTGTCTACTACGCTTCTTATTATGTCCTCCACGATTGCCACCTCGCCGAAGACATCACCCAGGAGGTTTTTCTTACTGCTCTAAACAAGCTGAATACTCTACGAGACCCAACAAAAGTCGAGGCCTGGCTGATCAGAACCGCCATCAACCGGTCGTGTGATTTGCTCCGGAAAAATCGACCTATGTTAACGCTGGACGAGATTGCAGATAAGCAGGAGGAAGATATGGTATTGTACCGTCTCCTGGAGAGCGAGAACAAGAAAGAAATCCTTGAGGCCCTCTCCCTGCTGCCTACACCAAACCAGGAGGTCGCCTATTACAGGTTTTACCGCGGGATGAATTGCCGGGAAATATCGGAGATCCTTGAGATTCCCGAAGGAACGGTTAAATCCCGCCTGAAAAGAGCAGTGGAGCTTGTTGCCGAGTATCTCGAAAAGGAGGCCAGCAAAGAAAATGTTCCAGGAAAAGAAACTGGAAAAAATGATCGCTGATGCCGTCAAAGCCCGCATCCTTGCCGCCCCTCCCCCGGATCTGGAACGCATCTGGGCAGGCATTAACCGGAAAATCCGCAGGCAACGCGCCATAGAAGCGGGCAAAAGGGTCCTCGCCCTCGCCGCGGTACTCATTCTTTTCGCAGGGTTCTATTCCATATTTCACCCCGAGCCGGTGCGGGCCATCGGTAAAAAGGTCTGGTACAGCTTCGGCACCATCTTTCGAGGGCATACCGGAAACGTCACCATGTCCTATACCAGCCTGGGGCCAAACCCCCCGGAACAGCCGTGCAACGTGTCGCCGCAGCTGGAACAATCCCTCTCGGCGGTAGCAGCAAAGTGCCCCTTTAAATTATTGGTGCCGGGGTATTTGCCGCACGGATTTACTTTATCCCGGGTCAAATATTATCCCGAAGGCAAAGGGTTCGCCAGGGTTGAACTCTACTACACATCGGGGGAGAAGTGGCTGCTCATTGTTCAATGGAAGGCGGAGAACCAGGGCATCGGCTACTCTTTCGACACCGATGATACGGTGGTCAGCGATGTTACCGTACGAGGCAATCCCGGAAAATTGTATTACAGGCAAATCAACGGCGGCTACAGCCAGCTTGCATGGGCCGAGAGGGATCGCAATTACAGAATAGGAGGTGCAATTAGTCCATCGGAAATTGAGCGTGTCGCCTCTTCACTCCGCCAGCTGAACTAATAACCGGGAGGTCACCATCTCCGGCGGCTACAATGCCACTGCCTACAACACCGTTTCCGTCACAGGGGAACACAACTTGACCGTAACCCCGGGGTATTACTACAGGACCATGGCCAGGCACCAGTGCTACAACAACGGCAGCTACGACCCCGTTCCACCGGCAGTTTCGACATCCGGTTATATCTACGTGTATTAAACCTATTGTGATTCTGCTGCAAAAGGTCCATTTGAGTTCATTGAAAGCCGATATCTAGTGTTCTGTTTGGCTATCAACTACTAAATGCACTTGCTTGGACGGCTGAATCGGTGTTTCTGCAGTGGAATCAATTATGAAATAAGGAGAAGCGAAGTAACGATTCCGGGAGGTGATGAAAAACACAGATTCGTTTGTATACTTCGTCTAAAAGAACGGCCCCGGTGAACCGGCAGGCCGTAAACCAACGGTTCAACCAGGGGCGAGTACCCTTCCTTTGCAGAGCAAAGGTGCAGGCAACTTTATTTTAGATTTTAGCCTGGCACTCGACTTTGTAAAGGAAGGCCACCTGGGGCTTTGGTCAGGGGAGGTGGTGGATAATAGTAAAGTCTTACGAAAAAGAGGCCGCAGCAAGAAGGTAGACTTGGCATAAATTTTAGTGAGAAAAGCTAGTTCGATGCATAAACCCTTTAGGTTGCTAAATCAAAAATATCCAAGGAGGAGAAACTGATGTTAGAAGATGCCCGCTTGGCAGAGAAACTTAGTGCCCGGTGGCGAGCGGTGTTGGTGGCGGTGCTGGCAGTGGTGCTGCTGGCGGTTCCAGCAATGGTAGGATTTGCGGCAAGCAAAACGGTTGTGGACAATAGCGATGAGAAACAGGTAAAAGACGTTATTAGGCAGTATTTTACATGCTGGTTCGAAACGATGATGGAAGGAAGAGAACGTGATTTTTCTGCCATTATGGAAGATACCGTCAGTACGTATTTCATGAAAAAACTTATAGCTCATGATCTCCTGATCGATAAGCAGTGGGAGTTCTACCGGATGAACTTGAATTACTCAAACCTAAATGTGTCTCCGAATGCTACTGCGAACGCAACCGTAATTTTGGATTACGATTACCGCACTATAGGGCAGGAGGTTACCACCAGTGTCTGCAATATCGAGTACCGGTTTAAGTTGAATAAAAGCGGAGAAAAGTGGAAGATTACTGAGATTATGGTGGATACCAAAGAGTTTGCTAATTTCCAAGCTGATCTGAGGGATTTTGCTGCAAAGAGGGGATTTTCCTTAGCGAGCAAGGAAGCCATCGACCGCTATTTTGCTTACCGGGCGGAAGACGCAAAGGAGTTCAGGGCATTGAAGGAAAAATGGTCGAGTGTTCTCCCTACCTCGGAAGAACAAATGGGCTCCCCGGTAAATCCGATGGCTACGTTTTCCTACGACTCTGCCAAAGGTTCAAGGTATGCCCAGAAGTACGCACCGGAGGGGCAGGACAGTACCATAAGGCTATTCTACTACGTACCTGGTGGGGACTGTACCAATTTTGTCTCCCAGTGTGTTTGGGCGGCTTACGGCGGTTGGGTGGAAGGGGATGATACCAAGAGTAAGGAAAACATCCGCAACTGTGTTAGAATGGTCGCCGGTATCTGGCAGGGTGGCAGCGGCGGAGGAACACCTAACTGGGAACAGGTCTTGAAATTTTTTAACTATGTGATCAGTTCTAAAACATATGGACCGAAGGGGAATAAGTTCGCCGAATCTGTAGCAAAATCGTTTCCTTTAACCAACATACAGGTCGGTGATGTTCTGCAGGTTAAGCGGGGCAGCAATGGAACTTACGGGCACTCGGTATACGTTAGCGTCATCAAGGGTAGCACACCGGACAAAATTTTTGTTTGCCAGCATAGCAGTGATATCAAAAACAGGACATTGGAGAATTTAATAAATGGCTGGGGCGGTCCGAATACGTGCTACATTAGAGGTGTACACTTCTCCTCGGCTCAATTTCAAAAGTAATTTGAGAGGAGTGATTCTGTGAAAAAGAAAGTGGCAATGCTGTTAGTTATATTTACGGCAGTGGTCCTGGCATTAGGATGCATGAAAAACGCGACCAACGAATCCAGGAAGAACCCGCCGGCAGCGCAAGGTGGAAGCGAGCTTGCGCCAGTAGCAAAAAGCGGGGAGCACGAAAATTTTAAGATTCTCGAGAAGCGCCTGACGGCAGAGGATATCGCTGAATGCAAGCAAGTCATTGAGAGATATTTTGAGGCTTTAAGGACGCATAACTTTGAGTTATACAATTCCGCTGTTGCCGATGGTTGGAAAGTAAAGTCCGGCGACCCGCAAGTTTTGCGGATAAAAGAGGCTAAAGTCTACCGGATCAACGAGAATCCCAGGTGGTTTAATTTGGAAAGCATACAGGAGGGGGGAGCGGGAATTTCCCGGCTATCCGGCAAGACCTGGTATAAGGTTGCCATACTAAATGTCGATCAACTGCTGGTCCGGGCTTACGAAAACTCAAAGGAAGTCTGGCGTGACGAAAGCAACATTGACTACATCCTGGTCAAAGAAAAGCCGGAGTCGCCATGGGTTATTTTAGACGCTGGTAGGTAGTTGCAGCAGATCGTTGAAATCC
>DULK01000051.1 GCA_012840385.1 Syntrophomonadaceae bacterium
CATGGCGCATAGTCGCCTAGCTCAACCTCCTGTTTCGCTTCGGCTGCCGTTAGCTGCTCCTTCGTCAAGGGCGAGTAACAACCTCCGTAGGTCGCTGCGCCAGCAAGGATAAACCGCTTTTTCGTTCTCTGTTGGCACCAACGGGGGCGGCGTGGTGATCTGCCCGGAAAAACAGCCGGCTTGAAGGTGAGTAGTATAATACCGGGCTGAACGGTGATATAATGTTCATGAAGAACGGCGCAGAAATCCGTCCCGGGTTTTACAAGGGGGGTTGAAAAGCCCGCCCTCTTTTTGGCGTGGCCCCGAACCGGGCCGGTTGATTGCCTGTATCTAGGTGGATATCGATGCGCAATATTTTCAAAAAGATACCTGAATTTAGACAGACACTGGCCGCTATCGGGGAGGGAAAGGTTCCTGTACTGGTTTCCGGGCTGCACGGCCCCGGCAGGGCGTTGCTAGGCGCCACCCTTTATGAAGAGTCCGGCTTCACGGGGGCGCTGCTGGTGGTGGTTCCGGGACCCGACCAGGCGCGGGCCTGGCAGACCGACCTGGCAAACCTCTTCCCGGGTCGGGAGGTGCTGATCTTTGACGCGGCGGAGGCGCTGCCGTTCGAGGTGGTGGCCGCCAACCGGGAACCCACCGCGGGCCGGCTGCAGGTGCTGGCGTCCTTAAAGGCGGGAGCGGTTAATCCCCCCCTTGTGATCGCCCCGGTGGAGGCCTTGCTGCCCAGGCTGATTCCGTCCTCGATCTGGTGGGGGATGGCCCTGCGGTTCCGTAAGGGAGAAGAGGTGGACCACACCCTCTTGACAGGCCGCCTGGTATGGGGTGGCTATGAGCGCACCGACCTCGTGGCCGGTCCCGGCCAGTTCGCCGTTCGGGGAAGCATCCTCGACATTTTTCCCTTTTACGGAAAGGCGGTACGCATCGAGTTCTGGGGGGATGAGGTTACGTCTATCAGGGAGCTGGACCCGGAAACACAGCGCTCCAGATCTCATCTTTCAGAAGCCGTGATCTGGCCGGCCCGGGAATTCGTCTACGCTCCCGAGCGGGCGGATGCCGCCGCCGGGCGGATCAGGGAGGCCTACAAGGCCAGGCGCGGGCACCTTAAAGGGAGCAGGAACGCCCAGATCAGCCTGAAGCAGCGGCTGGACCGGTTCCTGGAGATGGCGGCGGAGGGTACGGCAGGTTCCCTGAACCTGTTGCAGCCTTACTTTTACCCGGAGCAGGTCTCCCTGTTGAACTACCTCCCGCCCGGTTCCCTGGTGATCCTGGACGAGCCGGGGCGCTGCCGGGAGCAGTGCCGGGCGCGCACCGCCCTGCTGGAATCGGACTACAGGCGACTTTTCCAGGAGGGCCAGTCCTTCACCCCCTGGCAGGATTATTACTTCCGTGAGGAGGAGCTTTTTAAGGAACTGGCGGAGGTTTGTCAGGTCTCTCTGGCCCAGATCCTGACACAGCCCGGTTACCTTGAGCCGAAGGCGGTGGTCAGCTTCACGGCCAAGGAAATGCAGCCCTTTCTCGCCCGGCCCGACCTCCTGGCACCGGAGCTGCACCGCTGGCTGAGAAGAGGCACCACCGTCCTGTTGCTCGCCCAGGCCGAAGACCGCCTCCCGCAGCTGGAGCGGGGCCTGAGGGAGCACGAGCTTTCCTTTTTAAAGAATAAAGAATGGCACACCCGCCTGGATGCCGGACGCCTCAATGTCGGGATCGGCGACCTGAGCAGGGGTTTTGAGATACCCGGCAGGCTTGCGGTGATCACAGGTGAGGAACTGTACGGCAGGAAGCGGATGAGCAGGCCCGCACGGGCGGGCCGCCAGAGCGGGGATGGCCCCGGCATTTTGCCGGAACTCAGCGTGGGGGATTACGTGGTGCACGTTCACCACGGCATCGGCCGGTTCGTGGGGGTCCGGGAGATGGCCTCAGACGGCAGGAAGAGGGATTACCTGGAGGTCGCCTATGCCGGCGAGGATCGCCTCTACATCCCGGTGGACCAGGTGGGTTTGATCCAGAAGTACATTGGGCCCGACGGACAGGTGCCCCGTCTTTCCCGCCTGGGAGGCTCGGACTGGGCACGTCTGAAGCAGCGTGTTAAAAAACGGGTGAGGGAGCTTGCCCAGGACCTGCTGGCCTTGTATGCCAGACGCCTGGAGACGCCGGGCTATGCCTTTTCACCGGATACCGTCTGGCAGCAGGAATTCGAGGCGGCTTTTCCCTATGAAGAAACCCCGGGCCAGAAGCAGGCGATCGCCGAAGTGAAGGCCGACATGGAGAGCCCGCGGGCAATGGACCGCCTGGTCTGCGGGGATGTCGGGTTTGGCAAGACGGAGGTGGCGATCCGGGCAGCCTTCAAGGCGGTGCAGGACGGGAAGCAGGTTGCCGTCCTGGTGCCCACCACCGTTCTCGCCCAGCAGCACTACCGCACCTTCAAGGAGCGCTTTGCCGGCTATCCGGTGCGGGTTGACGTCCTGAGCAGGTTTCGTTCTCCCCGGGAGCAGAAAGCGGTCATCGAAGCCCTCAGCCTGGGGCTTGTGGATGTGATTGTGGGGACGCACCGCCTCCTTTCCGATGATGTCAAGTTCAAAGACCTGGGGCTGTTGATCATCGATGAGGAGCAGCGTTTTGGTGTCGGGCACAAAGAGAAGATCAAAATGCTGCGCACAAACGTGGATGTCCTGACCCTCACGGCCACACCCATCCCGCGCACCCTCCAGATGTCCCTGAGCGGGGTGCGGGACCTGAGCATGATCGAGACCCCTCCCGAGGACCGGCTTCCGGTGCAGACCTATGTTCTGGAATTCAATCCCGAGGTTATCCAGGATGCCATCAGGCGCGAGATCCAGCGGGGCGGGCAGGTCTTTTATGTGCATAACAGGGTCGAAACCATTGCCCGGCGCGCCGCCTACCTGCAGGGACTGGTCCCGGAGGCGACCTTCCGGGTTGCCCACGGCCAGATGAAGGAGGAGGAACTCGAAAACGTGATGTGGGACTTCCTCAACAGGAAGTTCGACTGCCTCGTCTGCACCACCATCATCGAGAACGGGCTGGACCTGCCGAACGTCAATACCCTGATCGTGGAGCGGGCGGACTGTTTCGGGCTGGCCCAGCTCTACCAGCTGCGGGGCAGGGTCGGGCGTTCCAACCGGCTGGCCTACGCCTACTTCACCTTTGACAGGGACAAGGTCTTGACGGAGGAGGCGGAGAAGCGCCTGCGCGCCCTGCAGGAGTTCACCGAATTCGGTTCCGGCTTCAAGCTGGCCCTGCGGGACCTGGAGATCCGGGGAGCAGGCAACCTGCTCGGCCCGGAACAGCACGGCCATATTGCCGCCGTCGGTTTCGACCTCTACAACCAGCTTCTCCAGGAGGCGGTCAAGGAGTTGAAGGGGGAGAAGGTGCCCGAGCAAAAGGTTCAGGCCCCTCCTGCCTGGGAACTCCGGGTGGATGCCTATATACCCGAAAGCTACATCCGTGACGCCAGGCAAAAGGTGGAGCTGTACCGGCGCCTTGCCCTGGTGGAGGATGTGAAGGCCCTGGAGGACCTGAGGGAAGAGGTGCGCGACCGCTTCGGCCCCCTTCCGGAGCCGGTTTCCTGTCTTTTTAAACTTACCGGACTTCGCCTGCGGGCCCGGGAGCTGCAGATCGGGGAGGTGCAGCATACCGACCGCAGTATTGTGGTGCGCTTCAGGGACGGAGCGGGGCCCCGCGGCCGCGAACTCGACCGCTGGGCCAGGGTGTTCGGGCGCCGCCTCAGCTTTTCGGCAGTAGGCGGGCTGGAGGCCCGCATCGACACCCGAGGGCTGTCGCCCGTGCAGCTGGTGGCGATGCTCGACCAGGTCATGACAACACCAAACGGAAGATAATACCTGGTTGCCGCAGCAGGATAAACGGGGCCGATGGCGAAACCCTTTTAGGTATGGCAATAAAACAAGGAGAGGATTTGCTTTGGATCTACAAGGGAATGTGCAGGAAACCGGAAGGCCCGGCAGCGGAAGGACAGGCTGGAAGTACACCCCCCAGCTCGTCCTGTTCCTCCTGCTGCTGGCCGCAGGCGGGGTGTGGTTCTGGTGGTCGGAGTCGGGGGACTGGGTGCTGAAGGTGAACGGAACGAAAATCTCTAAAGCGGAGTGGCAGGCGGAGACCGACCGGGCGGTTCGGTTCTTCGGCCAGGTTTACGGCATCGACCTCCGGCAAAGCGCTGCATCAAAGCTGCGCGACCAGGTAAAGCAGCAGGTCTTGAATCAGATGATTAGCCGGGTTTTGCTGAAAAAGGCGGCCCTTAAGGCGGGAATCAGGGTGGACGAAGCAGAGGTCGACGCCCGGCTGGCGGAGGACGCAGGGCGTGTCGGGGGTGCTGCCAAGATGCAGGAAATATTGAAGGAGCAGGGCCTCTCCCTGGACAAGTACCGCGAACAGGTCCGGGACATGCTCATCATCCAGAAGCTGCAGGACCAGGTAACCCGGAACGTAAGAGTGGAGGAGAGTGAAATCAGGATGGCCTATGAAACAAACTTCCCGCCCGGAGTCAGGTACGAAGATGTGCGGGAAACGCTGCGGCAAAACCTCCTCTCTGCCAAAAAAAATCAAATTATTATGAGGTACCTGGAGAACCTGCGTGAGCAGGGGAGATTCTTGTATCGCACGAAAATGCCGATATAGGGCTTGATTTCTTGAAATTCCAACCTTTTCAGGGCGGACAGGCCGACTTTCAACTTTTAGCATGGAAAAAAATGAATAAATCCCCCAATCCGGTTATATACTATTCGTGAAGATTCCTAACTCTGAAAATGAAGGGGGGATAGGTAGTTGAAAGCAACAGGTATTGTTCGCCGCATTGATGATCTAGGTCGCGTTGTAATTCCTAAAGAGATCCGCCGGACCCTACGGATTCGGGAGGGTGATCCCCTCGAAATCTTTGTAGACCGGGAAGGTGAGGTTATTTTAAAGAAGTATTCACCGATTGGTGAACTGGGTGACTTTGCGAAAGAATACGCGGACTCCCTGCACGAGGCGATTGGCCATATCGCATGTATTGCCGATAGAGACAATATCATTGCCGTGGCAGGTGCCCCGAAGAAGGAGTTCCTTAATAAACCGATTGGCCCCGCCGTTGAGCGGGTGATGGAAGAGCGCAAATCCGTTCTTATCTCAAAGGCCGGTGAGCATCCCTTCTGCCGAGGCTGCCTGAGCGAAGAAGAGGCCGAAGAGTGCAAATTCTCCAGCGAGGTGATTGCCCCGATCATCGCCGAAGGGGACCCGATCGGAGCCGTAATCATCTGCTCTAAAGAACCAAATGTCAAGATGGGTGAGCTCGAACTGAAACTTGCCGAGACGGCAGCGGGCTTCCTTGCCAAGCAAATGGAACAGTAAATCATGCCGCATGCGGCATGATTTTTTGTGGCCCAAACACGTGAAAGGTGGCGCCGCAGCCGCCTTTAATTTTTCCTGGCCGGTCTATTGCAGGTTTCTCCTTCGTAAGCATTAGTAACAGAAGATCCAACCAGGGGGAAAACTGTGAAGCCGGAATCCTTTTTACACGGGGCTTTCGTACTGACTGTGGCCGGAATTGTCGTCAAGGTGCTGGGGGCGGTTTACCGCATTCCCTTTACGCGGATTGTTGGAAGCGAGGGTGTCGGGCTTTACCAGATGGCCTATCCGATTTACACCGCACTGCTCGCCTTTTCCACCTCCGGCATCCCGATAGCCGTATCTTTGCTGGTTGCGGAAAAGGTCGCTTGCGGGGACAGAACGGGGGCGAGGCAGGTGTTTTACCTTTCCCTGGGGCCTTTATTTTTTTTGGGACTCTTTCTTTCGCTGGCCCTCTTCCGGGCCGCTCCCTACCTTGCCGGGGAGGTGCTCGGGGATCCCCGGGCTTATTATCCCCTCGCCGGCATCGCTCCCGCCGTTTTCGTGATCTCGATCGTATCCGCCTTTCGCGGGTATTTCCAGGGTTGGCGGTTGATGTGGCCCACCGCCCTCTCCGAGGTGGTGGATCAGGTGATCAGGGTGGGGACGGTATTCTGGGCGGCCCTCTCCCTGACGAACCGCGGTGTGGAGTTTGCGGCCGCCGGTGCGGCCTTTGGTGCGGTCACGGGAGGGTGCGGCAGCCTCTTTGTGCTGGGCTGCCTCTACCGGTGGCTGGAAAGGCGTAACTTTACCCCCGCCCCGGGGCGCCGGATGCCGGTTGGCTTCCGGGGTTCGCTCGGAATGCTCAGGCGGCTCATCGCCTACGCCCTCCCGGTCTCGGCCGGTTCAATGGTGCTTCCGCTAGTACAGACCATCGATGCCGTGATCATCCCGAAACGCCTCCAGGCGGGGGGTTATACCGTCCAGCAGGCGACATCCCTCTTCGGTCAGTTTTCCGGGATGGCAGGCACCCTGGTTTATATCCCGGCGATCTTCACCGTCTCCCTCGCCAGCAGCCTTGTCCCCCACGTTGCCGCCTCCCTGGCGCAGGGGAACCGGGAGGAAGCGGGAGAGCGCATTGCCACCGCCATGCGCATCACCACCATCCTGTGCCTCCCCGCCGCCGCCGGCCTGATGGCCCTGGCAGCGCCGATCACTGATTTCCTGTTCGGCGATCCGGGGGCCGGGGAGGTAACCGCCTGGCTGGCGCCTGCCGCCCTTTTTTCCGGCCTGCAGCAGACAACCTCCGGTGCCCTGCAGGGGCTTGGCAACACCTGGCTCCCGGTGCTGAACCTGGCGGTGGGGTGCGCGGTCAAAACCCTGTGCAACTACTACCTGACCGTTCTTCCCGGTTTGGGAGTTAAAGGGGCGGCCCTGGGGAGCATCCTGGGGTTTGCCGTCTCCTTTTTTCTCAACTACTGGGGTGTCCGTGCCTTGACGCGGCGGCGGGCTGCCCGTCTCGGCTTGCCCCGGCCCTTGCTGGCTGCTACAATAATGATGGCAGCACTCCCCGTAGTTTACAGGCTGCTGGAGTCCCTGGGGAATGCGGCGGCGACCGGTCTGGCGGTCGTTGCCGGCGCGGCGATCTACTTTGCGGTGCTGATTCTCACAAAAGAAATCGACATCGTCGATCTGAGGCGCTTCACCCGGCGATAGGCAGACAAAGGCAGACAAGGGGACGGTTCTCTTGTCTAAGAAAGACAAGGGGACGGTTCTCTTGTCTAAGGATGCGAAAAATCTGATCTCGCGTAATGTCTTTGCCGGGTCGTTCGCTCGCTTAAATTTCACCCTGTTGCGGAGTTAGGGGTTATGATCAAGGGTGCAAGTCGAGAGCATGAGCAAGGATAAACCGGAACGAATTTACAGGGCAGACCACCACGCCGCCTCCGGCGGCACCAGCAGAGCATGAAATCTGGTTATCCTTGCGCTTGCTCCCGGACTTCGGTTGAACTCGCCCTAAGACTCGTCGCAGACGGCAGCCGACCGGCTCCTATGACGCCATCCATGGCGCAGAGTCGCCTATCTCGACATCCTGTCTCGATTCGGCTGCCGTTGACTGCTCCTTCGTTAAGGGCGAGTAACAACCTCCGTAGGTCGCTACGCCAGCAAGGATAACCAGAACGTATTACAGGGCAGATGCAGATATTATATAAAGGAATGGTATACCCATGGCTGAAAGCGGACAAGCCGGAGAAATTTACGTGATCGGGCTCGGGCCGGGGGATGCGCTGGATCTTCCGGCTGCCAACCTCGCCCTGATGCGGGGGCGGGAAGTCTACCTGCGCACCGGCCGCCACCCGGTTGTGCAGCACCTGAAAGCCGAAGGGGTCGTCCTCCACCCCCTGGATCACTTTTACGAAGAGTCGGCCTCCTTCGACGAGGTCTACCAGAGAATGGCGGGTTTCCTGATGGGCACCGCAGAGAAGGGGAGCGCCCCCGTGCTTTTTGCGGTTCCCGGGAGCCCCCTGGTGGGGGAGACCGTGGTGCGGCTGCTGCTGGAAGCCGCCCCCGCAAAAGGGATACGGGTGCGGCTCTGGCCGGCCCCCAGCTTTCTGGAAGCAGTCTGCTCCCGGCTGCATCTGGATCCGGCACAGGGGCTCCTGGTCCTGGACGCCTTCCGGCTGGGCCCTCTTGCGGTACCGCCCGGGACGGGGGTGCTGATTGCCCAGGTTTACAGCCGCCAGATGGCATCGGAGGTCAAGCTAACGCTGATGGACCATTTTCCCGACGATCACCAGATCACCGTTGTGTCTGCGGCAGGAATAGGTGGAATCGAAAGGGTTAGAAGGATTCCCCTCTACGAGCTGGACCGCCTGGAGGATGTCGACCACCTGACAACGGTTTACGTGCCACCGGCAGCGGGAGAGGTGGCTGCCGGCCCGGGTGTGGCCGTTAAAGGCACCGGCACCGTTTATCCCCTCGACCCCCTTGTTGAGGTTATGGAGCGGCTGCTGGGGCCGGGCGGATGTCCCTGGGACCGCCAGCAGACCCACGCCTCTTTAAAAAAGTATCTGATCGAAGAGGCTTACGAGGTCACGGACGCCATAGACGAAGGGAATATGTATAAACTCTGCGAAGAATTGGGAGACTTATTACTGCAGGTGGTCTTTCATGCGGCGCTTGCCCAAGAGCGGGGGGATTTCACCCTCCGGGAGGTTGTCGAGGGAATTGTAGAAAAATTAAAGCGCCGCCACCCCCACGTCTTCGGGGAGAAAAAAGTAAAAGATGCGACAGAAGTCCTAAAAAATTGGGAGGAGATTAAGCAGGAAGAGGGTGTGCATGGCGAGAAAAGTGTCGGTGAACGTTCTCTGATGGCAGGAGTGCCGCGTTATCTACCGGCACTTCAGAGGGCGCAGAAGGTCCAGGGCAAGGCGTCTCTGGTCGGGTTCGACTGGACTGATGCCTTAAGTGCCGCAGCCAAGCTGGAAGAGGAGTGGCAGGAAGTAAAGGCCGCCTGGGAGGAGGGGGATGAGGATGCGGTACGCCGGGAGATGGGGGATCTCCTTTTTGCCGTGGTCAATGTTTGCCGGCTGCTCCGGGTAAACGCCGAGGAAGCACTGCGTGCCGCAGTGGATAAATTTATAAAAAGGTTTCGTTACATGGAGGCCAGGGCAGCCGATAGGGGAATTAACCTCCGGGCGCTTTCCCTCCCGGAGCTGGATCTGCTCTGGGAGGAAGCAAAACTGGAGGAACTGAAAAAATAAAAGGTGTGTTGACTGCAGGGTCGGAAAAATTTTTATCATTTGATCTCGAAAAAGCAGGAATTCCAACGCAGTTGGCGAATAAGTAGCCGATGATTTCATAACTCAAAGAAGGAGGGGTTTCGTTGAACAAAGCTGAACTGATCAGCAGTGTTGCCGAGAAGGCGGAATTGACGAAAAAGGACGCAGAAAAGGCTGTGAACGCGGTTTTCGAAACCATTGAGGAAGCACTGGCCGCGGGTGATAAGGTTCAGCTCGTCGGGTTTGGTACCTTCGAGGTACGGGCAAGGGCTGCACGTACCGGCCGTAACCCTCAGACAGGAGAGGAAATCCAGATCGCGGCGACCAACGTCCCGGCTTTCCGGGCGGGCAAGGCTTTGAAAGACGCGATCAGCCATTAAACCTGTCCTCTAGGAGGGAAGATGATATTATTAAAGGCCTGCTGAGCAGGAGAGCTTGCGATGAAGCGGGACAATTTTATAAACCGGGTAAAAAGGTTCCTCGGCGGACCTTTTTTCTTTTTTCAGCGGGTTTAGTTTTATACCTGTTGGAAATACTACCTTCGGGAGGGTCCATAGGGCAAACTATTCCCCATCTGGAAATGC
This sequence comes from Syntrophomonadaceae bacterium, assembly GCA_012840385.1. Classification (GTDB taxonomy): domain Bacteria; phylum Bacillota; class DSM-12270; order Thermacetogeniales; family Thermacetogeniaceae; genus DULK01. The sequence goes on from DULK01000051.1 coordinate 9,707, forward strand.
GGCGGTCGATGTAAAAACCCGGAAATTCATGCTAAAAGGAGCGATGTTGTGACCTGGTTGTGCGCGCTCTTTTCAGTGCTGTTCGGTTCGACCGGCCAGCTCTACCTTAAACTGGGAAGCGGCAGGCTTTTTGACCTGCACACGCTGGTTGGGATCGCCTTTTATGGAATATCCTTTTTACTCTGGCTCAAGGTTTTGGCCGCCTGGCCGCTTTCCAGAGCATATCCTTTGTTGGCCGCTAACTTTGTTCTGGTGGCGGCTTTTTCTGCGCTCTTTCTTCACGAGCCCTTTTCCCTGGGGAGCCTGGTGGGCACCGCCCTGTGCACTCTCGGGGTTTTTTTTATAGGATTGTTCAGGTAAAAAGATCCGTTATTTCGCACCCCCGATTTTTTATGATGCAGGTGTTAAAGTCGAGAAAAAGGAGTTCCAATGGTGAAACGGTATACGGGTCGCCTCCTGTCGGCTCTCCTCTGGTTATCACTCAGTCTTGCCGGCCTGAGAGGCTGGGGGTTTCTCCGATCTCTGAGGACGGGAGACCCTCCGGTCTGGCGGATGTACGATCCTGCATCCTTTTTATATGGATCATGGCCTTATTTTGCGGTCGTAATGGTTTTGAACGCGGGGCTTTACCTTTGGGAAGTGAAGCATTACAGGCCGGAGCCTTTGAAGCGCATCCTTTTTTGGGTGGGAATGCTTGGATTGGCAGCCCTCGCCCTGTATCCCGTCGGATCTAAAGACCTTTTCGGGTACGCTGCCTACGCCCGCCTGCATGCCCATTACGGAATGAACCCCTATCTGGCCCGGGTTGCGGATGTGGTGGCCTTTCGCAAGGATCTCTTTCTGAAGAACATGTTCTGGGTACAGCACGGCACTCCTTACGGCCCCGTCTGGACCTGGCTGGCCTTTGCCACCTATCGCATGATCGCTCCCTTCGGTCTGCTCCCCCTGCTTTTCAGCTACAAGATTACCGGTTTGCTGGCACACCTTTCGGTGACGGCGATGGCCTACAGGGTTGGCGAGTTGCTCTCCCCCGGACGCGGACCACAGGCAGCGGTGCTGTATGGTTTCAATCCCCTTGCCATTTTTGAACTGGTTGCCAACGGACACAACGACGGCTTGGGCATCTTGCTGCTGCTCGTCTCCCTGTGGCTGATGCTCCGGGCACGTCGGGGTGAGGGATTTCTGTTCGCCGGGCTGGCCAATGTTTACAAGCTGAGCGCAGGCCTGGTGGCCCCGTTTATATTATGGATGACGGTCAGAAAGGGGAAGTGGCGAACAGCCGTAGCCGGGGCCGGCGTGATCGTTCTTGTGTTTATAACCATGTATCTGCCCTTTTGGAACGGGGGTGCGATCTTTACCGGGTTGCTGACAACAGTTGGCGGGTATTACAGCAACTCTCTTCCTGTCCTGCCGTATTTCCTGGGATATCCGAAAGAACTGGTCGGCGGCTTTCACCTGGCAGGCCTGCTTGCCTTCATTTTATGTTATATCTTGCTTCTCTACTGGACCGGCAGGGGAAGCAGGGATACTTTGCCGGTGGCCTCAGGCCTGGGGTTCATAGCTTATTTTCTGCTCGGGGCGGGGGTGGTGCACCGCTGGTATTACCTGTGGCCACTGGCGCTGATGGTTGCCGTTCCCCAGAGCCCGTGGACGAGGATGGTTGTCCGGCAAACGCTGCTTCTGGTGCTCAGCTACACCTTGCTGTTTGCTTTGAAAGGGAGGGTGATCGACCTTTTCACCTATTTTTTAGTCCTGGCGCCGGTAACCATCATGGCGGTGCGCCGGTTGGGCCGGAATCCCATAGGAGGTACTCAAGAAAAGCCGGTGTAGGGTGAATTTAAGAACATAGCGGAGGCTGACCTTATGCACAAGACCGTCGATTTTTCCGTCGTTATTCCGGTTTACAACGAAGAAGAGGTTATCTACCAGACCTACTGCAGGTTGAAACAGGTAATGAATGCCGCTCCAGGGAGCTATGAACTGATCTTTGTGGACGACGGCAGCACAGACGCCTCGAGGGAGATACTGAGGGGCTTGTCGGAGCAGGACGGCGATGTCAGGCTGCTGGTTTTTTCAAGGAATTTCGGGCACCAGGCGGCCATCAGCGCCGGGATGGATTATGCCGAAGGGAGGGCCATCGTGGTCATCGATGCCGACCTGCAGGACCCGCCCGAGGTTGTCCTGGAGATGATCAAAAAGTGGAAAGAAGGATATGACGTGGTTTACGGCAAAAGGATTAAGAGAGAGGGGGAGACCTTTTTCAAAAAGGCGACGGCGGCCGTTTTTTACCGGCTGTTGAGAAGGCTGGCCGGCTACGATCTGCCTCCCGATGTCGGCGATTTCCGGCTGATTGACAGGAAGGTCTGCGATGCTTTGAAGGGGTTCCGGGAGAAAAGCCGGTACCTGCGCGGCCTCATCAGCTGGATGGGGTTCCGGCAGGGGGAGGTGGAGTATGTGAGAGAGAGGAGGCAGGCGGGGGTGACCAAATACACCCTGGAAAAGATGCTGAAGCTGGCCTTCGATGCCATTGCCTCTTTTTCTTACAAGCCCCTGAAGGCTGCTTCTTATCTCGGCGTTTTCCTTTGCTTTGCCGGACTGGTTTTTCCGGTGGTCCTGATCAACCTCCGGTTCTTTGCCGGAGTCGCCGTCGGCGGATGGGTATACCTTGGGGCGATCAATCTGTTTTTCAACGGGGTATTATTGATAGCCCTGGGGATTATGGGTGAATACATAGGCCGGATTTACGAGGAGGCCAAGGACAGGCCGCTGTACATCGTGGCGGATCAGGCCGGTTTTTCCCGTGGGGCCGTGAGCAGGGGGAAGGAACACCGTGCCGTGCCGGGGGAGCGCCGCGGTTTCAGCCGGGTAAAGTAAGGGGACCGGTTTGTTTCCGCTCGCTCCCGATCGCGTCCCGGACATCTGCCCTGGAAATACATCAAGTTCACCCGCCGGTCTACCGCTCGACTCCCGATTCCAGGCCGGACAGGACGACGGCTCGCTTCGGGACAGCTCTGGGATGCTGCGTAACAAGTTGCGACCTGCTTCTGTCAAACGCAGCGTTTGGCCTCGCTGCAAATCCATTCCATCGCAGATCAAGAGGTGCCTGTACTCGCATCCCGACCTGTCATCCTCGCTTCGCCTGTCCTGTTACCCGGCCTTCCATAGGTCGCTCGCCGGTAGACCTGTCGGGTATTTTCATCCTCTGTTGGTGCCGCCGGAGGCGGCGTGATGGTCTGTCCTGAAAAGTTGTCCACGTTTATCCTAGCGCTTGCTCCCGGACTCCGGTTTAACTCGCTTATAACGCGTCGTAGACGGCAGCCGACCGGCTCCTATGACGCCGTCCATGGCGCAGAGTCGCCTATCAAATTCCTGTTTCGCTTCGGCTGCCGTTAGCTGCTCCTTCGTCAAGGGCGAGTAACAACCTCTGTAAGGTTGCTGCGCTGCAAGGATAAACCACTATGTCGGGGATAAATTAGTTATTGGGAGGGGAGAGAGATTGCGGTTGGACAAGTTTTTGCAGGTAAGCCGGCTGATCAAGCGCCGGGCAAGCGCCAACGAGGCCTGCGACGCCGGGCGGGTGCAGGTCAACGGAAGGGTGGCCAAGGCGGGGAGTGCGGTTAAACCCGGGGACGTGATCACCCTCACCTGGGGAAGAAGGATGATCCAGGTGGAGGTCCTGGAGGTGCCGGAGAGGGCGATTCCCGCCGCCCAGGCCAGGAGTATTTACAGGCTTATCCGCGAAGAAAAGGCCCTGGCCGAAGACGAAGGCTTATAAATAAATATACTGCCTCCGGATCATAATAAACATCGGGTAAATTTAAAGCTCGCCCGGCACTTAATTGAGCTTCGTTGGCCGAGACAAACACAAAGTTTATTCCCCCTGCAGTACCGTTGAGTGCCGGGTCGCTTCGCTCTTTAAATTTAACCCCACGGGCAAACCATCTTGTTATTTTAAGTGCTCTAATATGATACGGAGGTTGTGTTATGGAACAGAAAAGGCGGTCGCGGATCTTAACTGTAGCAGTGCTCGGGGTTCTGGCGGTGGTGGCCTTTGCGGGAATGCTCTCCCGGTTAGGGCTCCAGGCGAGGAAGCCGCTTCCGGGCGCGGGGGAGGATGGGTTCCGTTTCAAGGAGCCTACCATAACCCTTTATGTCAGTGAAACCGGGCAGAAAAAGAGCATCAAGATCGAAGATTACATCGCCGGGGTAGTGGCGGCGGAGACGGAGCCCGGCTGGCCGCGGGAAGCGCTGGCGGCGCAGGCCATTCTGGCCCGCACCTTTACCCTTCAGAAGATCAAGTACGAGAAAGGGGTTCCGCAGCACGGAGCGGACGCTTCCACGAGCACCGAGGAATTCCAGGCCTACGATCCTTCCCGCATCACCACCAACATTCGCCAGGCGGTGGCCATGACCCGGGGAATGGTGATCAGGTACAAGGGGCGGTATATCCGGGCGTGGTTCCACTCGAATGCGGGCGGAAAAACCGCAACTGCCGTGGAAGGGCTGGATTTCAGAAAGGAGCCTACCCCCTACATTGCAGTAGTCTCCGACCCCGGTCAGAAGGTGGCACCTCCTGAGGAACGCCGCTGGACGGCTTATTTTCCGCTGGAAACCGTCCGCGCTGCCGTCATGAAGCAGACCGGAAAGGACCCCGGCCCGGTTACCTCTGCTGCTGTTGCCCGGCGGGGCCCCTCGGGAAGGGCAACCCTGATCCGGATCGGAAATACCACCATCAGCGGGCCCGCCCTGCGGTTGGGTTTGGGGGCCGAGCGGATGAAGTCGACTCTGCTGGATCGCCTGGAGGTGCGCGGTGGCCAGCTGGTAATATCCGGCCGCGGGCGGGGGCACGGGGTCGGCATGAGCCAGTGGGGTGCCTACTACCTGGCGAAACAGGGAAAAACTCCGGTGGATATTATCAAATACTATTTCAAAGGGGTTACGGTAGATAAGATCTGGCGTTGACGTCGTCTCGCAGTAACCCGCCCGGCGAGTTCAACCCGGCACTGATATCATCAACAAGTTCACCGGCGGTCTACCGCCCGGTTCCCGATTCCAGGCCGGACATGACGACGAAGCCGCAACTCCGTAACGGGCGAAATTTAAACACTTGCTCTCGGACTCCGGTTGAACTCGCTTATAGCGCGTCGCAGACGGCAGCCGAGCGGCTCCTATGACGCCATCCATGGCGCATAGTCGCCTGGCTCCCCCACACTCAATGGCACTTTTTCTGTAACGAGATAATTAATAACAGCCAGTTCGAATGAATGTTAAAGGGTAGATTCCCTTTGAGTGCGGGGTCGCTTCGGCTGCCGTTAGCTGCTCCTTCGTCGAGGGCGGGATAACAACCTCCGTAGGTCGCTCGTTATTTTAAATTTCGCCCTACGATCAATTTCCGCATCCCCTGTAAATCCTCACTTCGCCTGTCCTGTTACACGGTCATCCTTTTAAGTTGACCGCTGTTTTTAAATTTCGCCTCAGGATGAGATTAATTAGACTAAAAGTGGCCTGTATCATGAACCCGGTGTTACAGGCTTTTTTTATTGCAGAGAAGGATTTTCTCAAAGCAATGCCGAAGTTTACAAGATGATGTCGAAACGGTTTCAATTTCTCGCAATCTGTATATTTATATTTCTGGCGGTTGCGCTCTCTATTTTCCTGCTGCGAGGGTCCGGCGAACCCGCCCGGGCCGAAACGGCGGGTACCAGGGCGCAGGCTGCGGAAGAGGAGCCCGGTTCCGCCTCCGACCCGGTCCTGACAAGGGCATCCCTGGAGCGGCGCCTGGAGGCCTTGACGGAGGGCCCCCGGCGGGGTCTGGAGGAGCTGCAGGGGCGTCTCGACCAGGTGGAGGAGGGGATCCGTGCCGTTCAGGCCCTGCTCAAGGCCTCTTTTCCGGATCTGCGCGGGCACCGTGCCGAGCAGGCGGTTAATTTCCTGAAGGCGCGGGGCGTTATCAGCGGGTATCCCGACGGCAGGTTTCACCCCGATGATCCCGTATCCAGGGCTGCCCTGGCGGTCATGCTTGCCAGGGCTAAAAACCTTTCGTCGAACCCCGCCGCTGCCGGGTTCAAAGACGTGCCACCCGGCCACTGGGCGGCAGGGGCGATCGGCGCGGTAAAAGCGGCCGGCTACCTGCACGGCTATCCCGACGGCAGGTTCCGTCCGGACCAGGCGGTTACCAGGGCCGAGGTGGCAGCCGTTCTGCACAACGCTTATCCGGTGCAGGGGAAGGCTCCTGCGGCCAAATTCCGCGACCTGAAGGGGCACTGGGCGGCCGGTGATATCGAACTGCTGGCGGCAGCAGGCATAGTGGAGGGCTTTGCGGACGGTACCTTTCGCCCTGACCAGGCTATGAGCAGGGCCGACGTGGCTATGGCTCTGGCACGCATTTTACAGCAATGAGTGGGGGCTTTGGGGAAGGGTTGGTGAGATGGAGTGGATTTCGATTTTCAGGATTGGGAAGAAACAAGAGAGTTGGCCGGGCTTGACCGCGCTCTCTTGAACGGTGGTGCAGGGGATCTGTCGCAGCGGCGAGGTGTGAGAAGAAAAAAAAGGCGGAAGAAAAGGGTACGGCCGGTGGCGGGAACCTTGTTGGCGATCCTGGTCATACTGGCCCTTCTTGCCCTGGGCTACAGCCTGGCGGGAGGACGCTTCTTTAGCCGGGAAGGGAACGCCCTGCCACCCGGATTGGCGCCTGGAGAGGCTATGGCGGCGGAAAAGGTGCTGCCGGTGTTGCTGCTGGGAGTGGATCACCGCCCCGGTGATGTAGGGCGGGCCGACACCATCATCGTGGCCTTTTTAGACCTCAAGGACAAAGAGGTGCGGCTCCTGTCGGTGCCGCGAGACACCTTTGTTTACCTGCCTGGACGGAGCAGCGGGGATAAGATCAACGCCTCCTATGCTTACGGAGGGCCGGAGGAAACGGCAAAGGCGGTCGGCGATCTGCTGGGGGTCGATATCGTTTATTACATCGAGACGAATTTCAAGGGCTTTGAGAAGATTATCGACACCCTCGGCGGCGTGACCATCAATGTGGACCGGCGGATGTACCACCCGGCGGAGGGGATCAACCTGCACAAAGGGGTGCAGAGGTTAAACGGCCGTGACGCCCTGGCCTATGTGCGTTACCGGGATTACCCGATGGGGGACATCGACCGCATCAAGCACCAGCAGGCCTTTCTCTCGGCACTGGCCGACCAGGCTTTACAGGTGCGCAACATCTGGAAGATCCCGGCCCTGGTGGGCGAGTTGCGGGGTGCGGTGAAGACCAACCTGAGTACGGCGCGCCTGATCGAGTTGGGCAACATCTTCAGGGGGATTGACAGTTCACGGGTTGAAAGCTACCTGCTGCCGGGGAATCCGCAGTACATCAAGGGGATCAGTTACATCATACCCCGGGACGAGGAGATCAAGTCGCTTGTTGCTGCCCTGAAGAGCGGAACATCCCCCCAGGCAGAAGGGCAGGGGGATACCGCGGCCGCAGAAGGCAGTTCGGGAACGGGGAGCAAAACCGGGCAGTAATAATGAATGGCTGGCGGACAGGAGGGGATCGGGTGCCGGCAGTGGACTTTCCGGAAAAGAAAGAGATTATGGGGGTGGGTGTCCACCCCTTAACTTTGGGCGAAGCTGTGGCGATCATCGGCAGCTGGATCGAGCAGCGGAAAGATGATGGGGGTGCCACCCGGCAGGTGGTGACCCTCAACACGGAGATGCTCTTCCGGGCGCAGGGAGACCCGGCACTGCGGGGCCTGCTGGAGCAGGCCGACCTCGTTGTTCCCGACGGGCACGGGGTGGTTTGGGCGGGGAGGCGTTCCGGCTACCGGATCCCGGAGCGGGTCACCGGTATCGATCTGATCAACTCCCTGGCGGAAGCGGGAGAAAACAGGTGGAGTTTTTACCTCCTGGGATCCGCCCCGGGGGTGGCCGAAGAGGCGGCGATAAACCTGCAGCGGGCATACCCTGGCCTGATCGTGGCGGGAACCGGGCACGGCTACTTTGATCCGGCGGAAACGCCCGCGGTGATCCGCCGGATCAGGGAGGCCGCGCCCGACCTGCTGCTGGTGGCCCTCGGCTCGCCCAGGCAGGAGTTTTTTATCCGGGACCACAGGCAGGAGCTTGGGGCAGCGGTGGCAATGGGGGTGGGGGGAAGCCTGGACGTCCTGTCCGGGCGGCTGCGGCGCGCCCCCGCCCTGTTCCGGGAGCTCCACCTGGAATGGCTTTACCGCCTGATCCAGGAGCCGTCCCGCTGGCGGCGGATGCTGGTACTGCCCCGCTTCGCCTGGACGGTTTTGCTAAAGGTCAGGGGCGGGAAGGGCTGAACTATTCCCCGGAGCGGCGCTGCTGCGGGGGAAATTCAACAATCGAAACGGTTTTAGGGTAGATACTAGATAAGTGAGCGATTCATGATCGCCGGCTTTGTCCGGCATTTTGTTTTTTCCGGGGGATTTACCGTTCCGGCTGCCCTGAAAATACATCAAGTTCACCCGACGGTCTACCGCTCGACTCCCGATTCCAGGCCGGACAGGACGACGGCTCGCTTCGGGACCCGGCACTCAATATGCCTTATTTAGTTTTATCTATAAAAAACGGGTTTAAGTTTTTGAATTTTTAAATTAATACTGATTCCATTGAGTGCCGGGTTACCCGGCCTTCCATAGGTCGCTCGCCGGTAGACCCGTCGGGTATTTCATCCTCTGTTGGTGCCGCCGGAGGCGGCGTGGTGATCTGCCTTGTAAATACATTCTGGTTATCCTTGCAGGCGCAGCGACCTACGGAGGTTGTTACTCGCCCTTAACGAAGGGGCAGCTAACGGCAGCCGAACTGACCCCGCACTCAAAGGAAATCCTGTCCTTTAATGTTCATTCGAGATTGATTGTTATTAAATCACCTAATTATAGAGAAAGTGCTATTGAGTGCGGGGGAAGTAGCCGACTCCGCTGCATGGATGCAGCGTAGGAGGCGGTCGGCTGCCGTCTGCGACGAGTTTAGGGCGAGTTAAACCCGGCACTCAAAATCACTGCCATAGTATAAACAACTCAGTATCATAATTCGTTCTGGAATGGTTCAGTTGTTAAATCTGTATTGAGTGCCGGGGAGCAAGCGCAAGGATAACCAGATTTCATCCTCTGTTGGTACCAACGGAGGCGGCGTGGGGGTCTGCCGTGAAAAATTCACGGATTATCCCTGCGCACGCCCGGTACCGGGAGTGTAAATATTTTATAAATTTTCACTGATCAGGGAGGAATTCTTAAATATTCCGCAAATCCCCCTATAGATGCAGATAGAAGAAATTGCGGGGCGGACCTTTACGTCACCTCCGGTGACACCGGCAGACCGCATCCTTGCAGCGGAGACGAGTTCGGGCTGCCGTCAGCTGCTCTCCTTCGTCAGGGGAGAGCAGCAACCGGGCACTCACTATTGCTTCGTGAGCTGAGAAAGACCAGAATAGTACTCCGCAGGTGTCGGGAAGTTGTAAGGCTGCGAAAGGAAGAGTGGTATATTTTATCAGAGGGGCCGGTATGTGCCGGTTACCCTGACGGCAAGGCGTAAGTGGGAGGTCTTTTCATTGGGCAGATGGAGGAATTTGGGGAAGCACTGCGCCCTCCTGCTGATCACCGGGGCGCTGGTTGCCGGTTCCCTGTTCTTCTGGAGGGAAAAGGGTTTTAGCGGCAATATTTCCGGTGCGGCCGCTTCAGCCTCCCGGGGGTCGGGTATCCTCAGTGCGGGAAATCAGAGAAGCGGCCTGTTTATTTTGAATCTGGAAAAAGCCGGCCAGAACAGGCGGGAGCTGCAGAGAAACCTGGAGCGGTGGGGGGCTGAGAGCGGCGACCTCCTGGACGCGGGCTCCGTGCTCGTCCGGATTCCCCTCGAACGGCTCCCGAAGGCGGAACGCTTCCTGGGGAGCGCCCTTTCCCCCTACCCGCCGGAGGGACGGCTGGCGCCGGCGCTTCGAGCCGGGGAGAAGGATGCAGCGCCGGATCAGTCGGAACCCGTCCTTGTGGATGTTACCCTCTTCCGGCCGGAGGATAAGGCCGAGGCCGCCCGTGCCGTGGCCCGGCTGGGAGGGGCCGTGGTCAGGGGGGAGGCGGAGCCGGGGCGCGTCCTGCGGGTAAGGCTTCCCCGGGCCGGCCTGGAATCCCTGGCAGGCCAGCCGACGGTGGTTTACGTGGAACCGGTGCAGCCGGACCGGTTTTTAAACGACCGCCTCTCGGATCTGGTCGGCGCCACACCCCTGCGGGTGTCCGGTTTTCTTGACGAAGCTGCGAAGGCCGGGTTGAGCGGTGCGGGGCAGATCGTCGGGCTTGCCGACAGCGGGCTGGACAAGGGCTCCACCGAGGACATTCACCCGGATTTAGGCAGCGCCCCCGGGAAAATGCCCAAGGTGGTGATGTTGAAGTCCTGGGCGGGCGCTCCCACCGCCTCAGACCCGAACGGGCACGGAACCCATATGGCGGCCACCATTGCGGGCACCGGTGCGGCATCCCGGGGAGAATATCGGGGCATTGCCCCGGAGGCCAGCATCTACTTTCAGGGGCTTCTGAACGCTCAAGGGGAGCTGGATCCTCCTCCGGACCTCACCGCCCTGTTTGAGCCCGCCTATGCGGCAGGGGTGCGGGTCCATGTGAACGGCTGGGGGGGCGGCACGGGCGGTTACCTGACCGCCGCCTCCCAGACCGACCGTTTTATCAGAAATCACCCCGATTTTCTGGCGGTTTTCGCCGCGGGGAACGGCGGCCCTGGGGAGGCCAGCCTGACCCCTGAGGCATACACGAAAAACGGCCTTGTGGTGGGCGCCAGTCAGAGCCCCCATCCCGTCTTTGATCCCCGGCAGTCGGATCCGACCGCAATAGCCGGGTTTTCCAGCCGGGGCCCCACCGGGGACGGGCGTCTGAAGCCCGAGCTCCTGGCGCCGGGGGCCGCCGTCTCGGCCCGCTCCAGCAAGGCTGCCGGGGGTTCCGACAGTCTCTACACCTACATGGAGGGGACGAGCGTGGCGGCGGCCGCGGCGGGAGGAAGCGCCGCCCTGCTCCGCGAGTATTTCCAAAGGTTTGAGAACCTGGCCAGGCCCACCGCCGCCCTGCTCAAGGCCGCCCTGATCTGCGGGGCGCGCACACCGGAAGGCGGGCCCGACCGCACGGCCTTTGGCATCCTCGACCTGGGGAACACGGTGCTTTCCCTGTACCGGAAAACCCTCCGGTATGTAGAGGCAGGGGACGGGGTGGAAGAAGGCAAGGCGGAAAGCTACACCTACCGGGTTGCGGGAGGAAGCTCGCCCCTCAAGGTGACCCTGGCCTGGACGGATCCGGAGGCTGCACCCGGTTCGGTGCGTCCCCTGGTCAACAACCTGGATCTGGTGGTCCGGGGACCCTCCGGGAAGGAGTGGCGCGGCAACTCCTTCCTCTTCCCGGACCGGGCCGACGATGTCAACAATGTGGAGGAGGTTTATATCCCGGCTCCTGAAGAGGGGGTTTACACCATCATCGTCCAAGGGACGAGAATAAACCGCTCCGCGGTATCCGGCGCCGCCGGTAAGGCGCAGGATTACGCCCTGGTTTTCGGCCAGCCCCTCCGGAAGGATGTGGTGCAGTCTTACGGCGGCAGAGCGGCCCTGGCCTCCGGAGAGGTGCTTGAGATCGATCCGGAAAGGGTGCGGTTTGAGCAGGACGAAAGGCTTGTAGACTGGCCGGAATCTCCCGCCTCGGGGCTGCCGGCTGCCGGGGGCGGGGATCCGGCAGGGGCGGACATTTACCTTCCTCCTGATGGAGGGGACGCACCCGCCTATGCCTACGTGGCCGGTCGCACCTGGCGCGCCCAGGGGGTGCAGGTGGTCCGGACGGGGGCAGGGCTGTTTTGCACCGAGATCAACCCCGCCTACCCCGCCGCCGGGTTTTTCCTTGCCCCGGCGGAGCAGAGAACCCTGCGGGTAAACGGGGCGCCCCTTGCTTACCCGGAGGACCTCCCCCCGGGGAGCGAGGTGAGGGGATGGATCAACCCGGGCACCCAGCAGCTTTGGAAGGCAGAGTTTTCCTACACGGAAAAAGAGGGCTTCTTAAGCAAGGTGGATCTCGATCTGCACCGGCTTTACCTGCTGGGAGAGGCCGCTCCTTACCGGCTCTCCTCCCGTGCCGCCCTGGCGTACCTTGACCGCAACACCGATGTCGACCCGGCCGATTACCCCTTCAAAGGAGGGGCTTCCCCCGGCTGGGAGGATCTGCGCCCGGGCCTCAAGGTGAAATTGATGTGCAGCACCAATGGGGGGGAGGTCATGTACGTGGGAGCGCAGCGGGATCTGGTCAGCGGCACCGTTGTCGGCCTGGAACCTGCTGAAAACAGGATTGATCTGAGCACCGGTCATTCCTACACGGTTCCTTCCGGGATTTCCCTTCGGCTGGACGGCAGGGAAGCCGGCTTTTCCGAGCTCCGCCCGGGGTACCACGTGGCAGGGGTTCTGCTTCCCGGCTCGGAGGAGATCATCGCCCTCGACGCCGACAGCCGGGTTGTTTACGGGCGCCTGGTTTATTTCAACCCCGACCGGCAGGTGCTCTACCTGATAGACGAGAGAAACAACTTCCGGATCTTAAACTTTTCCGGGGAAACCGCCTTTTACCGCTGGGGGATTCCCATCGAGGCAGGAACGGTGGAGGCAGGCTGCTGGGCGCGCCTCTACCTGGGCGATGACGGTTATATCCTGCGGGGGGATCTGGCCGAAGTCATGCCCGAAAAAACCGGGGTGTTTAGAGGGTACGATCCCGGACGGGGCATTCTCAAAACGGACGGCGGCACCTACCGCCTGAGCGGGAGAACCCTTGTAACCAAAAACGGCCTCCCGGTGGCCCCCGAGGACCTGGTCGAGGGGGAGGAGGTGACCCTGACCCGGTTCCTGTCCGAGACCCCCGGCGGGCCGCTGCTGGCTGCCGTTGCCGGGAAAACCAGGCCGGGCACCGCCGCCCCTCGGCTGGAAATCGCCGCTCCCTGGCGCAGCGGCTCGGTGATCATCTCCGGAGCCACCTCGGCCGACAGGCTCTACCTTTACGGCCCCATGGGAGAGCGGGAGGTGATTCCCGTGGGCAAAGGGGGCCGTTTTGTCTATGCCATGCCGCCCGAACAGATCTCAGGCGGTGCCGGCCAGGGGAATCTGACCGTTCAGGTGGTGGCGGTGGATACCGGCACCGGTGGGGTCGCCGGTCAGTTCCTGTCTGTCCCGCCGGAGAACAGCGTCACCTTCCCGGATCTGGCCGACCACTGGGCGGCCGCGGACGTTGAAGCACTGTTCGCCCGGCGCATTGTCAGCGGCTACCCTGACGGGACCTTCCGGCCGGACATCCCGATCAGCCGTGCCGAATTTACGGTTCTTCTCACGGGAGCCGTCGGCTGGTCGGGGCTGGACGCCTCCCCCGGCTTTGCGGATGATCAGGATATCCCCGGCTGGGCCAGGCCGCTGGTGGCCCGGGCCCGGCAGCGCGGCCTGATCCACGGCTACCCGGACGGGAGGTTCCTCCCAACCCGTTCTCTTTCCCGGGCCGAGGCCGCGGTGCTGCTTGATGCCGCCCTCCTGGTGTTTAACCCGGAACCGGAGGCAGATGGCAGTTCTTCAGGGGAGACGCTGCCCTGGCAGGATCGGGAGAGGATTCCCGCCTGGGCGCACCGCGCGGTGGAGCGGGTTTATGCCGCGGGAATCATGCGCGGGCGGAGCGGGAACACCTTCGATCCTGATGCCGAAATGACCCGTGCCGAAATGGCCTCGGCAACCTGCCGGCTCCTGGAGGCGATCCGCTCCCGGTAGCTCCCTCCTTTCAGCCGTACAGGCAGGACGTTCACGCTCCCGGATCAAGGGGAATATACTACATTAAGTGGAAGCATATACCCGTACTACGAGGAAGGAGGAGCGCCGGTGGGAAGCCTTGACCAGTTCATCAAGCTGATGAACGTGGCCCTGTCCTGGGAATATGCCGCCATGATCCAGTACATCCAGCATGCCAGCATGCTGACGGGGCCGGAGTATTTTGCGATCATCGATGAAGAACTGCAGCATGCCCAGGAGGAGTTTAACCACGCCGTCAGGTTGAGCGATAAAATCCAGCACCTGGGCGGAATTCCGACGGTTATGGCGGCAGAGGTCAAGACCTCTTTGGATAATGCGGAGATGCTCAGACAGGACCTGCAGGCGGAGATAGATGCTCTCAACAGGTACAGAAAACTGGTGGAGATGGCGGAGGCGATGCATTTATACGATGTGGGGCAGATGCTCAGGGAAATCGCTTTGGTTGAACAGGAGCATGTCATCGACCTGGAAAAGGCCCTCGGAATTCTGAGGGCGCGTTGAGCGGAAGGGCTGTGAGTGTCATTTTGAGCTAACTCAAAGAAAGGGACGGAAATACGCACGGGGCTGCCCTAAAGAAAGGGACGGAAATACGCACGGGGCTGCCCTAAAGAAAGGGGCAGCCCCTTCTATCCTGGCCACGGAATCGCATTGCTATGGAGAGCTCTACTCGTAGCTCAGGGCCTCCGCCGGCCTCAACCTGGCAGCCTGGCGGGCCGGGTAATAGCCGAAAAAGATGCCTACCAGCAGGGCAAACCCCACCGCTATGAGGATGGAAGTAAAGGAAATAACGGTAGACCAGCCGGAGAAGGCGGAAAAAATCTTGGAACCGGCGATGCCCACGATGATGCCGATAAAGGACCCGCTCAGGCTCAGAAGCACCGCTTCTAAGAGAAACTGGTTGAGGATGTCCTGCCGGGAGGCGCCGATGGCCATGCGCACACCGATTTCCCTGGTGCGCTCGGTGACCGAAACCAGCATGATGTTCATCACCCCGATACCCCCTACGATCAGGGAGATGGCGGCCACTCCCGCCAGAAACAGGGTCAGGATGCCGGTGATATTTTTGGCTTCGCTCTGCAGCTGGGCCATATTCCTGATGGTGAAATCATCCTCCTGGCTGTCGTTCAGGCGGTGCCGCTTGCGCAGCAGGGAGGTGATGGCATCCTGGACGCTTTCCATCTGATCCTGGCCGGCTACCTGTACCTGCATCATGTTGATCGACCTGTCGGTGGTGCCCAGCAGCCTGAGCTGGACGGTGGTCACCGGGATGTAGACGACATCGTCCTGGTCGCTGCCGCCGGAGGAGGCGCCGACGGTCTGGAGCAGGCCGATGACCCTGTAAGCCTCCCCCCGGATGCGGATCTCGGTGCCCACCGGATTGACGCCGGGAGTGTAGAGGTTGGTATAGACCGTCTGGCCGATGACGGCGACCGTTGCTGCACCGTTTACTTCAGACCGGCCGAAGAACCTGCCCCGTTCCAGGGTCAGGGAGGAGATGTCGACGATTTCCGGAGTGGTGCCGGTGATGGAGGTGGTCCAGGTTTTGTTGCCGCAGGTGACCAGTTGGCTCGAGCGCACCGTAGGAGCGGCCACCTGAACGCCGGGCAGCCGGTGTACCGCTTCCACATCATCAAGGGTTAAGGTGTTCACACTGCCGCTGCGCACGAACTGGCCGGCGGCTCCCGGAAAGATGGTCAGCATGTTGGTGCCCAGGCGGTTGATCCGGGACATCACCTGCTGCTGCGCCCCCTGGCCGATGGACATCATCAGGATGACGGCCGCCACCCCGATGATGATCCCCAGCATTGTAAGGATGGAGCGCATCTTGTTGGCCTTCAGTGCTCTGAAGGCAAAGTCGCTCAAGACGCCGATTTTGACCGACACTGCAATGCCTCCTCTCCGGCAGAAGCAGAATTCGCCACCGGTTGATCACTGATAATCCGCCCATCCCGCAGGGTTACCTTGCGCCGGCAGAACTCGGCGATGTGCGGCTCGTGGGTGATGATGATCACCGTTACCCCCCGCTCCTCATGCATCTTCTGAAAGACCCCCATCACCTCGGCGCTGCTGGCGGTGTCCAGGGCTCCCGTGGGTTCGTCCGCCAGAATCAGCAGGGGATCGTTGACCACGGCCCTGGCAATGGCCACCCGCTGCTGCTGCCCCCCGGACATCTGGTTCGGCAGGTGGTCTGCCAGGTGCAGGATTCCCACCTGCTCCAGGGCGGCGCGGGCCTTTTCTTCTGCAGCGGAGCCCGTGACCCCGGCATAGAAGAGCGGCAGCTCCACGTTATACAGGGCGGTGGCGCGGGGCAGCAGGTTGTAGCGCTGGAAGACGAAGCCCAGCTTCTTGTTGCGAATGGCCGCCAGCTCTTTTTCCGGGACATTGCTGACATCCACCCCGTCCAGGAGGTAACTGCCGCCGGTCTGGGTGTCCATGCAGCCGATGATGTGCATCAGGGTTGACTTCCCGGAACCGGAGGGGCCCATGACGGCCACCATCTCACCCCTTTCAACCCGGAGATCCACGCCTCTCAAGGCATGCACCTCCACCCCGGAGAGGGGGTAAACCTTGGTCAGCCCCCGGCAGTCGACGAGGGGATGGTCGTGCCTGGATACGGTACCCATGTTACCTGCCTCCTGCAGGCCCTGCCGGCCCCGGCCCCATCTCGGGTATACCCGGCATCCCTGATGAAGATCTCTGGCCGCTGCTCGACCGGGAGGTTGAGGAACTGCCGCTGCCGGTGGCCGTCAGCTGCCGGACGATGATGGTGTCCCCCTGCTGCAGGCCGGTTTTGATCTCCACATTCATGTCATCGGAGATGCCGGTTTGCACCCGCTGCAGCCTGGGCTGCCCGTTTTGGAGCACCACCACGAAGCTGCTGCCGGAGGTGGAGTCGCTCTTTGCGAATGCCGGGGCGCTTTGGGAGGTGCCCCTGCTGCCGGCCTGGGTGCTCAAACGCCGGCTGCCGCCGCTGTTTTTCATCGCCGTTTCCGCCAGATAGGTCCTGGCAAAGCTGAGGGCCTCCTGGGGCACCGTGAGCACATGGCTTGCGGAATTGACGATGATCTTAATGCTGGCCGGAAGCCCGCCCTTCAGCAGGCTGTAATCATCTATGGAGATCTTGGCGTCGAACATCTGCACGTTGTTGACGGTGGTGGCCATCGGGGCGAGATAGGCGATTTTGCCCGTAAAGGTTTTGTCCGGGTAGGTATCGACGGTAAAGGTTACTTTCTGGCCGGTCTTCACCTTGCTGATATCCGCTTCGTTGATCTTGGCGGAAAGCTGCAGTTCCGTGGAGGAAAGGTAGATGTAAAACTGGCTGCTGTCGCTGCTGCTGCCGTTGGAAGATGATGCCGCGCCGCCCCCCGTCCACTGGCCGACATTTCCGTTGATCTCGGCAACGTAGCCGTCGAAAGGGGCGATGATCCGGGTGCTGTTCAGGTTCTCCCGGGCCTGTTCCAGGTTGGACCGGGCGGATTTCAGGTTGGCCAGGGCAATTTTGATATCGGCATCGTTGCTGGTAATGGCCAGGTTGCTCAGATCGCTCTGATACTTGGCCAGTGCCGACTGATAGCTCTCTCTGGCGCTTTCTACCTCGGACTGGGAGATAACCCCGGCCTCAAACAGCGCCTGACTGCGATCCAGAGTGGCCTTGGCGTTGTCCAGGGCGATTTTGTCCACCTCCAGCTGGGCATTGAGCTGGGCAATTTCATGGGGTTTGGTTGCCACCAGCTTGTCGTAGTTGGCCTGGGCGCTTGCCAGGCTTGCCTGCGCCTGTTCGTACTCGTGCTGCAGGTCGGTCTGCCGCTGCACTGCCAGCACCTGTCCGGCTTTGACCCGGTCCCCTACATGCACGCTGCAGCTTTCCACATATCCCTGGGACTTGAAGGTCAGGGTGACGGCCTGAACCGGCTCCACGTTTCCCGAAGCGCTGATGGTCTGCACGATCTCGCCGTATTCCACCCTGGCGGTTTCATAACCGCCGTTGCTCCCCCTTTTCGCCAGGTAGTGCCAGGTGCCGGCCGCCGCCAGCAGCAGCACCACTGCAAGGCCCACCTGCCATTTGCGTTTGCTCAACAGCTGCTTCAGTTTCGTCAGGGCCACTCGATTTACGCCTCCCCACAATTTGATCTAAACTGACAAACAACGCCGGCGGGACGGTTAACCCCCGTATGCCCAGGGGGTTTTAAAGGCCTCCACCAGGATGGCATGCTGGCAATCGGTATCGAGCAGACTTTTTTGGACCTGTACTACTGCATACCGGGCCGCTGCCAGTTCGAGCTTGTTGGCTGTACCGTTTTTAAATTTGGCCTCGGTCATCAAGAGGTCGTTCCGAGCCTTTTCTAACTTCTGCACCAGACCGGCGCGCGTCTGCTCCAGCTGCTGGATGCTGTTGTACAGGGAACGCACCGTCTGTGCGGCCTTTTCCTCAGCCGACTTTGCGTTCTGCTCGGCAATAGACACGCTTGTTTCCATGGAATCATAAGTATGCGCTTCACTGTTGCTGAAGCTGTAGATGTCAAGGGCAATTCTGGCCTGGGTCACGCTCTGCCGGGCCTGCCAGACCGTGGGGCTCTCGTCCAGCACCCGAGAGACTTCGGCTTCCAGGCTTGCTACGGAAAACGGGGAGTAAGCCGGCTGTTCCACCAGCTGCGGCCTTTCGTCGAGGGAAAGCCCGAGCAGCTGGTTAAACTTCATGTAGCTGTCCTCCAGAGTTTTCTGGGCTGCTGCAAGATCCGACCTGGCCAAAACCAGATCGTTCTGCTTCTGCTGAACATTCCATTTGCTGCCGGAGCCCACCTGGTAGCTCAACTGGGCTGCGCGATACTGCAGTTCTGCATTATACACGGCTTCCCGGGCTGATTCCACCATAGCCTGGTTTTGGAGAATGCTGCAATATGCCTGGTATACAGAGAGGCGAATTGAGTCCTGCTGGGCCTGATAATTTTTCTTGGCAGCCTGCCAGTTAATATCGGCCTGCACCAGGTTATTGAAGGCGATTTCCGCCTCTGGCGAGGCCTGGCCGGTTGGGGTGTACTCCACCTTGTCGGCAGCCGCATCCCGGTCATATTTGCTCTTTTCAATGTTGTAACCCGCCGCCCGCAAAGCGCTGCTGTGGTTCCAGGCCATCTCCACCGCCTGTTGCATGGTCAGTTCCCGCCGATCACCGGCAAAGGCATAGCCGCTGTTTAAAAAAAGAAGTCCACCGACTAAAGTTAAAATTAACAGCTTCCGCACTTACACGCCTCCTTTTTAAATTTTTAAAGCTGAGCCCGAAAAATTGTGTGATTGCCGGAATTGCCTCCTCTCCCTAAAATATGGAACGTCTTTGCGCCATCATTAATTCGCACAGGCTACCACTCGGCCTGTTGGCTTCAGTCGGGACGAGCTTTGGAGATAATTATATTTTTTCAAAGTTAAAAAATTCAAAGGGAAAGATAACCATTTTATAAATTTTTATAAACACACTTCACACAATAAAATAAAGGGCTTTCCCCAACTATGCTTTTGGGAAAGCCCTTTATTTTCAATTGGGAGGCGCTTCAAACCCCTTTACTGCTCTTCCAGGATGAGGATAACCACCTGTTTGTTGCTTTCTTCGTCCCAGCTCTGAAGCTGCTTTTCCAGGAAGGCGATCTGGCCGTCAAGGCGCTCTTTTTCGCCCTCCGGTGCCGCTGCCTGCTCCGCCTTCAGGGACTGGTACTCCTTCAACGTGCTGGCGAAGCTTGCCGTGATGTCCTTTCTCGAGACCTCTTGCGCCGCTACCGCCCCCAGTTCCGCCAGCCTATTTACAAAGGGCTGCGCCTGTTCGTTGGGAACCGTCAGGCGGAGGATGATGTTCTGGCGGCCCTGGTTCTGGGTGGTGTACTCCGACTGCAGGCGTGCATCCTCGCTCCTGGCTAGGTTCAGGGCGGCGCTGCGGGCCTGCTCCAGGTTGCCGACCTCCACCTTGAGCATTGAGGTGGTGATGAACCTGGTTTTGTTCAGAAACACCTTTTGGTCGTTTCCGTTATTCCCGCCTGGCTTACCCGCTGCCACCCGGCCTGTGGTGCCCGTGGTACCGGCCACGGGTTCTTTGCCTGCGTCCCCGGCGGTCGGTGTGGGGGCCGGTTTGACCGGAGCAGTGCCGACCTCCTGCTGCCCGCCCTCCTGAACCGGGGGTTTAGGAGTGGTGGCTGTGTTCCCCGGATTCTTCTGGCCTTGGATGGTCCTGTTGTCAACGGGGGTGTTGCGGGCTATCTGCAGGCCCGGCAGCCTGGTTGCCAGGCTCACCGAACCCGTCAGGAGCGCCAGGATCACGGCGGCGGCGGCAATCCCCTTTGCCCAGACGCTGTTCTTGAAATAGCCGAGCAAGCGTGAGCCTGCGGCAGCTTTTGTTGCAGCCCTGGCTTCCGGCGCAGCCTCTGCGATCCGGGCCATGACACCTGCCGCAAAGCCGGGCGGTGGAGCAACCTTAAGCCCGGGGTTCCGCAGCGCTGAACGGAGAGGGCCCCACTCTTCAAACCGGCGCCGGCACTCCTCGCAGGATGCTTCGTGAGCACGGAGGGCATCGGCATCGCCCTTGTTCAGTGTTTTTTCCGACACGTCGAAGAAAAGCTCCCGCGCCGTATAGCAATCAATTCTGTCCTTTCCGGTTTTGCTGCCCATCCTGCTCACCTCCTCCTGGCGGGCTTTAAGATTTCGCCTTACATCGACCTGATCTTCTCTTTCAATGCCTGGCGTGCACGGTTCAGCCGGGATTTCACGGTACCCAGCGAACACTGCATCACTTCCGCTATATCATCATAGGAATAATCTTCTATTTCCCGTAAAACCAGCACCGTGCGGAACTCCTCCGGCAGGCTCAGCAGGGCTTTCTGCACTTTTTCCTGGAGTTCCTTGCCCTCCAAAGCCTCCACCGGATCCCCCGCCGGGTCCACTGCCGCCACCGTCCTGGTAATTTCCCCTTCCCCGGTCTGAACCGGGTCATCCAGGGAGAAGACCTGGGAATTCTTCTGGCGGCGGCGGATATTCAGCCAGAGGTTGACCGTGATCCGGTGCAGCCATGTCCCCAGGTCCGCGTCCTGACGGAAGCTTCCCAGGCTGGTATAGGCTTTCACAAACACCTCCTGGGCGAGGTCCTGGGCATCGGCATAATTCCCAGCCAGGTAGTAACTGAGGTTGTATACCTTGTCTTGATAAAGAACAACCAGCTCTTCGAAGGCCTTGACGTCTCCGGCCTGTGCCTGGCGCACCAGCAGCCTCACATCGACCGTGCCGGAGGCCGGCCTGTTATTGCCTGGCCTTTTTTTCAAGGAGGTTCACATCCCGGTTCCGGGTTTCCCCCTTTACCTAATTAGACAACAAAAGAGCCGTAAATGTTCCCGTTCCGTCGGATATTTTTACGAATAATTTAAGATTTTTCACGGGTATGCAGGAGAGGCTCTTTGTCGAGGGGGATGCCGGAGTAGGTTTTTTAGATACTTTACCTAATTTTGGGCTTTTCCGCAATGATGAATATAAGGGTTTCCGCCCATTAGATGATGTGTTCCGTATCGATCCTGATCAGTTCTTCCAGTTCCGCCAGAAGGTGGGCGATCCTCTCCCGGTACTCCCTGAAGACAAGCAGGCCGTGGCCGAGGGCGATCAGATCCGGGCAGGACAGCTTTTTTAAATGGCCGGCATCCACGGGGTTGGGCTCTATTCCGGGATTCGCTCCCAGGATTGCCCGCAGCATCACCGTGATGTCCTGGATCACCATTCTTTTCGGCTTGAAGGCGTAATGAGGTTCCACCTTGAGCAGCCCGTTGATGCTGATAAAAAGGTCGCTGGCGAAAAGAACCTTGATGTTTCCGGTGTTTAAGAGGCCGTACAGGGTCCCTTCGGTCTGGCCGTAGGGGAGTTCGAAGAACTCCAGGGCGAACAGCTCGTTGCGGTAGGGCTGTTCGCCGGTCACCTCGCGGATTTTCTCCTTGAACGGGAGGAGCCGCTCGGCGTCGTTGGCGGCCCTCAGCGGAAGGGGGCGGCGGTGGTAGTCGTTCAAACGCCCTTCCACAAAAACGCTTTTCCCCGTCCTCTCCACTCCCACCATCTGGGTGAGCACCGTTTTGCACAGGGGGGAGGCGTAAAAAGGATGTCCTCTGTAGGACTCGTAACCGATCCAGTGATCCAGGTGAAAGTGGCTGAAGATCACGTCACAGGTGGTGATCCCCAGGGCCTCTTTTATCCAGTCTCCTTCCCGCAGGCCGGGATCGATCACCACGGCGTGGATCTCTTCTCCCCGTTCCGCGATCAAAAAGTAGCCCACGTTCTGGTAGTCTCCCAAATTTCGCCTCGGGTCGCAGTCCTTAATCCCGAGCAGGGAAATAATCCGATCCCGGTATGGAAGCGGATAATCGATAATTTCCAGCCGGTGTTCCGGATTGCGCAGGGATTCCAGCGCCTGCAAGGTGTGCGCTCCATGGCGCGGCTCACTGCCGCCCACGGGGTTGTTCAAAAAACCGTCCTTTCCCTTGGATATCCGGTGAGCCTCCAACAGGTCTCCCCCCATGGATGTTTTCTGGCATATTTATTCTATTATAGCACAGGGGGGCCGCGGCGGCCCATAAAAACACGGGTGAAAAGCCGAAGCGGCACGGATTGTTGCGGAATTTGCTTAGAATGAAAAGAGCCCCAGGCCCATAGACTTAAACCGGGGTGATCAAACCACGGTGGAACAGGCCAGATTGATTTTTGAGATCGAGCGGCTGAGAAGGGAACTGGAGCAGAAGGGTGAACCCGGTGATTTGAAAGCCGGGGAGCTTCTCCTGATCTCACGGAGGCTGGACGAGGCGATTAACCGCTACCTCATGGCCAGCGGCAGGAACAAACCCAACGCAATTCGGAACCGGCTTTGCGGCGGGTGAGCGCCGGACTCCCAATCCCCGCCTTCCGAGAACCCGCTTCTTGCTCTGTTTTTGAAAAGGTTTGCGCATTTTTTTTGGCCGGGTTAAAATAGTAAATTGAGGTGGAAGGGAGGGAAAGTTGTGGCAGATCTCATCGTTTACACCCTGGCGGGTTGCCCTTACTGCAGAAACCTGCTGGAACGCTACCGCAACGAAGGACTCTCCTTCCGGGAAATCTCACTGAGCGGCAACCCCGATCTCAGGAAGAAGATCAAGGAGGAATACGCGGCGGAACGGGTTCCGGTGGTCGTGAGGGACGGCAAGCTCGTCCAGTCCGGCGACGACCAGGGCCGCGGGTGACGCCTGTAACAGAAACTGCAGTTGCAGTATCTCAAAAGATATTCAGGGGGTTTGAAAAATGGAGACCAGGAAGCATGTCCAAACTGTTGTGGCGGGAAGCCTCCGCAAACCGCTGCAGGAGAACGGCTGTGGAGAATGCCAGACCTCCTGCCAGTCGGCATGTAAAACGTCCTGCACGGTGGGGAACCAGGCTTGCGCAGTTCGGCAGAAGTAAAGTGCGGCTTTTCTCCCGACCTGCACCTTTTCCAGGTCGACGGCTGCTACCTGGCTTTTGACGTCAACAGCGGCTCCCTGCACCGGCTTGACGAAGTGGCGTGGCACTTATTGCAGCAGCTGGCCTGCGGCGGGGACTGGGCCCTGGCCCGGCAGGAGGCCGTTCGGCATTTTCCTCCGGACGTGGTGGACGAGGCCTGCAGGGAGCTCCGG
The DNA here is from genome assembly GCA_012840385.1 of Syntrophomonadaceae bacterium. Lineage (GTDB taxonomy): Bacteria > Bacillota > DSM-12270 > Thermacetogeniales > Thermacetogeniaceae > DULK01. The sequence continues at coordinate 33,176 of DULK01000051.1, forward strand.
GAGCTGCAGGAGGGGGGACAGCTTTTGACAAAGGATCAGGGGTGGGAGGATTTTGCGCCGGGCGGGGAGCTCGGCCTCAAGGCCCTCTGCCTGAACATCGCCCACACCTGCAACCTTTCCTGTAAATACTGTTTCGTCCCGGAGCAGCTGCGCTCCGGTCGGGACCTCATGCCGCCGGAGGTGATCCGGGCCGCCCTGGATTTCTTGATCCGGGAAACCCCTTACGAATTTTTAACCGTGGACTTTTTCGGCGGGGAGCCCCTCCTCAACCTGGAGGGGGTAAAACTTGCCGTTGACTATGCTCTGGAGCAGGGGAAGGAGAAAAAGTGGAAGTTTACCCTGACCACCAACACCTCCCTGCTTGACGACGAGGCGCTGGCCTTCTGCAGGCGACACAACATCAGCCTTGTCCTGAGCTGTGACGGGAGGCCGGAGGTGCATAACCGGTACCGTGTCACCGGGAGCGGAGCGGGCACCTCCTCCCTGGTGGAAAGGCGCCTGAAAAGGTTTTTTGAAACCGGCGGGTGTGGAGAATATTTCGTGCGCGGCACCTACACCCGCTCCAACCTTGATTTTGCAGAGGATGTAAGGTACCTTGCCCGCCTGGGGGCCGGGAGCATCTCCCTTGAGCCGGTGGTTGCGCCTGCCTGCCGCCCTTACGCCCTCCGCTACGAAGATCTGGACAGGCTTCGGGAGGAGTATTTCAGGCTGGCGCGCCTCCTTCGGGAGTGGGAGGCCTCCGGCTGCCGGGTTTCCTTTTATCACTTTGATTTCGATCTTATGGGAGGGCCCTGTGTCGCCAAGCGCTTGACCGGGTGTGGTGCGGGGTACCAGTACCTTGCCGTGACACCGGCCGGGGAGATTTACCCCTGCCACCAGTTCGTCGGGCATCCTGACTACCGCCTCGGGGATGTTCGGGAGGGGATCACCAACCCGGAGTTGCGGGAGAGATTTCGCCGGGCACACCTTTACAACAAAAAGCCCTGCCGTTCCTGCTGGGCGCGCTTTCTCTGCGGGGGAGGCTGTCATGCCCAGGCGGCACTCCTGGAGGGGGACCTGTACCAACCCTATCCGTTGTCCTGCGAGTTGATGCGGGCACGCCTGGAGGCGGCCTTGTACTACATGGCCCAGGGCCTGCCGGGAAAGGGGGCAGAGGAGGCTGCCGCCGCGAGCCGATGAAGGGTTAAGAAAGCCGGAGGAGAAAGGCCTCTGGCTTCAGCTTTTCACGACCTTTTTTAAAATCGGCGCCTTCTCCCTCGGGGGCGGGTTTGCCATGATCTCCCTGACCTACCATGAGGTGGTGGAGCGCCGCGGCTGGCTGGACGAGGAAACCTTCCTGGCAGGCACCACCCTGGCCCAGGGGGCGCCGGGTGCGAACGCCACCAACACCGCGGTTTTTGTGGGTTACCGGGTGGCGGGTCTCTGGGGAGCGGTGGTTGCATTGACAGCTTGTCTCCTCCCACCCCTGGTTATGGTCCTGGGCCTCGGCCTGGTGGTCTTGAAGACTTCGAGGCTGCCGGTCGTGGACCGCATCTTTGAGGGGCTGCGGGCGGGGATCCTGGGGCTGCTCGCCTACCTGCTGCTCTCCTGGCTGCGGCCGCTGCGCCGGGACCTCAAGGGGGTCGCCCTGTTCGGACTCATGCTCTTTGCCCTCCTGGTCTTGAAGTGGCACCCTATCCTGGCCATTGCCTGCGGCGGGCTGCTGGGGTTTTTATCCGGCGCAGGAAGGGGTGAGGGTAATGAACCCGGCTGAACTGCCCCTCTTGTTCTGGACCTTTCTGAAAGTCGGCCTGTTCAGCTTCGGCGGGGGGTATCCGGTACTGCCCCTGATCGCCACCGAGGTGGTGCAGCGCCACCACTGGCTTACTGCGCCCCAATTTGCCAATCTGCTGGCCATTGCCCAGCTGGTACCGGGGCCCGTTCTCGTCAACACCGCATCCCTTGTGGGTTACCGGGTCGGCGGGTTTCCCGGAGCCCTGGTGGGGGCGCTGGGGGTCGTTCTTCCCACATTTATCATCATGTTTGTAATTACCTACTATTATCAATTGCTGTACAGGCACTCCCTTTTCAGGCGATTGATCCGGGGTTTTTACCCCACTCTGGTGGCGCTGCTTGCCGGCGCTACGGTCTTTTTCGCCCAAAGCTCCCCTCTTTCCTGGAAGGTGGTCGTGATCGCCGGCCTCACCTGCGGGGCCCTGGCCACCCGCCGCCTGAACCCCTTCTGGATCCTGATCGGAGCGGCGGTGCTGGGGGGATTACTCTGAAATATGGAGCGATATAGCTTGATTGCTGTCGGTTATTATCGAAAAATCTCATGTAGCGCCCGGAAGCTTGCCTTTACACTTTGCGGTGCGTGTAGTAAAATGAATTTGGTTTTGTTACCGCTTCTTGGCGAGAAACACAGAAGTTCGAGCGACATAAAATATAACAGGTTTAAACGGGAAACAACCGAATGGGAGAGGGGAAAGTGAATTTAAAGGAGAGCAGACGGGCCTTTTATTTATTTTGCCGCAGGTGCCAACTTTGGATCTTAAAAGAGTGTGGTATTAAAGGGTGGCTTGTGCAGGTAAAGAAATCCTTCGCAACCCGGCTCTCTGATTTGCGCAGCAGTGCCCCCGACTGGTGGGCGGAGCGCTGGGAATGGATGAGGGATTCGGTAAGCGGCGGTGCAGAAAGCATCGGTTCATATATTCAGGACTGGAGAACCGGAAAGCATCGTGAACGGCTCGGCTTCCTGAGGAAACCGGGTTTTTACGCGGCGGTGCTTGCCGGTTTTTTATTGCTCTACGGAAACTTCTACCTGGTGCAGAACAGGGTGGCCTATGCCGCCTATTACCAGGGGAAGGAAATCGGCCTGGTGGCCTCGCGCCGGCAGGGCCAGGAGATCATGGCCAGTGTTCAAAAGGAGCTGGAAAACCGGCTCGGCCAGCGGGTCTATCTCCCGTCCCCCTTGACATTCAGAGCCTGTACCGCCTCACGGGTAAGCCTTGATTCCCCCGGGCAGCTGCATTCCGCCTTTTTCGGCCTTCCCTGGCTGACGGAAGGGGTGGAGGTGGTCATCGCGGGCCGCCCTGCCTTTCTCCTGCCGAACAGGGAGGCGGCCCAGCGGGTTCTCAACAGGCTAAAGGATGAATACAGGAAAAAGCTGGCCGGAGAAAAGATCGAGGCCATCGAATTCAGTGAGAAGATCTCCTTCAGGTCCCGGCCGGTTGCAGTCGGCGAAATTTCCCGGGAGGAGGATGCTCTTTCCCTCCTGAAGCAGGGCAGGGTGCAGACCCGGAAGTACCGGGTTAAAGAGGGTGACTCCCTCTGGAGCATCGCCCGGGCCCACGGGCTGCTTGTGAAGGAACTGCTGGACGCCAACCCCAATCTCACGGAGCGCCTGGACATCGACCAGGAGATCAATCTGGCCGCAGTGCAGCCCTTGCTCCACGTCAGGATCACGAGCAGCGCGGTTAAAAGGGAAGCGATCCCCTTTGACGTACAGGTCCGCCTTGATTCCAAACTGCGCAGGGGCAGCGCCAAAGTCGTCAGGGACGGGGAGGAAGGCCAGAAAGAGGTGGTCTACCGCTTCGTCAGGGAAAATGACAGGATCGTGTCGCAGCAGGTTCTTGCCAGCCGCGTCTTGAAGGAGCCGGTGCCCAAAATAGTGGCGCAGGGTACTGCCGGCGGGCGGCTCTACGCCTTTTCCCGCGGCTCGGGCAGCGGGGTATTGAGCTGGCCGGTCGGCGGCGGCATCACCTCCGGCTACGGCTACCGCGGCGGCGAGTTTCACAGTGGTATTGACATCGCGGCAGGTGCGGGGGTGGCGGTGCATGCCGCGGCCGGCGGTCGAGTCGTGGAAGCCGGCTGGGGGGGTGGCTACGGCAGGACGGTGGTGATCGATCACGGCAACGGCCTGGCCACGCGTTACGCTCACCTCTCCCGCGTCGATGTCAGCACAGGTGAAACGGTGAGCAAGGGGGAAGTAATCGGCGCCGTCGGTTCCTCGGGAAGGGCGACGGGCCCCCACCTGCACTTCGAGGTAATGAGCAACGGGGGAAGTGTGAATCCACTCAATTATCTTCGTTAGACGCTCCTGCCGCCCGGGCGGCGCCATCAGAAAGATGTAAATACATCTTCAGACATCTGACATCATGCCTCAGACCTCTATTAGGCAGGGCAGCCGGCGTAGAAAAGCTGGCCGCCCTTTTTTATCAAAGCCTGCCTCCGAAAGCCTCCCTCCTGGTCCTGGTGGGGTAGGATGAAGGGGGTAATTTTCGCCGGTAAAATGAAAATATCGAACAAACTTCCGTTCTCGTGGTAGAATAATGTTGGCTGTCCGAAATTACATCGAGTTCATCCGCCGGCCCGCCGCTCAGCTCCTGATTCCGGCCGGGAGAGAAACGCTCATGCCGCCCGGGCGGCACCATCCGCCTCCGGCGGCACCAACAGAGTATGAAAATACCCGACGGGTCTACCGGCGAGCGACCTATGGAAGGCCGGGTAACAGGACAGGCGACGCGAGGATGACAGGTCGGGATGCGAGTACAGACACCTCTTGACCTGCGATGGAATGGATTTGCAGCGAGGCCAAACGCGGCGTTTGACAGAAGCAGTTCGCAACTTGTTACGCAGCATCCCAGAGC
>DULK01000052.1 GCA_012840385.1 Syntrophomonadaceae bacterium
AAGTTCACCCGCCGGTCTACCGCTCGACTCCCGATTCCAGGCCGGACAGGACGACGGCTCGCTTCGGGACAGCTCTGGGATGCTGCGTAACAAGTTGCGAACTGCTTCTGTCAAACGCAGCGTTTGGCCTTGTTTCAAATCTATTCCATCGCAGGTCAAGAGGTGTCTGTACTCGCATCCCGACCTGTCATCCTCGCTTCGCCTGTCCTGTTACCCGGCCTTCCATAGGTCGCTCGCCGGTAGACCCGTCGGGTATTTTCATCTTCTGCTGGTGCCGCCGCCGGAGGCGGCGTGATCGTCTGCCCTGAAAATACGTTCCGGTTTATCCTTGCGCTTGCTCCCGGACTCCGGTTTAACTCGCTTATAATGCGTCGCAGACGGCAGCCGACCGGCTCCTATGACGCCATCCATGGCGCATAGTCGCCTATCAAATTCCTGTTTCGCTTCGGCTGCCGTTAGCTGCTCCTTCGTCAAGGGCGAGTAACAACCTCCGTAGGTCGCTGCGCCAGCAAGAATAAACCACCATTTTCATTCTTTTGATGGTGCCGCTTGGGCGGCATGAGCGTCTTTCTTGAGAATGTAGCCTTTCAGCACCGGGATCGTTTCCTATTGAATTTTTATTGGTTGCTCGATCAGACCAGGCTGTTCCACCGTAAAGTGTGCAGATATTTTGACATTGATAGTTGGGAGGATATCCCCCCACCGGTTTTCAATCTGCCTCCAAGCCCGGGGATTAGTGCGGTGAATCAAATCGCCGAAACCGAAAATGTCCGATTTCAGCTCTTTTGCCCTGCTCACTGCAATCCGGCACCGGTGCTCAACCTCCCGGTTTATTAACCGTTCCAATTCTTTGAGGTTTTGTTTCCGTGTAATGTCCAGGACGGCATTTTGCTCTTCAATCATTTCTCCCGTTCCCTTTATGCTTATTTCTATCGTGATTCCTTCATGAGAAATAACCGGTTTCAACCTTGTCCTTGCGTTGCGGAACAAGTATGAAATGTTTGCATGATCGGAGTTATAAGCAACGCTTATGACGCCGCCGCGCGCCTGGTTTTTGATCAACAAAGCTCCCTGGGTTTCCACTTCATTCAACAGGCCCACCATTCTGTCTCTTCTGAAAGCCGCAGTGCCGGACAAAGAAAACGTCTTATTTTGGGCCATCCCCTCGCTGCCGGAGGCTGCCCCCGAAGTGCCAGTTCCTCCAGAAGCACCCTGTTGTCGCATTGTTGAACCTTTTTCCGTAGGAACAAAGGTTTTCATGTAAGATAGGGATACTTCCCTCCCGGGTGTCAATAAATCATAAACCACATTGAACACATTTTCTCTCGCAGTTTTGGAAACAAAAGAGGTGTCCTTGTATTGAATATTTGCGATTTCGGTGGAGGTCAACGGTTCAAATTCCGGCTGAGCCTGCAGGGCGTCCCGAGCCGATCCTTTACAGGTAACCACCCAGGCGCGAAGGGGCACATCCTTGTCTCTCATGCAGAAATCGATGATTTGCGCAATTCCTCCCTTCGCCATACTCTCACCTATCACGAGCACCACGGTATGGGCTAAAAAAAGCTGCCTCGAGGAGCGCAGGTCCCAATTTCTTATAGCATCTTCAATAGTCGCTCCTGTTACTGAAATGACCTCACCGGAGGTACCCTGCATCCGGCTCGCACCCGTTCCCCCCATGCCGCCCCCACCAGCGGCCATTGCGGACGGTTTCAGGGTAAGCACGGAGAGGAGAATCTGCGGCTTGCCGTTGACAGTTATCCTATCAAAGCCCAGTGCCGAATTAATGGTAAGAAATTGTGTTTCTCTTCTGCTCCAACAGCCGGTGGTTGTTATAAGAATCGTGACGATCATAAGCAAAATGGTTGTTCTTTTATGTTCTTTTGTTGCCAAGCTGCTTCCCACCTTTATTTCTTACGGCAGAAACAAGTAATATGAGGCTTGGAATCAACAACTGAAAGGCGACCGCATTGTAAGGCAGGACTTTGAAAAGAAAATTAACCAGTTTCAGAAAGTTGTCGTATAAAAGTGAACTGCCAAGAAGCGTTATGACAGTGATGGGCAGCAGGAACAGGCGTTGGTTGCTTGAACCGAGCGTGGTGGCTGCGGCAATGCTGCATGTGTGGTAAAATCCCGCCAGCTTGACAATCGTTCCCGCTATCCAGATGACAACGATCAGGGATTGGAAACGTTCAAAAAACCGGGCAATAGAGATATACCGGGCCAGCTCGTAATAGGGGAAAAGCATATGGGAAGTCACCGGATCACCAAAAACGCCCAGTGTAACGGATATTGCCAGGGCATTGAAAAGTGTGGTTATTATTAAATACAAACCGGCAGCCTTTGCTGCTTCATTTTTCTGTTTCAGATACGGGTACAACATGAGTACGAGGAAAGCCTCACCCCTATATACAAAGCTCGCCGTGCCGCCTTTGACAACGGGCATCACTCCGTTTTCCAGGAACGGCAAGAAATTCTCGCAGTTTATATCCTTTAGTGCCAGAATAGCCAAAAAGACAATGGAGAATGCCCATAGCGGCCAGACCAGTTCGTTTTGCCGGGCAATCACTTCAATGCCCAAATATGCTCCACAGGCGGCTACTCCTGACAGGATCAGGTTAAGCACCAGGGGAGGTGTTTGCCGTAAAATGGCGATTTGAACAAAACTAGAGGATTGGCTCAATATAGCGGAGGTGAGCATGATAAAATAACAGGTGTAGCCTGTAGCCAAAAGTTTTCCCGGAATCTTGCCGGCAACTTCCGGGAGGTACTCTGTGAGAACCTGAAACGGGAAACGCCTTGCCAAAGCGATGCCTACCCAAACCACCAGCATAGCGTAGACCGAGGGCATCAGTGAAATAGCCAGCCAGCTATCCCGGCCTGCTATCCTTACGGTGGGTGACGGGGCGTAGAGAAAGGATGTTGCTCCCTCAAGGATTAAGAATAAAAACAAAAGCTGAATGCTGCCAATCTGCGCTTTTTCCAGCACCTAACCGTTCCTCCTTCCCCTGTTCACAACTTTCTCCCTTGTTAAAGGCGGATGGGGCTTTAAACCGGCGGCCTGTCTCTTGGGTTCGGCATAACCGGTTTGCTGCGGCCGCAGCAGCATCATCCACGCGGGTGCCCGGACGAGGGCATCTTTCAGATCGCTGAAGCTCAGTGGCGCCAGTGGGGAGAGGTAAGGCACTCCGAAGGACCGCAGGGAACAGAGATGAAAGGTTAAGAGCAGCAGCAGGGCCATAACTCCCAATAATCCGAAGGAACTTGCGGCAAACATAAAAGGGAACCGTAAAATCCGGACTGTATTGGCGAGAGGTATTGAGGGTATGGTAAACGAGGCGATTGCCGTTATTGAGATAATAATGACCATTGGTGCAGAGGCAAGCCCCGCGCTCACCGCCGCCTGTCCGAGCACGATGGCCCCAACGATGCTGACAGCCTGGCCAAAGGCGCGAGGAAGGCGAACCCCTGCCTCATGTAAAACCTCAAAGATGACGTCCATTATTAAAGCTTCTACGAGGGCGGGAAAGGGTATTCCTTCGCGGGATACCAGAATGGACATGAGCAAAGGGGTAGGCAGCAACTCCTGGTGAAAGGTGATTATTGCTATGTATAGTGAAGGAAGAAAAAGGGACGCCAAGGCAGCCAACCAGCGCACCAGCCTGATGAAAGAAGCAAACCAGTAGCGGTTATAATAGTCCTCCGGGCTCTGAAACTGTGACGTAAGTGTTGTGGGTATGATCAGACAGAAAGGAGTGTTGTCGATAATAAGTGCTGCCCTACCCTCCAGCAGGGCAGCAGTGAGCTTGTCCGGCCGCTCTGTAATGTCCAGGTGGTTGAAAGGACTGTATGGACTGTCCTGGATGTACTCCTCTATCTGGCCACTTCCCAATATACTGTCCACCTTAATCCTTCTCACTCGTTTTTTTATTTCTTCGGCAAGACCCTCCATTACGTAGCCTTTCAAATAAACAAGTTTAACTGCCGTCTTGGTCACTTCACCGACCTCAAGATCTTCTACTGCCAGGCGGGAGGTGTGCAGGCGCTTCCTTAAAAGGGCAATATTTTTCCTCAGGTCTTCATTGAAAGCGTCGGCGGGCCCCCTTATCACTGTTTCTGCAGTAGGCTGGTCGATCTGGCGACTGTTTTTCTCCAAAGCGCTGATTAGAAGAGCGCTGGGCTGCCCTTCTACAAAGAGTCCCAACAGACCGGTGGTGATATGGTATGTAACCTCGGCCCACCGGCTTTTTTCAATTATCTTTCCGTTGGGGATTATATTTTCTTCGAGCCACTTAACAGTGATTTCTGGTAAAGGTATCTGTTCGACACTCATCAGGGGATGCAAAAGAATGTGGTGCAGGAGATCGGGGTTTACAAGGGGTTCGAAAAATACGGCCATCGCCCGCACCTGTTTTTTTCTGCCGATCATAAACTCCCGGATCACCAGATCGTCGCATCGGTTGAAAATCCCTTTGATAACCTTTTTGTTTTTTTCAAGGCTGGATGAGAGTACGCGATTCTCCTTTCCCGGAAGCAGTTCCGGGTAGCTTTTCTTGTGGCGCTTTTTGATTAAGTTAAAAAGCCGTGAGAACCACTGAAACATTGGTTACCCTCTTTTTCCGTTCTTGTTTATTAGTATCCCAACAATTTATTCCATAAATGCATATTTCAGCATTGACTGCTGCCGGCGTTCTTATATGAATATGACATCTTTTCCTGAATCCCGGTATTGTCAGACGTGCCGTATATTTACCTTCAGGCGTTGCATACTAAGGCAAGAAGCAAACTAAAAAAGGGGGTGAAAAATTATGCGTCGTCGAGGAGAACCGCAGAAGGTTCCTTCAAGAAAGATTCGTTGCACGGAAGTGGAAGGAGGCGTTATTATAGCTCCGGTTCCGGTTACCTTTGGCGAAGACATCACGGTGCAGTACCAGGGGTTGCTGACCCGGTCTGGGGCCGAGCAGGTCTATTTGCACATGGGTTACGGCCCCGCCGACCGCTGGCAGTTTATCTCTGATATACCAATGGAAAAGGTAGGCAACACCTGGGAAGCCAAATTTGAGATAACGGACGACAGCCGGTTAAACTTCTGTTTCAAAGACAATGCCGGCAACTGGGACAACAATAACGGTCGCAACTGGAGTTTAGAGGTTCATACAGGGAAACAATACTAAAAACCCCTACAGGCTTGCCTTTGGGAGGGGTTTCCCTTGCTTTCTTAAAACTAGGAAAAGGGATTTGTTTGTGAGGAGATGCATCCATGCGGATTCTTATGCTGTCCTGGGAATTCCCTCCCCGCAGCGTGGGGGGGCTTTCCCAACACGTAGCCGACCTGACTGCGGCCCTGGCACGGGAGGGGGAGGATGTTCATCTGGTGACATGCGCTGCGCCCGGGGCACCGGAAGTGGAAGTGGTCGGCGGGGTACACGTCTACAGGGTTAATTCCTACAACCTTCCTTCGCTCGACTTCATTACCTGGGTTCTCCAGCTCAACATGGGGATGATGGAATGCGCCGTTTCTGTTATAAATTCCACCGGTGGGTTTGACCTGGTTCATGCCCACGACTGGCTCGTTGCCTATGCCGGAAGAGCGTTGAAACACGCCTATAAGCTTCCTTTGATCGCCACGATTCACGCCACCGAATACGGCCGCAACTGGGGTCTTCATAACGACCTGCAGCGGTACATCAGCGACGTCGAATGGTGGCTGACCTACGAGGCTTGGCGGGTGATCGTCTGCAGCCGTTACATGGAGGACGAGTTGAAGCGAGTCTTTCGACTGCCGGCCGATAAGATCCGGGTGGTGCCCAACGGCGTTGACTTGTGCAGGTATAAAAAAGTTGAAAGCAAAAACCTGGCAAGGGACTTCTACGCCGCACCTGACGAGAGGATCGTCCTCTACGTGGGGAGGCTCGTTCATGAAAAGGGTGCCCACATTCTCATCGACGCCATCCCCAAAATCCTTCATTACTACGCCAAGACCAAGTTTATCATCGCCGGTAAAGGCCCCGCTGCGGATTACCTGAAGAACAAGGCCCGGGATATGGGGATCTATGATCGCATCTATTTTACAGGCTATATAGACGATGCCACCCGCGACTTCCTCTATCGGGAAGCGGATGTAGCCGTTTTCCCCAGCCTGTACGAGCCGTTCGGGATGGTGGTCCTGGAGGCGATGGCTGCCCGGACGCCGGTGGTGGTATCCGATGTGGGCGGCCTTTCTGAGATCGTGCAGCACGAGCAAAACGGTTTGAAGTTTTATTCCGGCAACTCCGGGTCACTGGCCGATAACGTCCTGCGTTTGTTGTACGAAACTGATTTCGCCGCCCAACTGGCAGAACGGGCATATCGAGACCTTCACAGATTTTACACCTGGGATGAGATCGCACAACGGACACTGGGGGTGTACGAAGAAGTGAGGGGTGAGTACAAAGCCCATGCCCGCAAAACGAACTCATGGCTGTCGGGAATTAACAAGCTCAGGCGCCTCAAACGGGAGATAACCGACGCGGGGAGGTATACAGCGCCCGGCTACGGGATTGAAGATGTATACGAAAACTGCAGCAAAACACCTGAAGCAGGAGGCAGATGCCATTGAAAGCCGTAATCATGGCGGGGGGGGAGGGTTCCCGCCTGCGCCCCCTTACCTGCGCCAGACCAAAGCCGATGGTGCCGGTCATGAATCGCCCCTGTATGGAATACATTATTAAGCTGCTGCGATATTACCAGATCACAGAAATCGGCGTAACCCTGCAGTATCTTCCGGACGATATCCGTAATTATTTTGGAAGGGGTACCGGCTTCGGGGTTAATCTTCGTTACTTTGTGGAAGATACCCCCCTGGGAACGGCGGGGAGTGTAAAAAACGCCGCATCCTTTCTGGATGAGACCTTTATCGTGATCAGCGGTGATGCCCTGACAGATTGCAACCTGAAAGAGGCGTATGACTTTCACAGGGATAAGGGCGCCCTGGCGACCCTTGTTCTCACGTCCGTGAACTGCCCGCTGGAGTACGGAGTGGTGATCACTGACCGTGAGGGGAAAATCACCCGCTTCCTGGAAAAACCGGGTTGGGGGGAGGTCTTCAGCGACACCGTTAACACGGGCATCTACATCCTGGAGCCCGAGATCCTCGACTATATCCAACCGGGTAAAATGGTCGACTTTTCGAAGGACCTCTACCCCAGCCTGCTGGCTGCGGGCAAGCCCCTCTATGCCTTTGTGGCTAAGGGTTATTGGTGCGACATCGGTTCTGTCGAAGCTTACCTGCAGGCACATTACGACATGCTTGATCAAAAGGCCGGACTTTCTGTTGCCGGAGAAGAAATCATGCCGGGGGTTTGGATTGCAGGTAGAGCGGAAATAGATCCTTCGGTTCAGATCAAGCCTCCGGTCTTTATCGGTGAAGATACTGTAATTGGCTCCGGTGCGGAGGTGGGGCCTTATACTGTTCTGGGTAGAGATGTTCGTATAAAAAGAAACGCTTCCCTCAAAAGGAGCGTTGTTTGGGACCATGCCTGGATCGGCGAAGGAGCCGAGCTCCGGGGCACGGTGATTGGAACCGGTGCACGGATCAAAGCCGCTGCTTCCCTTTTTGAAGGATCCGTAATAGGCGACCGGACGGTGGTCGGTGAAAAGAGCCTGGTTAAGGCAGGAGTAAAAATCTGGCCTGAAAAGTGGGTCGAAAAGGGAACCAGACTTTCCAGAAGCCTGGTGTGGGGCAACTGTGCCCGTCCCCATGTTTTTGGAGCAAACGGCATTAACGGGGATCTGGTCACCGAGATCTGTCCCGAATTTGCGAGCCGCGTCGGAGTTGCAGTGGGTTCGGTCACCGGTTTGCCCGCCCGGTTTGCCCTCAGCACGGACGGGCATACCGGCAGTCAAATGGTGAAGCATGCGGTTTTTGCCGGGTTGATGTCAACAGGAGTGCAGGTGATCGATTTCGGCAGTATAACCTCTCCCGTTCACCGTTACGGGATTCGCGCCCTTCGCCTGAACGGGGGGATCCACATCTGCAACAGGGGAAACGGGAAGGTGAATCTGCGCTTTTTCAACGAGCAGGGGATCGAGTATTCGCGGAGTGAGCAGCGCAAGGTGGAGGGGATGATGAGCCGGGAAGAATACAGGTTCGTGGGGGCGGAAGAAGTTCCTGCCCCCGAGTACATTCCGGAGCTCAACCGTTCTTACCTCCATTTTCTTCTGGAATTTCTTGATAGGGAAGTTGCCAGGCGTGCCCGCCTCAAGGTGGTTGTCGATTACGATCCGGAACGCTTGGGCACGCTGCTTCCCCCTCTGTTTGAGGATCTGGGTTGCGAGGTTGTTACCTTTGCCGCTCCCCGCAGGTCGGACCGGACCTTTGTTGAAATGCTCCAAACTGCCGAACATTTCGGTGATGTTGTGAAGGAACAGGGAGCCGATTTCGGTGCCGTCCTGGATGCGGGAGGAGAGGAGCTGATTCTCGTCGATGAAGGGGGGCGCATCGTTCAAAAAGACCTCTTTACATCCCTGCTTTCCTTGATCATTTTGAGAGCCAATGATCATCCGACCCTTGTCCTTCCTGTAACGGCGCCTGATGCCCTGGAAGAGATGGTCAGGGAGCAGGGTGGCAGGGTGCTGAGGACGAAAACGGCGCCGTGGTCGCTTATGAAAACATTCCTTAATGATGATGTGATCCGTTCCCAGGAACGTTACCCGCAGTTCCTCCTCTACAGGGACGCTCTGGCAACCCTGGCGGTAATTACAGAATACCTCGCCCGGGAAGAGAGGCCGCTCTCCCGGATTCTCCAGGAAATGCCCGCTTTCGCCATGGCAAGGCGGGATGTGGAGGTCACCTGGGATGACAAGGGGAAGGTGCTGCGATCCCTTGCTGAGGAAGCCGGTGATCACCGGGTCGAAATGATAGAAGGCATCAAAATGTACCACCCGGATGGCTGGGCCCTGGTGTTGCCCGATGCCGATGAACCGCTATGCAGGGTTTACAGCGAGGGGTTTAACCAGGAAATCGCCGAATCCCTGACCGAGATGTATGTGGATAAGATCCGCGGCATTTGTGAAGGTCGGCCCGGGGGGTAACCCGTAATTAAGCCCGATATTTAAACGATACCCGAACGCCATATTCTTTTTCCCCTTTTAATCGGGAGGTTTACTGCTTACATGGAGGCCCCCGAAGTCGCTAGTACCTCCCGCTGACAAAACAAGGTCAGTTTCTAGCGACTTCTTTTTTTGCCTGTTTGGATATAACGGATATTATATGCCGGGTTACCCGGCCTTCCATAGGTCGCTCGCCGGTAGACCCGTCGGGTATTTTCATACTCTTTTGGTGCCGCCGGAGGTGTCAGGGAAATCTAAGAAGATGTGGCATTAAAGGACATTTATGTTACATAGATAAGATTATGTAGTTAACAAACTACCCGCCATCTGGGCGGGTAGTTTGTTTTCAAAAATTGAGGTTCAGGCCGGCTGCAGGACCCGCCGGGAAAGGGGTTTGGGAAGTTCCATTACGTTCCGGCTCTGGAACACCCGGTAATCGATCTTGGGAAAAAGGTTGTTTTTCTCCTCAAGCTCGGCCAGCCGGCTCTCGTTTACGGCATTTCTCCTGATATCCTCGTAAAGTCCGGTGAAATTTGCGATGTGCGACTTGAGGCGCATCCGGGCGTAGGACACCATGGTACCGGTTTTCATGATAAACGGCCAGTCGCTGCTCTGAGCCAGCAGCAGCTCCCGTGCCGCCTGGTTGAGGGCGCGCCTCAGCCATCCATCTGCGTTCTCATAGGTGTTGGCCAGTTCTACCATGCGTTCCCCGGCTTTGTGCAGGTGACGCCAGATCCAGTCGTTTGCTCCGTTCAACCAGACCTCGTGGTAACCCTTCCACCCCCAACTGGATTCGCAGGGGACCGCAACCTGGTTGCAGGGGTAGAGGTCCAGGTACCCTCCCGGGGTGATCAACTCTATCGTCCTTTGATCGTAGCGGATCTTCCGGATCAGGTAATCCAGCCACTGGGGTCCCTCAAACCACCAGTGCCCGAACAGTTCGGCATCGTAAGGAGCAACCACAACCGGTTTGCGATCGAAAATGCTCGCCAGCCACTCCACCTGTTTTTCCCTGTTGAACATGAAATTCCCGGCGTGAACGGCCGCCTTTTCCAACGCCCGGCTCCTGACGTAGGGCTCTTTGTAATCTGAAGTACCGGTTATCCGGTGGTACTTGATGCCGGTGTGGGTCCGGATACGACCTTCCGGGAGGTAGGGCCCGATGTAATCGAGATCCAGGTCATAGCCGATGTCCCGGTAGAAATCCCGGTAGTCGAAGTCGCCCGGGTAGCCCTCCTTGGAACTCCACACCTGCTTCGATGATTCGGGATCCCGGGCGAAGGCGGCCACCCCCGAGGGACAGTAGATCGGAGCATATGCGCCGTACTTGGGGCGCGGGAATGCATACAGGATGCCGTGCGTTTCTACGAAGAAGTATTTGATCCCGAACTTTTTGAGGATGCTGTCGTCACCCGGCTTGTATCCGCACTCAGGCAGCCAAAAGCCGGGCGGGCGCCGGCCGAAGTTCTGTTCGTAAAAGTCCACCGCCACGGCCACCTGGGCGTGAATGACCTCCCTCTGCAGTCCCAAAAGGGGGAAATAGCCGTGGGTGGCTCCTGTGGTGATGATTTCCACTTTACCCGCATCCTGAAGTCTTCGGAACGCTCCGGTGAGGTCCCGGTGGTATTTTTCTGTAAAGAAATGATGGACCCGGAAGAAGAGGTCCCGATACATGAGAGCGATATCGTGGAACTCAGGCTGGTGCCTGGTGCGTTCCACCTCCCGTTCGGCCAGCTCCATCAACCTTTCCAGGTGCCGGACGTAACGGTTCCGCAGCAGTTCATCGTTGAACATGGAGATCAGGGTGGGAGAGAGGTTGAGGGTCAACCTGAAATCCACGTTGTCTTCAATCAGTTTTTCAAAGGTCCAGAGGAGTGGGATATAGTTTTCGGTGACCGCTTCGTAGAACCATTTCTCCTCCAAGAAGTGCTCGTGCTCAGGATGCCGCACATACGGAAGGTGTGCATGCAAAACAAGAGCCAGATAACCTCGGTTCATCTCTGAACATCCCTTCAATGCTGTTTTTGTAATTACCACTTCAGCGCCGAACTGACCTGTTCTTGCGGCCGGTACATCGGTGAACTGACGTAATCTTCGGCAATGATGTGCTCGTGTGATACAAGAGCCCGCCTGATAAACTCCGGTGAGCTCGGCGCGCCACCGCCTCCGTAGATTATTTTTTCATATTCGAGGGGTAGCAGCCATTCGTAGTCGATGACCTCCGAGATCCGGTCGCGGGGCATGCTCACCAGGTTGGAGCGGGCGATAAAGATATATGTCCCATCGGGACGAAGGCGTCCCAGTTCCACGCAGTAAGTGCGGCCCGGCTCCCCGGTGTTGATGTACCAGTTGTTGGCGTAATCATTGATCATAATTTCTTGAGCTTTTCGGGAGTCGTAAAAATAAACGTTGCTGATATCATAGACCCTGAGCACCGGTTGCGATTCTTCCCAGGCGTTGGGCCCAAACCGGCTCCGGATCTCGGCCTTCGTGGCTTCACTCACCTCCCAGTAAACAAAAAGCCAGTAGGGATCCCTGGCCAGGGCAACGATCCTGCTCTCCCCGTATCTCCAGGGAAGCTCGTGGATTTCAGCCGGCCTGGGGAGCGGGTGCTCTTCTCTTTGAGGTTGGGGAGGGCGCACTTCTTCGGCCATCTCCATCATCGTTGTTGCCGCAGCCGGCTGCCGTTCTTTCCATTCTCGCCCGGCAGCTTTTTTATGTTTGCGTTGTGGTAGACCTTTAAGAAAACCTTTGAAAAATCCTTTGTCAGACATCAAAATTAAACCCCCTACCACTATAATTGCGAAAAATAAAATTGAGAGGTCAATTAGGGTGGCCACTGTTTGACTCCCTCCTTCCTGGGGGGTTCCGGACGGAACCAGTAATAAGGATTATTTTCCTCGCCGCAAGGAAAAAATTAAATAATAATCACTGCAATTTCTTTTGTATTATGTCCAAAGTCAAAATGGTTTATTTCAAAAAGTAAGTGGCCGAGGGGGAAGGGTTGTATATGCCCCGGCCTTTGGTGCTAGGAAACGGTTTTTACCGGGCAAATGAGGGGAATAAAGGTGGTTAAAGAGCGACACGGACCTGCTTTCTTTCACTTCTGCTTTACTGATGAAGGTTGCTGTTGTCCCGTATTATCGTGCCGTATAACCACCGTCGACCATTAAGCTGGACCCTGTGATGAAGGATGATTCATCCGAGGCGAGGAACAGCATCCCGTAGGCGACTTCCATGGGTTCTCCCAGGCGGCCCAATGGATGCAAGGTTACCAGGTAATCGAGCTGGTCCTTGACGTCCCCCTCTTCCACCATGGGTGTACGGATGAACCCGGGGCACACCGCATTGACCCGGATCTTGTCCTTGGCGTAATCAAGAGCCATGTTTTTTGTCAGGGTAATGATACCGCCTTTTGCGGCATTGTATGCGGCGGTACCGGGGAAGCCCACATGACCCAGGATAGAAGCGTTGTTGACGATGCTGCCGCCCCCGCTCTTTCTCATGTGGGGGATGGCATGCTTGGCGCAAAGGAAGACTCCCTTCAAATTGATGTCGATGGTCCTGTACCACGCCTCCTCGCTCAGTTCTTCGACGGGGGAAACCTCCCCGATGCCTGCGTTGCTGATCAGCACGTTCAGACGGCCGTAGTGCTGAAAGGCTTCCTCCATCAGGTGCTGTACTTCCGCTTCCTTTGAGACGTCAGCCTTGACGGCGATGCCGTCGCTCCCGTTTTTCAGGATGTCATCCAGGGTTGCCCTGGCCGTATCCTCTTTGTAATCCGATACAACCACCCTGGCCCCTTCTTTGGCGAAAAGAATTGCCGTTGCCCGTCCGATGCCGCTGCCTGCCCCGGTAATCACGGCAACTTTATCTTTGAGACGCATTTTACTTTCCCTCCTCGTTAAAATATGTCTTAGCTATAGTGTCCGAAGAAGAACCGGCTTATATTCAAACAAACGAAGAAATTCGGACGCCTTTCCCTTTACCATTCCGGTATTTCACTCGCCGGGCTGCGTTGCTCAAAGTATAGGGTTCGTCAAATTGGGACATTTCTAAAATTTTATCGCCCTCTGTAGCTGATTTACACCCTTGTTCCTATGTGTTAAGATGAAGTTAACTGCGGTGGTCTTGATAGTTTTTCGGAGAGAGGAGGAAAGGTCTCATGGAGACGGTTGCCCGGGAGATCCGGATCGAAGGGGTTGTCCAGGGTGTCGGATTTCGCCCCTTTGTGTTTCGTCTGGCCCATGAATACGGCATCAAGGGATGGGTCCTGAACTCCTCGGAGGGTGTCACCATCTGGGCCGAAGCCACCGAGGAGCGGATTGCGGCCTTCTATGAGGCCTTGTTGGCGAATCCTCCGAAGCTGGCGATGATCGTCCGCCACTACCAGACGCCGCGCCAGGTGCAGGGTTTTGATCACTTTTTTATCAAGCACAGTGAGGCCGGCGACCGCAGGGATGTGCTGATCTCCCCGGATGTGAGCATCTGCGACGACTGCTACCGGGAGATTATGGATCCCAGCGACAGGCGCTACCGTTACCCGTTTACTAACTGCACCAACTGCGGCCCCCGCTTCACGATCATCATGGATGTTCCTTACGACAGGATTAAAACCACCATGCGGGATTTTCCGATGTGCCCGGTTTGCCAGCAGGAGTTTGACGATCCGATGCACCGCCGCTTCCACGCCCAGCCGAACGCCTGCCCGGACTGCGGCCCCCAGGTCACCCTGAGAGACCTGGAGGGGAATGTGTATCCCGGTTTCGGGCATGAATTTTTTAAGGAAGGCAAGATCATCGCCGTTAAGGGCCTGGGAGGTTTTCATCTGGTCTGCGACGCCACCCGGCGGGATGCGGTGGCAGCTTTGCGCCGCCGGAAGATCAGGGAGTTCAAGCCTTTTGCGGTGATGTGCAGGGACCTGGATGTGGTGAAGAAGTACTGCTATGTTTCACCTGAGGAAGCGGCACTCCTGGAGAGTCCGGCACACCCGATCGTGATCCTCGACCGGCGCCGGCAGGACGACCTTCCTCCGGAGATCGCTCCGGGGATCAAGACCCTGGGAGTGATGCTTCCCTATACACCGCTGCACCACCTGCTCTTTGACGACGACCTGGAGATTTTGATCATGACCAGCGCCAACATCAGCGACGACCCGTTGATTATCGACAACGACGAGGCCCTGAGCAAGCTGAAGGGGATTGCCGATTACTTCCTGATGCACAACAGGCAGATCTACAACAGGTGTGACGACTCTCTGGCCGCTGTGGTGAACGGCGAGGTGCAGATCTACAGGCGGGCCAGGGGCTACGTTCCCCTGCCGGTTGACCTGCCTTATGATGTCCCCGTCATTCTGGGATGCGGCGGCGAGTTGAAAAACACCTTCTGCATGACCAAGGGGAAGAGCGCATTCTTGAGCCAGCACCTGGGGGATATCAACCACTACGGCAACTACCAGCAGTTTTTATACACGATTCCCCGCTTTGAAAAAATGCTGGATGTCAAGCCTGAAATCGTCGCTTACGACCTGCATCCTGATTACATGGCGACCCGCTGGGCGAAGAACCAGGACGGGATGACCAAAATCGGGGTGCAGCACCATCATGCCCATATGGCCAGCTGTATGGCGGAAAACCTTGTCACGGAGCCGGCTCTGGGTGTGATCTGCGACGGGACCGGTTACGGGTTGGATGGTGCCATCTGGGGATTCGAGTTCTTCGCCGGAACCCCGGCCCACCTGGAGCGCATGGCCCACCTGGCTTACATGCCGCTGCCGGGAGAGATCACCATCAAACGCCCGACCCGGATGTCCTTTGCCTACCTCTACGAGCTTTTCGGGGATGCGGGGCTTAAATACGCCAAAAAATATCTGCCGACCCTTCCGGAGGAGGAGCAGAGGGTTCTCATCCGGCAGCTGGAGAACAGGTTCAATACGGTTCTCACCTCCAGTGCCGGGCGGCTCTTTGACGGAATTTCCGCTCTCCTGGGCATCTGCACCCGGGTGCAGTACGAGGGGCAGGCGGCCATCGAAATGGAGGCAATCGCCGACCCCGAAGTGCGGGAGATCTACGGCTTTGAGTTTAATAAACAGGTTAAACCCTACCGGCTCGGGGTAAGGGGGATCTGGGAAGGGGTCTTGCGGGATCTGGAGTCCGGCACCCCAACTGCGGTCAGCGCCGGAAGGTTCCACCTCACCCTTGCGGTTATGATGGAAGAAGTATTAAAGGAACTGAGAGAGGAGACCGGCCTCAACCTGGTTGTCCTGAGCGGAGGGGTTTTCCAAAACAAACTGCTGTTCCGCTTGCTGCGTGAAAGGTTGACCGGGGCCGGGTTCCGGGTCATTTATCACCGGAAGGTACCGACCAATGACGGCGGGATTTCGCTGGGACAAGTCTATATAGCAAGCGAGGTGATCAAGGAAAATGTGTCTTGCCATACCGGCCAAAATTACGAAGATTAACGGCATGATCGCAGAAGTGGATATCGGAGGAAATATAAAGGAGATCAATATCACGCTGACTCCCGAAGCGAAAATAGGAGACTATGTGCTCATCCATGCCGGCTTTGCCATTCAGGTCATCGACGAGAAGGCGGCTGAGGAGATCTTCGAAGCCTGGGAGGTAGCTTATGAATCATTACAAAGACAATAGGGACTATGCCCGCTACCTCCTGGACCTGATCCAGAAGGAGGCGGACCGTCCCCTGACGGTAATGGAGGTCTGCGGGACCCATACGGTTGCCATTGCCCGGAGCGGACTGAGGGAGTTGTTGCCGGAAAGCATTCGCCTTCTCTCCGGACCGGGCTGCCCGGTCTGCGTTACCGACGACCTGGATCTCGACCTGGTGATCGCCCTTGCCCGGGAGAAAGGGATTATACTGGCAACTTTCGGTGATATGATGCGGGTTCCGGGGACTCAGAGCAGCCTGCTCCAGGAAAAGAGCCGCGGGGCCGACGTACGGGTTGTCTATTCTCCCGCCGACGCCCTGACGCTGGCGGCGGAGAACCCGGATTCCGAAGTGGTTTTCCTGGGAGTGGGTTTTGAGACGACCGTTCCCACGGTAGCCGTTGCCCTGGAACAGGCGATGCGGCAGGGTCTGAAGAACTTTTCCGTCTACTCCCTGCACAAGCTGGTGCCTCCTGTAATGAAGGCTTTGCTCGAGGATCCGGATGTCAAGATCGACGCCTTTATCAACCCCGGTCATGTCTGCACCATTCTCGGGAGCGAACCCTTCCGCTTCATTCCCGAGAAATACGGGAGGCCGTGTGTTGTGACGGGTTTCGAGGCGGTTGATATCCTGGAGGCCATCCTGATCATGCTCCGACAGCACAAGGAGAAGCGCCCCGCCGTTGAGATCCAGTATAAGCGGGCGGTGAGACCGGAGGGCAACCCTGTGGCCAGGTCCTTTATCGAGAAGTATTTTGAGCCCGTCACGGCGCGCTGGCGAGGGATCGGGGAGGTCCCGGACAGCGGTCTGACCTTGCGGGAGGAATACGCCGCATATGACGCCCAGCGGCGTTTTCCCCTGAGTATAACCCCGGGCAAGCGGAGGAAAAACTGCTCCTGTGGGGAGGTCTTAAAGGGGCTGAAGCTTCCCTATGAGTGCGCCCTTTTCGGAAAGGTATGCACACCGGTAAAACCGGTGGGCCCCTGCATGGTTTCCACTGAGGGCTCCTGTGCGGCTTACTACCGTTACGGAGCCCAGAAAGCGGGTGTTGCGCATTGACGAAAGCAGGACGGGATGATGTTATTCTGCTGGGGCACGGCAGCGGTGGAACCCTGACAAATCAGCTCGTGAAAACTGTGTTTCAGGACGCCTTCGGCAACCCGATCCTGGACGAAATGCTGGATGCCGCCGTGTTGGAGGTGCCGAAAGGCCGGATCGCTTTCACCACCGATTCCTTTGTGGTGGATCCCATCTTCTTTCCGGGCGGCGACATCGGGAAGATTGCGGTTTGCGGCACCGTCAACGACCTGGCGGTGAGCGGAGCGGAGCCTCTCTACCTGAGTGCCGGTTTTATCATTGAGGAGGGATTTCCCTTAGCCGACCTGCGCCGGATCGTTCATTCCATGAAGGAAGCCGCCGAGTCGGCCGGCGTGCGCGTGGTCACGGGCGACACCAAGGTGGTGGGGAGGGGCAGCGCCGATAAGATCTTTATCAACACCACGGGGATCGGCCTGATACCGGAAGGAAGGGTGTTGTCACCGCGCCGCATGCAGCCCGGTGATGCGGTGCTCGTCAGCGGCTCCCTGGGAGAGCACGGGCTTGCAATCCTCGCCCGGCGGGAGGGGCTATCTTTCACGACACCGGTGGTCAGCGACTGCGCCCCCCTCCGGCGGCTTACCCGCGCCATCCTCGAGGCAGGGGGGGACGGCATCCGGTGCATGAGGGACCCCACCCGCGGAGGTTTGGCGACTACCTTGAATGAACTGGCTGCCCAGAGCGGGCAGGGTATCCTTGTACATGAGGAACTGCTTCCCCTGCGCCGGGAGGTTGTAGGTGCCTGTGAGATGCTGGGTATTGATCCCATTTACCTGGCCAATGAGGGCAAAGTGATCGTGGTTGCTGCACCCGACGTCGCCGAAAGGGTGCTGGAAGCCATGCGGGGACTTCCCGAGGGGACCGGTGCTGTGCGGATCGGAGAGGTGATCCCTGACAACCCCGGCTTGGTGCTGCTTGAAACCGAACTGGGGGCAACCAGAATTATAACCATGCTGGAAGGAGAACCCTTGCCGCGCATCTGTTAGAGTGAGCTATGGGAGAAAAAAATCTGCATGAATTGGCAAAAAACTTAGGCGATTTTCAGGATTCCGGTTTTCCTCGCCGGAGACCACCCTGGGGGATAAAGGATATCATAGTTGTTCTCGTCCTTGTATTTCTGGCGGGTTTTGCCTTTACGTCGATCGGTGCCCGGTTTCTAGACCGGGTACCTTTGCTTGTTCCTGGTTTGAACAGCCGGGAAGCCGTTCTGTTCTTCGCCGTGGGTTTTGTACAGGCTCTTTGTTTCATCGGGCTTGTACTTTTCTGCGTTTCAGGCAAATACCACACCCCTCCTGCGGCGATCGGCCTCATCCGTTTCTCCCGGCGGGACATCCTCTGCACAGGCGTACCGGGAGGGTTGGGGATATTGGTTGTTGTGAGATTCCTGATGTCGCTGATCGCCTTCCTGACCCACGAAACCCCACCGCCACAGCCCCTGACGGAGCTGCTCGTTAACATCAGAAGCTGGCAGTCCCTGCTTATCTCATTTCTACTGGTGGGCGTTCTTGCACCCCTCGGCGAAGAAATCTATTTCCGTGGTTTTGTATACCCGGCACTTCGCTCGCGGCTGGGAGTGTTGCCCGCGGTGCTCATTTCCTCTTCTTTTTTTGGAGCCCTCCATTTTGACCCCTTTCGCTTTCTCCCCTTAGCCGTGGGAGGAGCGGCCCTTGCCGTGATGTGCGAGAGAACCGGTTCCCTTTTCCCCTCTATAGCCGCCCACAGCACCTGGAACATAACGATGCTGCTTCTTTTATTGGAGGGCAGATCCTTTTAACTCTGCTTAAATTATAACCTGGCGGCCATCGAGCTCACAAGGAATTCCCTGACCGGGATGGTATCTATTGAGTACGACTTAATAGCTGCTATTAGTACCAACTATTAAGAAGGCCTGATAATAGCAAGTGTGGGGAAATGGAGGGAATTCCTGTGAAGCGACTGAGCGAAATTAAGCGCATACCTGCCCCTGCTCTGATTCCGCCCTTTGGGCCCCTTAAAGGAATGCGGGTGCTTTCAACCGGAAGCCTGGTGGGGATGCCCCATGCCGCAAACATGCTGGCGGATTTCGGAGCGGAGGTGATCCATGTTGAGCGTCCGCGGGTTGGTGACACCTACCGCAGGCTGGCGCCGTTTGTCCGGAACGGGGAAAAATCGGTCGGGGCCAGCTGGATCCAGGACGCCCGCAACCGGCTCAGCCTGACGCTGGAGCTCGACATGAAAATACCGGAGGCAAAGGAGATCTTTCTGGGTTTGATCAAAATATCAGATCTCTGGTTTGAAAACCTGGTCTGGTTGGAGAAGCTGGGCATCAGCGACGAGATGTGCCTGGAAGTGAACCCGAAGCTGGTGATTGTCCACGTGAGCGGGTTCGGGAGGCCGCAGTTCGGCGGGGTGCCCGAGGTGTGCGACAGGGGATCCTACGATATGATCGGCCAGGCCGCAAGCGGATGGTTGAGCCTGATGGGAGAACCGGATCCCCGGCCACCGCTCCTGGCGAGACCCTGGACCAATGACTACATCTCAGGAATGTGTGCTGTATTCGGGGCTTTGATCGGCTACCTCCATGCCCAGAAAACCGGTCGGGGGCAGGTTATCGACGTCTCCCAGTATGAAGCAAATGCCCGTCTGCTCTCGGACACCTTTGTCTCCTATTTAGAGGCAGGTATCCTGCGCCAGCGAACAGGAAACAGGACTCCGGCTTTCCAGCCCTATGATATTTACAGGGCCCGGGACGGCCGCTGGGTCGCCCTGGGTGCTTTTGGGCCTTCCGTCTACGAGCGCTTTATCAAGGCCATAGGCCTCGATCCCGGCTACTTCACCTGGAAGGAGTGCGCATCCTCGATGGAGGCGGTTGCTTCCCCCAAGGGGCGTGAGCTTGACCGTCTGACCCGGGAGTGGATTGGCAAGAGAACTGCCAGGGAGGTGGAGGAGCACATGGCGAAGCACCGGGTTCCCTGCTCCCTCGTTTTAAATGCGAAAGACGCCTTCGAACACCCCCACTGGCAGGCCCGGGAGAACTTCATTACCTACGAGGACCAGACTTTAAAGAAAAGTGTTCGGGCCTTCGGAATCGTTCCCAAGCTGAGCAGGACGCCCGGCAGGGTCTGGCGGGGGGCGCCGGCCCTGGGGCAGGACACAGAAGCCATCCTGTCCAGGCTGCTGGGTTATACCGGCGAAGAAATTGAGGCTTTGCGACAAAAAGGTATAGTTTAAAAGGAATTTTCATCCCTCCGCCGTAAACTTTAGAGAGACAATTGCGGAGGGATAATTTTTTGAAGCGCCTTTTTTATTTCCTGCTGGTATTTACGGCAATCTTCGTATTAAGTTATAATGTGTGGTATTTTACCCTGCGCCAGGCCAAGGCTCCGGCCTGGCAGGAGGTCCTTTTGCGGGGGGGTATCCTGATCGATGGTTCGGGCGGCGAACCGTACAAGGCAGATCTTCTGATCCGGGGATCGCGGATAGTTGCCGTAGGCAAGGGGCTCAAACCTTCTCCCGGCGCGAGGGTGATCGACGTCAGCGGCTCCCTGCTGGTACCGGGGATTGTGGCAACGTGGCCGGGGCTGCTGCCTACCGAGCAGGAACAGGAGGAATTTGCGGCTGCAGGAGTAACCACCATCATCGGGGGGGTGGACGGAAACTCCCCTCTGGATGTCAAAAGGTATCTGAATTGGGCTGCCCGGAGCGGCCTCCGCATTAATTTCGGCACACTGCTCGGGATGGGAAGCCTGAGAGGAATAATGCCGACACCCGGGCAGATCCGCCCTGCGGATGCGAGTGCCCTGCGGGAAGGGATTAAAAAAGGCCTGTCTGAAGGCGCAGTAGGGCTTTCCCTGGATTTTAACGAACTTCCCGATGCTTTCTGGTCCTGGGAGGAGATTGAGGAGGTATGCGGTGATCTTCACCCGGTTCCCCTCCTGGTGGTCAACTTTTCCGATGAGGTTTACTCCGGGGCGGACGGTTTATTGCCGGCGCTGCAGGCCCTAAGAAAGGCGGCAGCCGCTACGCCGTTCCGGCCTTACCTGAAGAGCCTCCGCCTGCCAAAAGGTACCTTGGCATCCGAAATCCGGGCGATCCAGGAGGAACTGAAGCATGCCTCCCCTACCGGGGTGCAGATCTACGGCGATCTCGATCCTTTTCCTCTGGCCGGCAGGCCGCGCTACCTGTTTGACACGGCGGTGGGCAGGTTCCATCCGGAGGACCTGATTATTGCTAAGACTCCCCCTGCGCTGCGGCATCTTGTGGGAAAAAGACTGGCCGAGGCTGCAAAAGAGCGGGGTCTCCCGGTGCCCGCCATGATACAGCAGTTGCTGGGAAAGGCAATTCAGGTTGAAGTGGAGGATACGGGAGGTGAAGCTGCTCTGGCTGCAGCCCCGTTCTTTTGCTGGCAGGCAGGGTACGGCAGTCAGCAGGAAGAAAAGGAACATCTGGTAGATCCCGTGAACTATATGAAACTGTTGGGACAGGAAGATGGGTATTTTGGTAGGCTTCCTCTGCCGGAGAAAGTAAGCAGGCTGACGTCTCTTCCTGCCCGCTTGTTCGGATTGCAGGGAAGGGGAAGAATTGCCGTGGATTATTACGCGGACCTGCTTGTTCTCAAAAAGCGGGGGAGTGGCTACGCTCCGGACTATGTCTTTATAAACGGCCGGCCGGCGGTCATCAAGGGGCACATCACAGGGTTTAAGGCGGGTCATGTTCTTGCGAAAAGATAAGCTTTTCGGCAGAATGATCCGGCAGGAATTTGGCTGTAAAAAGCAGAACTGAACATTGACAGGGAGTGGTTCCGTTGGCTTCCCCGGATGGCATGATAACAGAGATCAAGGAACTGAATAAATTCCTGCGGGAGCGCCGGTTGGCAGGGGGGACAAGCACGGAAAGGAGACTCCAGGCCGGCAGGGAGGGGTCTTTTTTCCGACTCCGCCGTCTCACCGGAGAGGAGATCCGGTCCTTTTTTCAGGGTCACCCCCTTGTCGGGGTCGACGGTTCTTTTAACAATTACGGAGCCAGCTTTCCCTATGTGGTCACCTTTTTCCGGGCCCTGGCCCGCTCCAGCCGGCCGGACCCTCAAACGGGAGAACGGATCTGGGCACATCGTATCTTTTCCCCCCTGCTCCCCAGGTACCGGGAACAGGTACGGGAAAAGCTGGAACTGGGGCTGGAACCGGAAGACGCCCTGGCCCGCCTCCGCTGGGAGATACTTGCGACGCTGGAGGCGGAGGTGGGGAAACAGGCACTCATAATGAAGAAACCCCGCCTGCTTTTGTGGGATGGCGGGTTTGCCCGGTTGGAGGCCCATGCAGCGGCGACCTGGCAGCAGATCAGGGATGAGGCTTTACAGCAGGGGACGATCATGCTGGGCGTTACCGAGGAGATCGCCACCGCTTCCCTGGTTCAGGCTTTGTCCCCGGATGCCGGGGATATCTGGGGGGACCGCGAGGTGTTGTACGGCCTGCTGAAACCCGGCGAGGTTTTCTGCAGGCAGGAAAGGGGTGGGAGCAAGCGGAAACGGGTTTATGTGCGTTTTGCCTCCCATCCCCAGGTGGTGGCGGTGGACTACCTGCCCGAACAGGAGCAGGAACTGGCGGCGGCTCTCAATTTTCTCTATACGATTACCCCCTCACACGGGAGAGGCTTTCCTCTCTGGCTGGATGTGGTGGATGCCGAGGTGCGCATCACCAGGGAGGAAATGGAGGCCCTTTTAGCAACCTATCTGGATCCGGTGCTGACCGAGGTATATCTGCGCCCGCTGCGGTCGCGGCGGGAGTTATAGGAGGGTTTGCCATGCAGGTGGTAGGGGTGACCACCCAGCAATACATATACGTAGCCTCCCGGGAAAGGAAGTTCCGGATCAACGAGATCCTCGTCATCGAAGACCCGGAGCATCACTACCCCCGGGGTGAGGTCATCGAGACCAAATCCTTCAACAGGTTTATTCCCCTGACCATGGAGCGCAGCCCCCTGATCGACTCCGGGGTTTGGGAGGGACTGGAACAGGTCGGCTTCCGCCTGGGGGAGGAGACCATCCACCTGGCCAAGGTGCGGCTTTTAGGGGATCTCCCTTCACCGGTGGAGGTGGGGGTAAGGGTTCGCCTTCCCGAGTTTTCGGAAGTTGAGGATCTCCTGGTACCCTGCCGCCCGGAGAAAGGGCTGGTTCTGGGGGTGATCCTGGGAACCGAGGATTTAAAGGACGGCCTGCCCGCGGAGTTGCGGGAGATAGCTCCGCTCTATGTGAAGGGGCAGGGGGTGTTGCCCCAGAGCGCCGTGCCCTTCATCTTTGATTACAGGGCAATGCAGGAGTACCCCCATATCGGTATCTTCGGCGGTTCCGGTTCCGGAAAATCTTTCGGGATGCGGGTGATCCTGGAGGAGCTTTTGGAGAAGAGGATTCCCGCCCTGGTGTTTGATCCCCATTATGAGATGAGCTTTGGCACTCCTTTCGAAGGCATAGATGAAAAATGGGCCTCCGCCTACGAGGGGCGGACCGAGATTCTCACGGTTGGCCGCGATACCGGGGTAAATTTCGAGGAACTGACCGGCAACGATCTGGCATCCCTTCTGACCGCCGCCGGGTCCAATTTTACGGAAGGGATGGACAACGCCCTCAAGGCTATCCACCAGGAAAGAGACTCATTTGCCAGCTTTTCCCAGAAGCTCGAGGATCTGATCGGACTGGCCGAGAAGGAAGAGGAGACCCGGGAAAAAATACGCAGGAAGTACGGGGATAACTCACGGTATGAGAGGACCCTGTTAGCCATGGCCCGCCAGGCCGGCCACCCCAGCAGCCTGCGCGGGATTGCCTGGCGGCTCTACCGTCTGCAGCGGGAGGGCATTTTTCAAAAGGGAATCGAGCCGATCGTTGCCTCCCTTCAGGCCCGCCGCCTTACCGTGATCCGGGGACCCATCTGGCTCCTGACGGTTTTCGGTGCCTACCTGGTCAGAAAACTTTACCGGATGCGGCGGAGCTACGCCGATGCCCTCCAGCGCGGCGAGGCTCCGGGGGAGAAGTTTCCCCCCTTTCTGGTGGTCACCGATGAGGCCCACAATTTTGCTCCAAAGGGCATCGAAATTCCCGCCCCGGCCCGGAGCGTGTTCCGGGAGGTGGCCCAGGAGGGCCGGAAGTACGGCGTATTTTTGATCCTGGCTACCCAGCGGCCGGCTTTGCTCGACGAGACGATTACCGCCCAGTTGAACACAAAGTTCATCTTCCGGACGGTCCGGGCATCGGACATCAGGGTCATCGAAGAGGAAACCGATATCACCGCCGAAGAGTCGCGGCGGCTTCCTTACCTGAGTTCCGGAACGGCCTTCGTTTCTTCGGCCGTTGTAGGAAGGACGGTGGCGGTACGGATACGCTGCGCCCGAACCAGTGCCCCCCATACGGTTAATCCGTTTACTGAACTGGAAGAGGATTTTGGAGGGTTGCCGGAAGCTGCCTGGCGAGCCATAAAAAAGCTTTTACCCCTTGATGTGGGTCAGATCAATTTATATCTCCCTGACATCGAGGAGGAGTTGAACCGTTCTGTTTCCTTTAACGAAGTCCGGGAATGGCTGGAGGAGTTCGCGGCAGAAGGAAGGCTTGTCAAAACCGCGGGCCCCTTTGGGCCTACCTATTCACCTGCACGGGAAGAGGAGTGATCATGCGCTTTCTTTTTCTGACAGACGACCATAAACGGGGCACCACCCCTTCGAACAGAAAGGACAACTTTCCGGCCACACTGGCAGCAAAGCTGCGCGAGGTGCTGGAGATCGTCCGGACCCGCCGGGTGGATTACGTCCTGCACGGAGGGGATTTTTTTGACGTTCCCGCACCCGCTCTCAGCGTCTGTGCCGATTTTTTGCAGATCTACCAGCAGTTCCCGGTACCCGTTTTCGTCATCCCGGGCAACCACGACCTGTTTGGCCACAATGTGGAGACCCTCCCTCGAACCATGCTCGGCTTTGCGGCTCGGCTGGGGATCGTGCGCCTGCTTGGGAGGGAACCCGTCTATTTAGAAAAAGACGGGGTGCGGGTTCAGCTGACAGGCCAGGGCTTCCACTTTGACATGGACCGCAGGGACCCGAGAGAGGATTATGTGGTGCAGAAAAAGGACTGCGATTATGCCATCCACCTGGTGCACGGGATGCTGCTCGACAGGGCCTCTTTCCCGGGTTCCGCCTATACCCTCGTGGAGCAGATCTGGGAGACGGAGGCCGACTTTACCCTTGCCGGCCACTACCACCTGGGCTTTCCCGATATGCAAAGGGACGGCAGGTTCTTTCTTAACCCCGGGGCTCTGGCCCGTCTCTCCAACCATCCGGACGAGATGCGAAGGCCGGTTCAGGTGGTCCTGATCGACCTGTCGGGGAGCATCCCCTCCTACGAAAAGATCAGACTGCAGAGCGCCCCTCCCGGTGAAGAGGTCCTTGACAGGAGCAGGTTGGAGGAGGCGGTTTTCCGGGAGCAGAGGCTGGCCGGCTACCTGGCCGAGGTAATGTCTGCCGGCTCTTACCGACGGGCCGACGTCCGGCTTCTGGTCGAAGAGATTGCCCGGGCGGAGAAGCTGGACCAGAGGGTGAGGGATGAGGCCTTAAGACGCATCAGCCTGGCCGAAGAGGCTTTAGCACGGGGGGAGGAAGAGGCATGAGCCATTTGCGGAAGCTGATCGTGGAAAATTTCCAGTCCCACGAGCATACCGAGGTGGTTTTCGGCCCGGGCTTGAACGTCATCGTAGGGCCTTCCGACTACGGGAAATCGGCCCTGGTGAGGGCGCTCCGCTGGGTGTTTTTTAACGAACCGAAAGGGGCCAACTTTATCCGGGTGGGGGCGCGCACCTGCCGGGTTACGGTGGAGATGGAGGACGGCACCAGGATTACCCGCCTGCGCACCACCGGCGGCAGGAACCAGTACCTTTTGCAGAAAGCGGGAGAACAGGAACAGGTCTTCGAAGGTTTCGGAAGCGAAATTCCCCAGGAGATCGTGCAGGCCTCCGGAATGAGGAAGGTTGTCATTGATGACCGGAATAAGGCGGAACTGAATTTCGGGGGACAGCTCGAAGGCCCCTTTTTGCTTACGGAAAATGGAGCGGTCAGGGCAAAGGTGATCGGGCAGCTAGGAGGCGTCCATATCCTTGACTGGGCCCAGAAGTCTACAGCAACGGAACTGCGGCGCCTGCGGGAAGAGGACGGCCAGCTCAATGCTGCCCTTAAAGACCTTGAGGAGGCCCTGCATGCTTATGATCACCTGCCGCACCTTGAGGAAACGATCAAGCGGCTGGAGGCTCTGTTCGGGAGGATTGAAGAGATCTCCCGCATGATTGATGCCCTGAGCGATCTTGCTGGGCAGTGGCAGGAACTGGAGTGTGCCCTGGAGGAAACCCACAGGGTCCTGGAGGGGCTTGCCTTTGTGGAACAGGCGGAGGATGGGATGCAAAGGCTGGAGGTTCTTGCAAAGGATTACGCTTATCTTTCATCCCTGGCAGAGGACCTGCGCCGGGTCGATTTTCAGCTGCAGCAGGTGGAGAGATTGATTGCGGAAACCGGACATGTTCCGGAACTGGAGGCCCGCCTTGAAAGGTTGGAAGAACTTTACCGGCAGCTACATGAACTGGCCGGGGTTGCACAGGAGCTTGGTACCGTCTCAAGAACGCTGGGGAGGTGTGCCCAGATAACTGCCAGGACAGAAATGCTTGAGAAGAGCGAGGAGTACCTTTCCGGGGCGGCTGATGTACTGCGACTGATCGGTTCCTACCAGGAGCTTCTGGCGGCATGGCAGGATCACCAGCGGGATTATCAGGGGGTATCCCTGGCCGTGGAACGCTATCAAAAAGAGGTAGAAAGATATCTCGAAGAATACCGGAAGGTCTTAAATATGCTGGGGAAGTGTCCGGTCTGCTTCGGAGAACTC
Organism: Syntrophomonadaceae bacterium; assembly: GCA_012840385.1. Lineage (GTDB taxonomy): Bacteria > Bacillota > DSM-12270 > Thermacetogeniales > Thermacetogeniaceae > DULK01. The sequence goes on from DULK01000052.1 coordinate 26,729, forward strand.
ACGGCCGATGCCATTCAGCGGGCACTCGCCGAGTATGAATAGGAGGGAAGAAGGTGCAGGGGCAAAAAGAGCAGGCACACTACGAAAAGCAGATCAATCACTTAAAGGAAGCCTTGCGGAGATCCCGGGACCTGAGGTCAAGGGCATTGAGCCAGAAGGAATTACTTGAACAGCAGCGGGAAAAACTCTATCAAAAAGCGGCCGAATACGGTGTCAAACCCGAGGAGTTGGGGGACAGGATTAACGCTTTAAAGGCGGAAATGGACCGCCTCCTGGCAGAGGCCAACAGGTTGATCCCCTGGGATTTGCTGGAGAAGGAGCAATCCCGATGAACCAACTGCTGGCCTCCTTGAAAAGCTCCCTTGACCGGGTTAAGGCCCTTTACCACCGCCAGCGAGGAGAACAGTCGGCCCTGCTGCAGGAAATAGACGCCAGGGAGAAGCGGCTCGAAGAGGTCAGGGAAGAGGCCGAATGCCTCGAAAAGGTGCGCCTCTTGCTTATGGAGGCTGCCAGGCACGCCCGGGAGCAGGGACGGCAGCAGGTGGAGTACCTGGTGACCCAGGCACTGCAGTTTGTCTTCGGTGGTGACATGGAATTCAAAGTTGTGGTGGAGGACAAGAGGGACCGGCCGGAGGCGGAATTTTACGTTTGCTCCACTTACGGCGGCGACTTCAGGGTGGAGACAACACCGCAGGACGCCAGGGGGGGAGGAGTTGTGGATGTGATTTCCCTGGCCTTACGGCTCGCTCTCCTGCATGCCTTCCGACCCCCGGTCGGCGGTCCCGTGATCCTCGACGAACCGGGCAAGCACGTTTCCGAGGAGTTTTCCCCCCAGGTGGCACAGTTTTTGAAGAGTTACAGCCAGAGCCTGGGGCGGCAGATCATCATGGTCTCCCATAATCAACACCTGGCCGATTCTGCGGATATTGCCTACCTGGTTGAAATGCACCAGGGTATCAGCAGCGTAAGGCGCATTCGTTGAGGGATAATAGTAAAAATACGAGGAGGTTTTCTTGTGGCAATCTGGCAGGCAGTAGTCTTGGGTTTGGTGCAGGGGCTGGGTGAATTCCTGCCCATCTCCAGTTCCGCCCACCTGGTTCTGGTACCCTGGATATTCCGCTGGCCGGATCCTGGGCTGACCTTTGATGTTGCCCTGCATTTGGGCACTCTTGTAGCCGTGGTGGCTTTTTTCTGGCGGGATTGGTTGAGCCTGATAGCCGGCGCCTTTCGGGGCAGCAGGACGGTAGAAGGCCGGCTTTTCTGGTACCTGGTGCTTGCCTCGCTACCGGGGGCCGTCTTTGGCTTTCTCCTGGAGACAAAGGCCGAAACTGTTTTCCGCACCCCGGCCTTGATTGCGGCGATGCTGATAATCATGGGCGTAATCCTCTACCTGGCGGACCGCCGCGGAGCTAAGAGAGTAAAAATTGAGAAAATCGGGTTAGGCCGCAGCCTGTTGATCGGCCTTTCCCAGGCCCTGGCGATTATCCCGGGGGTATCCCGCTCAGGGGTAACCATGACGACCGGGCTTTTCACCGGGTTGACAAGAGAGGGCGCGGCGCGATTCTCCTTTCTCCTCTCCGTGCCGATCATTTTAGGGGCGGGCCTGGTAAAGATTCCCGATCTGCTGGCCCGGCCGGAAATGGTCAACCTGGCTTTCCTGACAGGTATGATCGTTTCTGCAGTGTCGGGTGTCGCCAGCATAAGTTTTTTGCTGCGCTATGTCCGGACGAAGAGCTATCTGCCCTTTGTCTGGTACCGGTTTGCGCTGGGGGTACTCGTCCTGATACTTTTTTTCTTGCGACATTAACCTGAACTTCATAATAGTTAACCTTGACGGAGTAGAAGAAAATAATTAAAATATAAATCGTAAGATCGGGATGTAGCTCAGCTTGGCTAGAGCGCACGGTTCGGGACCGTGAGGTCGCTGGTTCAAATCCAGTCATCCCGACCATTTTCATGCCTAAGAGCAAAATAAGCCGGGAAAATTACCCCGGCTTTGTTTTTCCACCAGGCACGGCAGGAACGCCATCTTGTCCATGAAGCAAGATTTATGGTAAACTTTCTCCAAAAAAGAGAAGAGCGGAGGAAACAGGTTGTTCACTACATTTCTCTTCGATCTGGACGGCACTCTGGTGCCTATGGAAATGGAACATTTTATGAACGAATATTTTCAAGCTGTGAGCTGTAAGTTTGCTCACCTCATCGAGCCCAAAAAACTGATTAAAGAAATTTTTGAGGGGACCATGATGATGATCAACAACCTGAACCCCCGGCAGACCAACAAAGAGGTCTTCTGGTCCTATTTTGCACCGCGTATCGGTATTCCTCCCGAAGTCCTTGTTCCCCTGTTTGATGAATTTTACAACAATGATTTCACAAACATTAAAAGGATCACCCGGCCGAACCCTTTGGCACGCCCTATGCTCGAACGGCTCATAAAAAATGGGTATCAGGTGGTAATCGCCACAAATCCCGTTTTCCCTGAAAATGCCATCAGGGAACGCCTGAACTGGGTGGAGATCGGCGACCTGCCTTACGCCTTGGTAACGACTTACGAGAATATGCACTTCTGCAAGCCTAAAATAGAGTATTATGAAGAGGTTCTCAGCAATTTAAACGCAAGACCTGAGGAGTGCCTGATGATCGGCAATGATGTGGAGGAGGATCTGGTTGCCCGGAAACTGGGAATAAAGACCTTTCTTGTGGAGGACTGGCTTCTCAATACAAAAAATCTCCCCATTGAGACCGATTACCGCGGTTCCTTTAAGGACCTTGCGGAGTTTCTGAAACAGGCGATTAATTGCTAGTCCATATTACTCCACAGCAGGTGCTGTGTTATTTACTGCTGAGGAGAGGCTTTTACACGGTTGCATGGCCGGTAATTTCATTCAAAGATTGGTTTTTCTGCATATCCACATACAGGCTTTTGCTTATCTTGCTCCTCAACAATAACTCGCCACGGTTGCCGCCCTTTATTCACGGCTCTTTTTACCGAACTTTGAGAGTAAAATCAATTATACCTGCGCAACTGATTGCGCAGTGTGTTCACAATCTATTTTTATGAAGGGAGATGAGAGCTGGAATGGTCTACGCTGTAGTCATGGCCGGAGGCAGCGGTCAGAGATTCTGGCCGAAGAGCAGGCAGGAAATGCCGAAACAGTTCTTAAGCCTTGTTGGAGAAAAAACAATGCTCCAGAGGACGGTTGGCAGGCTAAAAGGCTTCGTCAACCCTGACGAGATCTACATAATCACCGCAGCCCTTTACACAGGACTGGTTCTCCAGCAGGTGCCGGAAGTTCCGACCGAAAACATCATCACCGAGCCGTACGGTCGTGATACGGCGGCAGCTGTCGGTCTGGCAGCAATAACAGTTGCGGCTCGCGATCCGGAGGGTGTGATGATCGTCCTTCCAGCCGATCACTTTATTGCGGATGAGGAACGTTTCCGAAATGTTTTAAAAGGCGCCGTGGCCGCTGCCGGGGAAGGGGAGCATCTGGTCACCATAGGAATCACACCGAGCCGCCCGGAAACAGGGTTCGGTTACATAGCGAGGGGGAGCTTGCACGGTACTTTTGCCGGTATCCCCGCCTATGTTGCGGAAGGATTCACGGAAAAGCCGGACCTGGAACGTGCTCGGCAGTATCTCGCCAGCGGGAATTACTTCTGGAACAGCGGAATGTTCATCTGGAGGGCGGATTTAATTATAAGGATGATTCGGGAATACATGCCGGAGCTGTACGCCGGCCTGCAAAAAATCCAGGCGGCCATGGGTTCCGAACAGTACCAGGACGTGCTGAACGGTGTGTACTCCGGTTTACCCAAGATCTCTATAGACTACGGGGTTATGGAAAAAGCAACAAATGTCCTGGTACTGCCCGGCAGCTTCGGCTGGGACGATGTCGGTTCCTGGACGGCTCTGGAGGCCTATAAAGTAAAGGACAGGCAGGGAAACATCCTCGAGGGAAAGGGGGTTTTGGTGGATACCCAAAACACGCTGGTCTTCTCCTCCGAAAAAGTCGTTGCAACACTGGGGGTAAAAGACCTGATAGTGGTGGTGGGAGGAGACAGCGTGCTTGTTTGCCATAAAAAAAAGGCACAGGAAATAAAGAAGGTTATTAATGCACTTCAAGAACAGGGGTATCAGGAGATATTATGATGAATCCGTTGATTTTTCGTCAGTACGATATCAGAGGTAATGCGGAACGGGATCTAACGGACGAGACGGTGCGGCTGTTAGGCCGGGCTTTCGGGAGCTATGTCCAGGAGCATGGTTCCCGCGAGGTTCTGGTTGGCCGGGACAACCGCCTCAGTTCCCCCAGGCTGCACCAGGCATTCGTTGACGGGCTGGTTGCCTCGGGATGCCTGGTTATGGATCTCGGGTTGATCGTAACCCCGATGCTTTATTACGCAAGGATATACTTCGGTATCGACGGGGGTGTGATGATTACAGGCAGCCACAATCCCCCTGATGAAAACGGCTTCAAGCTGGCCTGCGGGGATGGCACGATCTATGGAGAGGAAATCCAGTACCTAAGAGAAATAATCGAAAAGAAAAGGTTTACATCGGGTGCAGGTAAAGTAGTGGAGAGGGATATAGCAGCTCCCTATTTGGCCATGTTAAAGGAAAAAATTGCATTGGGCCGGCGCAAACTTAAAGTTGCCGTTGACTGCGGCAACGGCACGGCATCCCTTTTTGCCGAACGGATTTTAGAGGGATGGGGCTGCGATGTGATTCCCCTTCACTGCGTGTCTGACGGGCGTTTTCCTGTTCACCACCCGGACCCGGTTAAAACGGCCAACCTGCAGGATTTGAGAAAGGCTGTTGCGGAACATGGAGCCGACCTGGGAGTAGCCTACGATGGCGATGCCGACAGGATTGGGGTGGTTGATGAAAAGGGTGAGGTGATCTGGGGGGATAAGCTGATGTGCCTTTACTGGCGGGAGATTTTAGGTTCTCATCCCAACGCTCTGGCGATCATCGAAGTAAAGTGCTCCCAGGCCCTGGTGGAGGAGGTCACCCGCCTCGGTGGAAGGCCGCTCTTCTATAAGACAGGTCATTCCCTGATCAAGGCCAAGATGAAGGAAACAGGGGCCGTCTTCACCGGTGAGATGTCCGGGCACATGTTTTTTGCGGATGAATACTATGGTTATGACGATGCCCTTTATGCCACGGGCAGGCTCTTGAGAATTCTGTCAAACACCCAACAGAGCCTGGGAGAACTGCTGAAAGACATTCCGAAGTATTATGCTACTGCAGAGACCAGAGTGCCCTGCGACGACCGGGTTAAGTTCAAGGTCGTTGCAGGTCTCGTGGAAAAATTCCGCAAGGAATACGAGGTCATCGACGTGGATGGGGCAAGGGTGCTTTTCCCGGACGGTTGGGGACTTGTACGGGCGTCGAACACCCAGCCTGTTTTGGTGGCAAGGTGCGAGGCGAAAACGCCGGAGGCGCTTCAGAGGATCTCCGGCGTTATGAAAGCGGCCATGGTCCAGTATCCGGAAGTGGGGGATTTCGATTGGGAGTATTAGATGGAGAATTGCTCTTTGAGCAAAGCGTTTCAGGTGCTCTGCGCCAGATCCAGGAGATGGATGGGATCAATCTTGTCGTCGGTATTCCGTTCTTGAATGAGAAAGACACCCTGCCCGAAGTGGTGAAAATAGTGGACAGGGGACTGGCGGAGTCACAACTTCTCAGCAGATCTCTTATCGTTTGTGTAGGAGACCCGGCCGGAGTCGAGGCCCTGGAAGCGGTTAAAAAATTGGACCTGAGATCCGAACATCTGGAATTCCTGATGTTTCCCGGAAGCAATGGTAGGGGAGCAAGTATCAGGGCGATCATGAACATCGCCAACCGGCTTGAAGCCGACCTCATTATCCTAGCGGCGGATCTGGTCAACGAGGATGGGGGGGGGATTCAACCCGGGTGGATCGGCCGGTTGCTGGAACCGATTGTCCATGAATATGATTTTGCATTGGCCATTTTGAGGAAGAATTTCCTGGAGGATCTCCTCAACAACTTTTTCCTGGCCCCCCTCTTCGAGATGTTCTATGGATATCATATCCAGGGCACCCTGGGCGGAGTGTATGCCATGTCGCACGATGTGGTGGAGGATTGCTGTGCGGAGATCAAATTTTGGTTGGAAACGACAAAGAGTTACGGGATTGATCCCTGGCTGATCACAAGAGTTATACGCTGGAATAAGAAGATTTGCGAGGTTGATCTCGGTACTAGGCGCAGAACCATATCCCTGGAAAAACTCCAGCATGTTTTCAAGGAGTCTGCCAGGGCGCTTTTCGAGTCGATCAAAAGGGATGAGGAATACTGGTTGAGCAGCGGGGGTGTCTTAAGGACGCCCGATGTCTACGGTGAGAGCAGGGAAGATGTGTGCTACGAGCCGACCTATTCCACCCTGGGGCTGATCCAGTTGTTTAAAAGAGGCTTTAACCAGTATAAGAGCCTCTTTGAAACAGCCTTACCCGATGCCTGCCATTCGGACTTTTCCCCCCGTTTTGCCTGTCGCACAGATTTGCAAAGGATTGTGGATGCTCCTGCCAAGGACTTCAGATTTGACGGTACGATGTGGTCCAGCGTCGTGTACCGTTTTTTGATCCAGTACAGTTTTGCTACCGGAATCAGCAGGGATGACGTTCTGAGTGCCCTGGCAGCCTCTTTCTGCGGGAGGCTGGCCGGTTTTCTCGAGTATCTCCAGTCTCTCCAGGAGGAGACAAAGAAGCTAAAGAGCATCAATCCTTCTGCCTTTCTCTCCAATGAGGTTGCTGCTGAGGAACGGCAGCAGAAGAGGGTTTTTCAGACGCTAAAGCTTGATTTTATTGAAGCATGGAAGAAAAAGGCATTAGAGGTGGCCCCTCCTCTCGTTCCCCAGTATTACCTGGAGTTCATTCCGGGAATTCCCATTACCATGCCGAAAAAAATCGAAGGGAGGGGGGGAAGGGTAGTCTGGGCGGATGCCCTTTTTAACAGGTTGCAGATCCGTTATCAGGAGGCGTTCAATCACTTTATTTACAGCGGCCTCCAGGTGCCGGAGAGCGCGGCTTCCAACACCATCGCCGCACACCTCAAGGAGTTTATGAAAAGCCTGGAAATGACTCTTGATGCGATACTTCCAGGGGACCTGTACACCGAAGAGGGTACACGGCAGGTGGTCGAAGGCCTCTTCAGACTCATTCCCAGCCACAGGATTTTTTCCATCAGGAACGAGGTCTTCCGGGAGGCACTGCTAAGGTACCCTCCCCTTAATGTGATGATACCTGCCGGCTGCAATGCACCCAGGGTTCTGATTGAGAAGATGGATGTGCGGGATGCCATTACCCTTGGAAACCTGGTCGAAAACCGGAAGTGGGCGGACAGCATCCTCCTCTGGATACTGGAACATACCACACCGGACGACATGGATGCGGTGGAGATCAAGCCCATCGTTTTGGGACGGGATATCCTGGGAGGCACTGTTAAGCTGGCAAACATTTCGGATCTGAACAAGCTCACTACCAGGGTAGCAGTCAGGCCCTTGAGCAAAGGAATGGGTGGTGAATACCCGAAGCTCCGCTATTGCCTCTTCATCGGCAGGCACATCATGATCGCCGAAAACTACTCCTACCTTAACAAAACATTTGCCCGCGAAAGGAAAAACCTCGGCCTTAAGATCCGCAATTCCCTGATCGGCCGGTATGAAAGCGGCCCTTTCTCCGCCCACAATATTTTTGAAAACCTTCATCATCGTGCTCTTGTCCGTCATTTCCGGGCGATCTCCGAAAAGCTGGCAAAACAGGGCATGACCGAAGAAGCGCGGCTGCTCGGCCTGATGTGCGACGGCTACGGATTGAGTCAGGTGCTTGCCGACGGGACATTTATTCCATGTTCTGCCTGGACCTGGGCTAGCTATAGCTATAAAGGGGGAAGGGGCATACCAACCCCCCTGTCAAGTCACGTCGAGGAAAAGTGGTTCAACCATGACTTCCTGGATGAAATCTATGCAGAACTGGGATACGATCCCGGAGAAATTATGCGCATGGTAGTTCAGTTGATCGGTGAGGGGCGGGCGAGCGAAAACCTCTTGGACGTCCTGCTGGGAATAAAACCGAAAAATGTTAATGTGGTGGTTCAGGAATCTAAAGATTATCCTCCGGCAGGCTCCCTGGTCAGGTATCCCGGCAACCCGATCCTGCAGCCGATCAGAGAACACCCCTGGGAGAGCAAGTATGTCCTTAATGCCGCCGCTTTTCGGATTGCCGATAGGGTATACCTGCTCTACCGGGCCTTTGGGGATGACCAGGTGTCCCGGATTGGACTGGCCGTTACCGACGGTTATCAGGTGCTTGAAAGATTCCCGGAACCGGTATTCGTCCCTCAAGGAGAAAGGGAAAAGAAGGGAGTCGAGGACCCCCGGGTGGTGATCATCGATGACTGGATTTACATGCTTTACACCGCCTATGACGGGGTTGTCGCCCAGATCTCGTTTGCGGCCATAACCGTGGAAGATTTCTTAAATAGAAGGTTTGACAGATGGGTGCGTAAGGGTTACGCCTTCCAGGATGTCTGGGATAAGGACTCCATTCTTTTCCCGGAAAAGATCGGGGGAAAGTACGTTATCTATCATAGAATCGAGCCCGGTATATGGGTAACACGTTTGGATAAGCTTGAGTTCCCGGCTCCCAGAGAAAAACACTCCATTATCGCGGGCCCTCGACCGGGAAGGATGTGGGATTCTTTGAAGATCGGTGCCGGTGCCCAGCCTATTAAGACGAAATACGGCTGGCTGCTGATTTACCACGGGGTGGATAGGGACCGGGTCTACCGCCTTGGGGTGATGCTCGTGGATCTCAAAAATCCGGAGCGACTTCTCTACCGTTCACCCAATCCTGTATTGTCCCCCGAGACCGACTATGAAATAGGAAGGGCAGGAGAAGTCTGGGTGCCCCGGGTTGTTTTCACCTGCGGGGCCGTCCCTGTAGAGGATAAGGAAGTGCTGGACGCTGAAGACGAAATCCTTGTTTACTATGGCGCCGCCGATACTTATGTTTGCCTGGCTACAGGTAAGGTCGGGGACCTCATTCCGGAGGCGGTAAGAAAAGAAATTGGAGAGGGCGTGCCCTTCTAGCCGTGGGCACGCCCGTAGTCGTCCTCCAAACGGATGATGTCGTCTTCCCCCAGATAATCTCCCGTTTGGGTTTCGATAAACACCAGGGGAGCATTGCCGGGGTTGGCTACCCGGTGTGCGGCTTCCTGGGGGATATCTATGGACTGCCCCGCTCTGACTGGGACGGTTTCTCCATTCAGAGTTACCAGGGCCTCCCCTGCCACTACGAACCAGTGTTCCCTTCTCCTCAGGTGCTTCTGGTAGCTGAGCCGCCGTCCGGGCTCCACGGTGATTTTTTTCACTTTGGTATTGGGCTCGTCGAGGAGGACCTCCCAGCGCCCCCAGGGCGTGGTCGAGCGGTGTGCCCGGGGCGCTTCTCTTTTCAAAACATCTTGGTAGACGGCCAGGTAGTCATCCACCATGCGTTCTCTGCTGAATCGTTCCTCTACCCATTGCCGGCAGTCCTTGCGATCGATCGAGGGGATGCTCCCCAACACCTCAACCGCCTCATCGACACTGCCGACCAGGTACCCCGTTTTACCGTGTTTTACGATTTCGGGCATGGAGCCCCTGGCAAAGGCGACCACGGGGGTTCCACAGGCCATCGCTTCCACCACGCTCAAACCGAAGGGTTCCGCGAAATTGATCGGGTGGAGCAGGGCGTAAGCACCTCCCAGCAGTTCGCCTCTTCTGTCGGGGCCGACCGGGCCAATGTACCTTACCATATGGTTGTCCAGTTGAGGCGCCACCCTTTTCTCAAAATACGACCGGTCCTGGATGATTCCGGCGATGATCAGCTTCATCCCGAACTTCCTGGCAATTTCAATAGCCTCCGCAGTGCCTTTATCGTGATGAATGCGACCGAAATACAGGAGATAATCCCCGGTCTTCGGCTCAAAGGTAAAGGACTCCAGATCGATGCCGTGGTATACGGTGGCGATATAACTCAATCCCGGGTCTCTATCGGCATTGCTGATGGAGACGTAATAACTCCTGTCGGCGTATTCCCGGTATACGGGAAGTATTGTCGGCGAAGAAAAGCCGTGGATGGTGGTGACCAGGGGAGTATCCACCAGCCTGCTGTAGGTCAATGGCAAGAAATCGTAATGGTTGTGAATCAGATCAAACTCCTGGGCGTGTTCAAAGAGGTTGGCTATGTGCAGGCATTCCCACACCTTGGGGTTGATGGTTTTATCCTCCTCGTAAGGGGTCTTGCAGACGAAGACAAGTTTACCGCTGGTTTGGGAATCCCCTGTTGCAAAAAGGGTGACATCAACCCCTCTCTGCACCAGACCTTCGCATAGAAGTGAAACCACCCTTTCCCAGGGACCGTAATGCCTTGGGGGTGTTCTCCAGGCAATAGGCGATAAGAGTGCGATTTTCATGCTCTTCCTCCGGCAACTTATTAATTTGATGATTTAAAACCCTAGATTGTTCTAACGCATTCCCTATAACGGCCCTTTTTCAACGGCTTTTTTAAATTTACGATATAGCCTTTTTAATTCACTCAAGGGGTTGCGATAAAACTGTTCCCGGTCTTCGTTGTCCAGCCAGGAAGCTGTTGGTGTATCGACATAGCGGCGCAAATAGGCAGGCCGCCGGGCGAAATCCCGTATCACACTTGCCGCCGGTTTGGGGGAGCCGTCGTGCCTGAAAAGACCAAAATGCCTTTCATGCGGGTTGTCTTTAAACGGAGGTTTGTCCCATAAATCCGGATGGTAGTCGCCGTAACACCAAACAAGAGCGCCGGTCATCCCACTCAGCCGGAGCAGTTCCAGCGCCTGCCCGTAATAGTCCGTGAACAGATTTTCTTGCTCACGGGGGTATGATTTTTTTATGACAATTTGGCTGTAAATACCGAATTCTTCAAACAGCACAGGCTTGCTACCTAACCAGCGGGTGATTTCACCCAAAAAGGGGAGAACCTGAACGTCGAGCGGGTCATCAACCCATTCCAGGTAAAACGGGTATCCGTGCATGCATAAAAAATCACAGGAACAGGCCGCATCCTGGGGCCAAAGGTTGCGGTTTTCCTCCAGGTCCTCGGCATGCATACCCAATGTGACCTGACACCCTCCGCTGCTGTATTTAAGTTCACCTGCCATTATCTCCAGCCAGTTCCGTGCACTCTGACGATCTGGAGGAATAACGCAATTTGACGATTCGTTGCCCAGGTCATAGGCCCAAACCGCCGGATGCCGTTTCAACGCACCGGCGATCTCCCGGCACTGGAGGCGCTGGGCACGGATAAGGTCACGGTCGGTGTAATAGTTAAGAATCCGGCAGTTGTGAAGCCGTCCGTTGCTCATAACGGGGAATCGTGTGCTGTTTGTCCCGTCCCCCAGCATCCAACCGGGCATCCAGTTGATACCGCTCATGTGCCCGCAAAAAAGGGTCGGCAGAATTAAGATGCTGCACTCATATGCGGTGTCTGCCACGGAGACCAGGTTGCGAACGGCTGGAGATGATACCTTAGATGGGGTGGGCTGAAAATCCTCCCATAGCAGGAAAATCCTGACAACCTTTAAGCCGCACTCGCCGATCTTCCGAAAATCCTCTTTCACTTCGGCAAGATCGAAACATTTCCACCAGTACATGGCCTTTTTTATCGGCCAGTAATTGACACCCAGAACAAACTTCTGAATTTCCTTTTGTTTAACAGTTTCCTTACCCATTGCTCAGCCTGTTTTTAAACAACCTCTTTAAAAGTCTGTTCGCTTCTTGTTTCAGTGTTTTTGCTTTCGATTCCGGCATCCAGCCCCAGTTTTCGCAGCGCCTGCTGGGTCAACAGCATGGAGATCAGGGCCTCTGCACCCTGGTTTGGGTTTACTCCGCTGGGGATCAGGGCATCGTGGCAGCCTCCTGTTTTGCGATTGTACAGGGGGGTGTTGTTTATATTTTTCCCGAAATACCAGGCAGAGGCCAGACGGGCCAGAGAGGCGTATTCATTCTGCCCGGTTGCGACAAAGGCTTCCAGGCAAGCCAGGGCCGTGGAACAGGCGTCGACGGGCTGCTGATCGTAGAACGGCATGTAATTCCCCTTCAGCCACCAACCCCTGTTCCCGACAATATTCAGGTAGCCTTTGGCGAATAAACTGTCGTTTAAAAAGCTCAATGACTCCTTTGCTACCTCAAGGGCCTTTCTGTTGGAGGTAAGGTTGTAGTAAGCAAAAAGCGCATGGGGAAGCACCCCGTTGCAATAGGTAATTCGATCCTCGAACCAGTACCAGCCGGGGGATTTGTTGTGATTGTAAAGAGCAAGGAGCTCTTCGCAATACCTTGCCGCAGCTTCGCGCAGGGAAGCCTGGTTCCGGTTAGGGTCTGAAACGGCCGCGCCTTTTGTAAGCCCGATCAGGGTATAGGCGATTGCCCGGGGGTACTTCAGTCTCAGCACGACCGGCAGGGCTTTAACCGCCATTTCTCGGGTCAACCGGCGAATTTCTTCTAAATCGGAGGAGGCCGCAACGCTACAGGCCAGGAATGCCCTTCCCAGGCTGTCTTCCGAATCCAGCTCGGGAGTAAAGCGGCAGTGCACCATCAGGTTACACCAGCTTCCGTCTGTACGTTGAGCGGAATGCAGGAAACCGGCATAGATCCTGGCATATGCCGGACCTTCTTTTCCGGTCATGTTGAGAGCAACCAGCAGGGCGCGGGCGTTATCATCAACGGTGTACCCGCTGTTGAAGTCGGGCTTGTCCCACTTTGCAAACTGGACTATACCGGTAGCATCGGTCATCGTTCTCAGATGCCTGGAATCCATCGGTTTTTCCCCTTTTCTTTCCACCTTTTACGAGACAATACCCGCCATGGATGGCCTCAACACGCTTTTTGCCAGGTTGGCATACTGTTTTGCCACATGCGGCCACCGGAGGGTCCTGCCGAGCTGGGCGGTTTTCTTTTCCAGATGCGACTTTAGCTGGGGATTACCTAAAACCTTGTCCAAAAGTTCGGCAATCGCCTCCGGGTTTGTATCCTGGGCGATAAGCCCCCGTTCCCCCTCTGACAGCATATCAAGGGCATATTCGTAAGGGGTCGAAACTATGGCACGCCCGCAACCGATGGCGTAGGAAAGTGTGCCGCTGACAGCCTGGTCACGGTTTGGATAGGGGCTCAAATAGATGTCGGTCATGTACAGGTATTCCCCCAGCTCGTCCAATTCCAGAAAGTGGTTGACGAACCTAACCTGTTTTTCCAGCCCCATATCTGTGACCATTTCCGTCAGCATTCCCCGGTAGCTTTCACCCTCTCTCTTCAACAGCATGGGATGTGTCCTCCCGGCGATAAGGTAAAGCACCTCCGGGTATTTGTTAACCAGATATTTTATGGCCTTAATGCCGTTTTCCAGCCCCTTGCCGGGACCGATCAATCCGAAGGTGGTGATCACCTGACGCCCAGAGCAGCCGTGCTTCTGCTTGAGATAGTCCCGGTTCTTAGCCTGGAAGAGAGGAACGCCGTGGTATATGACGTACACTTTTTCCCGCGGCACAGCATAGACCCTTTCCAGCAAACGTGCCGAACTTTTTGTCATGCAGATAACCCTGGCCGCTTGTTGAGCAAGTTTCTGGAGAATGAAAAGTTGATTTCTTGAAGGACGCGGCAGGATCGTGTGCGCTACCAGCAGGTAAGGCTTGTTGAGGTAAGAGATGAAATTGAGAATATACTCCCCGTCCGCACCCCCAAAGATACCGTACTCATGCTGGATGATAACCAGATCGATCTGTTGTGAGTTGTTGATTGCTCCCGCTACGCTTAAGTAATCCTTCTTTACGTCCTGACGGATTTCGTACAGCACCTCGGCGGGATAGGAATATGAGTACTCGGAGTCTGACACCGCCACAACAGGAACCTCGATTCCGCATTCGAGAAGGTTGTCCCTTAGGTCTTTCGAGAAACTGGCTATGCCGCACTGCTTGGGGGGGTATGTGCCTACGTTTAAAATAACCATCTTCAACACCTCCTCTTCAGGATCACATAACGTTTTCGCCATCATGTATCCTTACATCAGGCTTGTCAGATGGTTAACCATAAAATTAAGTTATAAAAAATTAAGTTATAATTATAGTAGGCGCCTACAGGAGAATCGCGATAAGTTGGTTAACCGAGGATAATTTGGTGAGGCATGAAACTTTTTTGATAAAGAGGAAGAGAAAAGTTGTTAATTGTTTAGATTTATAATAAACTATTTCACTAATTTTGCCAAGTGCTTAAATCGATTGAAATGCTATTCTTTGAGCGGTAATAAGAGACAGAAGGCCTCAGGTTTCGATCAGGGTAATTTTTTAAACGAAATTTACCTATGGTAAAATAATATGTGGTTGGTTAGCTATCCCAAAGGGAGCATGGTAGGCATTATGAGTAAAGACTTGCTGGATTTTGTCCATCTCCATGTACACAGTGAATACAGCCTTCTGGACGGGGCATCCCGTTTGAAAGACCTGGTGCGGACCGCCGCCGAACTTGGTATGACCTCCCTTGCCATTACAGACCACGGCGTCATGTATGGGGTAATTGACTTTTACCGTCTGGCAAAACAGCATGGCATCCATCCGGTGCTGGGCTGCGAGGTCTATGTGGCGCCGCGCAGCCGTTTTGAAAGGACCCCGCATGTGGACGACTCCCCGCACCACCTGGTCCTGCTGGCCGAAAATGAGCAGGGTTATAAAAACCTGATATCCCTGGTCTCTGCCGCCTACCTGGAGGGTTTTTATTACAAGCCCAGGGTGGACAGGGATTTGCTTGCAGCACACAGCGAAGGTCTCATTGCCATGAGTGCCTGCCTGGCCGGGGAAATACCGAAGCACATCCTGGCGGGTGATGACGCTAAAGCCAGGGAAGCTGCCGGGTCGTACCGCGAGATTTTCGGACCTTCCGGTTTCTTTCTGGAATTGATGGACCACCAGCTTCCCGAACAGCAGCGTGTCAACGCAGGATTGAGGGAAATCGGTCGTCAACTGGGAATACCTTTGGTTGTGACCAACGACTCTCACTACATCAGGAAAGAGGATGCCAGGGTTCACGACGTGCTGCTCTGTATCCAGACCGGTAAAACACTGGAGGAAGAGAACCGCCTGCGTTTTTCAGGGAAGGAGTTTTACCTGAAGTCCGCGGCCGAAATGGCCGCTCTGTTCCCTGATGACCGGGAAGCCCTCATGCGGACACGGGAAATAGCGGAAAGGTGTCAGGTGGAATTCGACTTCAACCAGATGCACCTTCCCGTTTTTGAGGTTCCGGAGGGGTATGATCTCGATTCTTATTTAAAGGAGCTCTGTTATGCCGGTTTGAAGCGGCGTTTCCCCGGAGAAATTCCTGCCGAGGTCCGGGAAAGGGTGGACTACGAGCTGAGTGTCATCCGGCAGATGGGCTTTTCCGGTTACTTCCTCATAGTCCAGGACTTCATCAACTGGTCCCGCAGCAGGGGAATTCTCGTGGGGCCCGGCCGGGGTTCGGCAGCGGGCTCCCTGGTGGCCTACGCCTTAGGGATTACAAATATCAATCCCCTCAAGTACGGCCTGCTCTTTGAACGCTTCCTGAACCCGGACCGGATCACCATGCCCGATATTGACATTGATTTTTGTTTCGAACGGCGCGGCGAAGTTATCGACTACGTGGTTGAGAAGTACGGGGCAGATCACGTCGCCCAGATCATCACCTTTGGAACCATGATGGCCAGGGCTGCCATACGGGACGTGGGGCGTGTGCTCAACCTCCCACTTTCCGAAGTAGACCGCATTGCCAAGCTTGTCCCTGAAGAACTTGGGGTCACCATTGACAAGGCCCTGGAGACTTCACCTGAGCTCAAGCAGCTCTATGACGAAGACCCCGATGTCCGCAATCTGCTCGACCTGGCCCGGGCGATTGAGGGCATGCCGCGCCACGCCTCTACCCATGCAGCGGGTGTCGTTATTTCCAAGGACCCGCTTACCTGCTATGTCCCGCTGCAGCGCACCGGTGACTCGATTGTCACCCAGTTCCCCAAGGAAACGGTGGAAGAGATCGGGCTGCTCAAAATGGACTTCCTGGGGCTCCGCACCCTTACCGTTATTGGAGATGCGTTGAAGATTATCGAGCAGACCCAGAATATAAAACTCGATCTGGATAAAATCCCCCTTGATGACAGGGATACTTATGACCTGCTGGGAACGGGGGAGAGCAGAGGAATCTTTCAGCTGGAAAGCGCCGGGATGCGCCACATCCTGAGGAACATGAAACCCCGGCGGTTTGAGGATTTGATTGCCCTGGTCGCCCTGTACAGGCCTGGACCCATCGGGAGCGGCATGGTCGACGATTTTATCAGCCGTAAAAACGGGCAGACGGAGGTAAAATACCTTCATCCCGTTCTTGAGCCGATCTTAAAGGAAACCTACGGAGTTATCCTGTATCAGGAACAGGTGATGCAGATCTCCTGTGATCTGGCGGGGTTTACCATGGCACAGGCCGATTCCTTGAGGAGGGCGATGGGCAAAAAGAAACCGGAGGTAATCGCCGGGCTGCGGGAGACCTTTATTTCCGGGGCCGTAAAACGTCAGGTTGACCCTAAGGTGGCAGGACAGATCTTTGACTTAATGGAGCACTTTGCAGGCTACGGATTTAACAAAAGCCACTCTGCCGCATACGCCTTGATCGCTTATCAGACCGCCTATCTGAAAGCCCACTATCCGGTGGCATTTATGGCGGCCCTGCTCACCAGCTTTCGCGGTAACTCGGACAAGGTATCCTATTACATCCAGGAATGCCGCCGTCTGGGAATTAAAATCCTCCCTCCTGACGTAAACGAAAGCATGGAGAACTTTACAGTTGTGGGAGACAGTATCAGATTTGGGCTGGCGGCGGTGAAGAATGTCGGGGAGGAGGCGGTAGAGGCCATCATTGCGGCGCGCCGGAAGGGGGGACCGTTCGTTTCCCTGGACGACTTCTGCCAGCGTGTCGACCTGCGGCAGGTGAACAAACGGGTAATTGAAAGCCTGATCATGTGCGGTGCCTTTGATTCCTTAAAGGCTTACCGGTCGCAGTTGATCGCAATTCTTGAAGACTGTATCGAAACCGCCCAGGCAAACCGCAGGGATCAGGGTGCCCAGATCGAGGGCCAGGTTTCCCTATTCGACCTGATCGAAGGACCGGGACGTGTGCAGGTGCAGCGCAGCCTCCCTGATATTCCGGAATACTCCCGGCAGGAACTCCTCGCCAGGGAAAAAGAGGTGCTGGGTTTCTATGTCAGTGGCCACCCTCTCAGCGGCTACAGGAGCCTGCTGGCCGGACGGACAACCTCCATAGGGGATCTTTCTAAATATAAGGACGGGGAGAGGTTGACCTTGGGGGGCATCATTACCTCCCTGCGCCGCAGAACCTCCAAACGCGGGGAAGGAGTGATCCGCTTTACTCTGGAGGATTTAGGAGGAAGTATTGAGATCACCCTTTTCCCCGGCAACAGCCGTAGAGATCTCACATTTCTCAAAGAAGATGCGGTTGTCCTCGTGGACGGGAGGCTGAGCCTGCAGGAAGAGTCGTGCCGCTTTTTTGCCGAGGATGTCAGGCCGCTGCAGACCCCATCCGCTCAGCCGGAGCAGGTGCTATACGTTCGCATCAACCCCATGGCAGGAAGCCCGGGCGTAATGGAGAGATTGCGGATACTCCTGATGCAGCAGCGCGGCCCAACACCCGTTTTTCTTTATTTTGTAAAACAGAAGGAACTCCTGAAGACCGACCCATCCTTTTGGGTGGATGTCACCCCGGATCTCTGCTACCAGGTAGAGGGTCTCTGCGGGCCCGGCTCCTGTTTCGTGCTCGACTCCAATTCAAAGATAAAAATTAGCGGGATGGCGTTGACAACAACTGCATAGCCTTTATAAGATAATGTAATTTGTGGTATTATTTAGATAGCAAAGGTAGGTGGTATGGATGGCGGATGAAGCAGTGCAGGCCGAATACATAGCGGTTAAGGCTTTGGAAAATGGAGTGACCATCATCGGACTTACCCGCGGCCGGGACACAAAGTTTCATCACACCGAGAAGCTGGACAAGGGGGAAGTGATGATTGCCCAGTTCACCGAGCATACCTCGGCGATAAAGATACGCGGTCGGGCAGAGGTCTACACCAAATTTGGGGTTATAGCAACTTCTTCTGGATAAATTTATAATGAAAATTCAATTACCAGGAAGGATTCTCTTATCATCTGGTCGAAATGCTTATCCGCGAGAATTTTGGATAGGGGGGCCAAAATTCATGTGGACTGTGGTTTATATTGCATCGAATCGCACCACCGCCGAGACGCTGAAGAAAATTCTTAACAAGGAGGGGCTCCTGGTGATGCTCCGTCCTACCGGAATCCCTCATTTTGGGGACGAGAGCACCGTGGAAGTGTTGGTTCCGGAGTCCGAAGCCGAAGAAGCACATGAGATACTTAGTACCACTTATGCTGTTTAGGGGGTAATGTTCAATTACAAAGTTTCTTCAGTGGTAATTTCCTGCAGAGCCTTGCTCTGCAGGAAATATTTCATTATGATGCTAAAATAAGAATAATGTTGGAATAGGACTGGAACCGAAGGTAAGGAGTGATCAAGTGTTAAAGGACCTATTCCGTAAACAAAAAAGATACATCACGGTACGGCCAGGTACTGTGCCTGAACGTGAAGAAGAGAAAGAACCCTTATGGATCAAATGCCCCGGCTGCGGGGAAATTTTATATGTGCGGGAATTGGAAAAAGGCTTGAAGGTCTGCTCGAAATGCCGTTATCACTTTCGCCTCTCCGCTCCGGAGAGGATCGCTGCCACCGTTGACGACAACACCTTTCAGGAGTTGGATGGGGATCTACAAGCCGTAGATCCGCTGTCCTTCCCTGCCTACCGGCCCAAGCTGTCTTCGGCTGAACAGGAAACCGGCATGCGCGATGCCATTCTCACCGGTCAGGGCACAATCGAGGGATGGCCGGTACTGATAGGGGCGCTGGAGCCCAATTTTATTATGGGGAGCATGGGGTGTATTGTCGGTGAAAAAATTACCAGGCTGATTGAAAAGGCCCTCAAGGAAAGGCTTCCGGTTATCCTCTTTTCAGCCTCGGGGGGAGCGCGCATGCAGGAAGGGGTTTTTTCCCTGATGCAGATGGCCAAGACAAGCGCGGCAATTGCCAGGCTCCACGAGGCCGGGATCTTGTATGTTTCAGTCCTGACCGATCCTACTACAGGGGGCGTCCTGGCAAGCTTTGCTACACTCGGGGATATCATTCTTGCGGAACCTGGAGCACTGATCGGTTTTGCCGGTCGCCGGGTAACGGAACAAACTCTGAAAGAAAAGCTCCCCCCTGATTTTCAGACCGCAGAGTTTTGCTTTAACCACGGCCTCATCGACCTGATTGTGCCTCGCAACGAAATGCGGCAGATACTGGCGCAGATTCTTTCTCTCCACAGTGAAAGGGGTTAAGCAATTGCCTAATGTGATCCTTGACTTTGAAAAACCACTATTGGAGTTGGAAAACCGCATTGCCGAACTTAAGCAGTACGCCGGAGAGAAGGGGATAGATCTGGCGGCGGAAATCAATCTGCTGGAGAACCGGCTCCGCGAGTTAAAGAAAGAAATTTATGAAAACCTGACCCCCTGGCAACGTACTCAGCTGGCGCGCCACCCGGAGCGGCCGAATGCCCTCGATTATTTCAAACTGCTTTTTACGGATTTTCTTCCGCTTTGTGGTGATCGCTGCTACGGGGATGATCCTGCCCTGGTAGGCGGTATTGCCCGCTTCGAGGGGGTTCCGGTCACGGTCATCGGACACATGAAGGGGCATAATACGAAGGAGAATCTCGCCCGTAATTTCGGTATGCCCAGCCCGGAGGGCTTTCGGAAGGCGCTCCGCCTGGCACAGCAGGCTGAAAAATTCGGGCGTCCTGTCATTTCTTTAATAGATACCCCCGGGGCATATTCCGGGGCAGGTGCGGAGGAGCGTGGACAGGCCTGGGCGATTGCCAACAACCTCTTTGCTTTTTCCCGTTTAAAGACGCCCATCATCGTGATCATTACAGGAGAAGGAGGCAGCGGGGGGGCACTGGCCCTCGGTGTCGGTGACGTTTTGCTGATGCTGGAGAACTCGATTTTCTCTGTGATCTCTCCGGAGGGGTGTGCTGCCATACTCTGGAAAGATGCGCAGCGTGCTCCTGAAGCGGCCAGAGTCTTGAAGTTGACGGCATCCGAACTTTTAAGCCTGGGGCTTATAGACGGCGTGATACCGGAACCATTAGGGGGTGCCCACCGCGACCCCGAGGGGACTGCGGATAATATCAGGGCTGAAATAAGACAGAGATTGCAGGAATTAAGGCGAATTGACACCGAACAACTGGTTGCCGCTCGCTGGAGCCGCCTCCGCCGCATAGGCTGTTTTTGAGGGGGGAAGAATACTTTTTGAGATCAAGAAGGTGGGATATGTGCGTGCGGTCAACCGTATCGGAATTCTGACCAGCGGCGGGGATGCGCCTGGTATGAATGCCGCCATCCGGGCTATCGTCCGCAAGGCCGTTTATCACGGTCTTGCGGTGATCGGGATCGAGCGCGGTTATCTCGGTCTTCTGCACAAAGAATTCAGGCCGCTCTCCCTCGGCTCGGTCGCCGATATCATTCACAGGGGTGGCACGATCCTGCGTACTGCCAGGTGTGAAGATTTTAAAAAGCCCGAGTTCCAGGCCCGGGCAATGGAAAACCTCCTGGAAGCCGGTATCGAAGGCCTGATCGTGATCGGGGGGGACGGATCCTTCCGGGGTGCCCTGGCCCTTGCCAGGCGCGGAATGCCGGTGATCGGGGTGCCCGGTACGATTGATAATGACCTGGCCGGCACCGACTTTTCCATCGGGTTTGATACCGCCGTGAATAACGTGGTGGATGCCATCAATAAAATAAGGGACACGGCGACTTCCCACGAACGGACCTTTGTAATTGAAGTGATGGGGCGGACATCAGGCCATATTGCCCTTCACGCCGGGCTGGCGGGAGGTGCGGAGTCGATTCTTATTCCCGAAATCCCCTATGACATTGACGATGTCATTTTTAAACTGGAACGGGGGATCAACAGGGGAAAGCTTCACAGCATCATTGTAGTGGCCGAGGGAGCGGCCAGTGGCATTGAAATAGGAGAGGAGATCAGGAGACGAACCGGCCTGGAGACGCGAATCACAATCCTGGGGCATCTGCAGCGGGGTGGCACCCCAACCGCCATCGACAGGACCCTTGCAAGCCGGATGGGGGCCGCAGCCGTTGATCTCTTACGCTCGGGGGAGACCAATAAAATGGTCGGCATTGTGGCCGGTGAAATCCAGGCGTCGGACCTTTCAAAGGCCCTTGAGCAGAAAAAAGGCCTTGACCGGGAAATGTGGGAACTGGCGGGTATACTGGCCATATAACCTTTTGTTGGGAGCGCTTAGGACCGCTTAGACTCTCATACTGCCCAAGCGGCATAAAAATAGTGGTTTATCCTAAAAATACCCGGCGGGTGTATTCGATGTATTTTCAGGGTATACACTCATGCCGCTTATGCGGCACCATCAAAAGAATGAAATTGGTGGTTTATCCTTGCAGGCGCAGCGACCTACGGAGGTTGTTACTCGCCCTTGACGAAGGAGCAGCTAACGGCAGCCGAAGCGAAACAGGAGGTTGAGCTAGGCGACTATGCGCCATGGACGGCGTCATAGGAGCCGGTCGGCTGCCGTCTGCGAC
>DULK01000008.1 GCA_012840385.1 Syntrophomonadaceae bacterium
CGCCTTTTTTAAGTTTTGAGGCATGATTGCTTGCTTATGATGCTGACTAGCTTTTTTAGTAAGACAGCCAGTATAAGTTGCTCGTTGTGTTCTTCCTATATATTTTGGATTTATGAAATTCTCTCAAGCTATATAATCTTGTTCCAGCTCCTGATGGAGTGAAAGTTGATGAAATTAAATATCCTCAACTCTTGGATGGAGGATTGTTGATTTGGCGTGATCTAAAATATGGAGAAACTTTTGGTAAAGATAAATTCACTTTTAGATATATTCTATTGAAGTAACCCATGATGGCTGCTTTTCAAGCGGAAAGTGTAGTGCCCCTTTTAGTCAAGACACGAAAACAAGGAGATAAGCATGGACATATGTGCCTGGATTGAAAAATTATATGTTAAACCAGAAATCATATTGGAAGCCATCAACCTGGGAAAGTGCCGCCGCGGGTGGCGTTATCGTAATTCCGAATTCCCATGTAATGATGATTGTAAAGAATGATACTATTGAAAGGCTTTTCAGTGCTCATACGAATGACCGGTTGAAATACCCTTATGCAAAAAATACGTCCTGGGAATATTATATACTATGGTAATTGAATCACGGTCACTGAAGCCTCGTTAACGGTAAATCTGTGGATCTTTGATGGCTAGGTTACCCCACATGTGGTAAAAGAGCTTCTATGACGGAGTGTCTCCCTGAGCTGAATTACCATTAAATGGTAGATCACATGTGGGGTAACCGTCAAAGATGCTTACCCGCTGTCGTATGGAATAGGTATTATTACCTTATTAACCCACATAAGGGTTATAACAATGGGGAGGTTATAATAATTGAGGAAATGGAAAAAAATCTTGCTCGCTATTGTGCTCACTTTGCTGGTGACAACGATGCTCTTCGGTTGTTCTGAAACAGACAGGTCGGCAAATTCTCTATTTTTAAAAAATAAAACAGCACGTTTGCCCGAGGTTCCGTTTATTGTTCTGAATGAGAACAACGAAGAGATAAATGCGTATCTTTTCTATTGGGACCTGGAATCGAAAAGAATAAAACAAACAAGCGAAATCGTATATAAAATTTCCAAAAAGACTGCTGGGCAAGGGAAAATACGTATGAAGACCCAGACCCCTATTTCATGGGACGGTCAAAAATATTTGGTTTTACCCGACTATGCCGAAGTTGCGGACAAATATGCCCAAACGGTTGAAAGAGTTAAGCTCTCTTCAGAACCGCGAACTATTTGGGGAGCGTATGCAAAATTAATTAAAAGCAATGAAAAAAACAGGTATACGTTAACCTTGTGGGATGGCAAAAAACGTATCGAAAAGGAGGTAAAGCTGCCTGTTTATTCGTTCAAAGGAAAAGACGGTAAGGAATATAAAACAGAAGAATACGGAACGGTAACAGCCATCAAGAAAACCAGCAATGGGGTGGCGATGCTGTATCCGTGTTTTACTCCTGAAGAAGCAAAGTTATTTGTCGTGAAGTATGACTGCGTGTCGGATCGGGCTGAATGGAGAGAAATCGTCCTTCCTCCAGAAAATGGGTTATCACCGAGCTTGCCACCTCTGGCCGACCAAACTGCTGTCATTGGAGATAGTTTTTTTATAAGGACGCTCGGAAACCCTGCGGAGGTCAATGTCGAAAAAGCGAGCTTCAGGACAATGAAAAACATATCTGACATTCAAAAAAAATACGCATCTGAAACATTAAGAGGGGAATTTCCTGAATATATAGACGTTTTGGGAAGCTTTAATGATATTTTGTTTATAAGCATTCCCATGCACAAAGCTACGGGCCTGGAACTTTACGTTTGTGCATTAAAAAACGATGAAATTGTCGGGCTGATACATAGAACGCTAAACGGCTTTGATGTTATTGATACCGCCGGGAAAATTACGGCAAGTTATAACATAGCGAAGAGCAGCAGCCTGATTGGGGAAAACGACATTTACCTTCCCAATTTAAATGGAATGGATTAATATACATACACGAGCAGTACGGCAGAAACTCCGCACCTGAACCTTGAAGCCCTTGCAACGCAAAAATGCCGGTATCACGGCTTTACCTACGTCCACCTGGTATCCTTGTTTCTGGCAAAATGTGACCTATACGCCATGGCTTTATATAGAAAAAGTCAAAGGAGGCTGGCATTTATGTTGCGCGTAAACCCCAGGTACAGACCCTGGTTCCGGTGCATGACGGCTATATGATAGCTTTTATTTTGGCCGGGATTTCCCTCGCGGTTTCCCCGGTACAGAAGAGCGTCTTTCCGGGGCAGGAGAACGCTGTTTATGCCGAAAAAATAATTATCCTCCCTACCCCCTGCTAGGAGGCATAGACCTTGCGCAAAAGCGTATTGGGTATATTATCGTGTGGGTTATTTGGGGCACTGTTTGCTCGGATGAATGAATCGGTGTTTCTGCAGTGGATTCATATTGGTATTTGAAAATCTATTAGAAGGGGAGTTAAAGATTTGATTAAAAAGTTTTTGTTGGCAACTATGGCTTTTTTGTTGACACTGTCACTTGCCTCATCTGCTATTGCGGGTAACAATTATTGCTTGGCCAATGCTAAAGTTTTTGTTAATGGAAAACAACTTATATTTGATCAGGAGCCTATAATAGCCAATGATAGAATATTAGTTCCAGTACGAGCTATAGCAGAGTCTCTAGGTGCAACCGTAGAATGGCAAGATCCCAAGGTAATTATAAAACAAGGAGTAACAGAAATAATTTTAACCATTAATTCTGAAATGGCTCAAAGAGAAAACAGGAAAATATTCTTTATGGAACAGCCGCCAATTATTATCAATGGACGTACGATGGTATCTCTTCGCTTTGTAGCAGAAGCACTTGGGGCAAGTGTTGCCTGGGACGATAACACTAGAGCCGTTACCATTACATCGAATGGTGACTTTACGGCGTCCAACCAACCAATTGATGAAGGTGCTGGAGATAATTACTATAAATTATATGACCCAATCATTGGTCCTGACACTGGTCCTATTCCTGAGGAAGCAAAAAAGTATGTTTTAGAACATAGACTTTTAAAAGATATAAAAAATATTCAATATGTTCCTAACCGATTTCTAGAATTAGGAAGTTACGACACAATGATTTCCGGGACCGACGAATTTGGCCAGGAAAAGCTTATTTGGTTAACCAAGAACAAGTATACCGGCGAGATTTGTGTAACAGGCTCGGTTTTTCCTAATAAAGGCATCTCTCAAAAAACGGTTATATCTACCCTTGAAAAAAAGGGAATAAAGAAAGAAAGCATTAAAAAGATATATATTGCTCCCTACGAAGAAAATCAAATCTATTGGTTTGTTATAGCAGAACAGGGGGATAAGAAATATTATTACTGTTTGGATTTCTACACGGGTGATATTATTATAGAAAATATTGCTACTTGATATAAAATGAACTATCCCCTGGGCCTGGACAGGCCGGAGCAGGGCCACGGTGGTGACGGCGGTGGGCTTGAGGGTCCTGATATGCCCTGGAAGCGTTTGAGTTTTATTCCGCCTTTTCTCGGAAGCATAAAGCACTGAAAAAGATCAGGCTCACCCCTTACGACATAGAGGACCTCGACCTGGAGCTGGAGTTCGGGCTGTCCACCATGCAGGCAGGCCGCATCCTCCGCCTGATCGAGGAGGCCTACCGCCAGGATGCCCTCTTGAGCGCCAAACAGCTGACCATGCTCCGGCCTGACGGGGATGTGGTGTACTGGGCGGTGAGCAGCACCGAACCGGCTGCCTTATCATCCCCTGATCTGGGAGGGGTCGCCGATTTAATCTTAAAACATCACGAAAAGTGGGACGGTACCGGTTATCCGCTGGGCCTTAAAGGAGAAGAAATACCCATCGAATGCCGCATTTTATCAATTGTGGACGCTTTTGATTCTATAACGACCGGCAGACCTCCGTGCAGAGAGAAAGCAGTTGAAAATGCATTAGAGGAAATTCGCCGGTATGCAGGCACTCGGTTTGATCCGAAGCTGGCAGAGACATTCATAGAGACGATTGCTTTTGACAAGTCAACTTTCAGCGAAAAGAAAGCGGCAACCGGCCATGGCCTCCGATGTTTGAGACAAAAAATTGAAAAAGCATTTTGATATGGTATACCGTTACTCCCACTCCCCTGAGATTTCCACGATGGGTGTCCAGAACCTGTACTCCCCCTGGCCGATGCATTCGCCGGTCTTATTGATGCAGCACTTCATTCCCTCACTCGTAAGGATGCCGCTGTTGCAGTTTGAACAATTACGCGGAGCATTCTCGGATTCGTCATCTTTGCTGAAGCCGAACCAATCCATATGAATCCCCCTCGCCCGTTCAAATCTGTCTACCAAACAATTATAGCCAAAAATGCCGGCTCTTCAACCGCCCGTCGGGTGGCAAAACCAAAACAAGGACGAGGGGATTTCTTCAGGAACCGTTCTCCGCCCGCTGCTTTTGAGCAAGCGCGGTGTTATATCCCTTTAAATACCCCTGTTCCCAGCCCTGATCAAAGAGGCCGTCCGCTTCTCTCTTCCCTTCCTGGTAGCCCGCTTCGAATCCGGCCTGGTAGCCCTGGCGCCGCCCTTCCTCCAGGCCGTTTTGAAAATTCCTGTCGGCATAGATCTTGCTTGCCTTGGCAAAGCCGTCCGCATAACCATCGGCGTAACCCCGGTCATAGGCCTCTGCATAAAAATGTTCGAGGAACCGATACCGTGTTCTACCGTTTCCGGCCTTGCCCATCATGTCTCCCCCTCCAGGTTAACTCACTTCTCTTTATAATATCCCTCAGGCCGAAAAGAGGTGAAGAAACCGGAATAAAATCTTCCGGCCGGCCCTTTATTTTACCAGGATATGCCTGCCAGGCGGCAATGGTGAGCGTCCATACCGAAATATCAAGAAAAAAGAGCCGGTTGCCCGGCCCTGCAATCTCAGAACGCTCCCCTGCCCAGCCGCTTCTCCTGGGTGGGTTCGGTTTTAGGCTTGCTTTCCCCTCCTTCCTGGGAACTTGCCGCTTTGCTAAACTCGCCTGCCATCGAAAGCAGAGATGAAAGAAGCTGCGGGTTTAACTTTTTACCGGTCACGCTCTGCAGAAGGTTCAGCATCATTTCCGGCCCCGCTTTTCCCCCGCCGGCCAGCATGTTCAGCATGGCACCGATCAGATCCTGCCTGCCCGACAGGAGCCCACCCATTTTCGCAGCAGTCAGACCCTGATCCTGGACGAGATTCAAAATGCTGAACAGGTTGAATAAGGAAAGCACGGCGATGACTCCCGGGAGATCCCCCTTCTTCTCCTCGATGCCGTTCAGTGTATTGGCCATCACCGAAAAAAGGCTGACCTGGCTTTCCGGAGCCGCTCCCTGTTCCTGTGCCAAAACCCACTCCTCCCCCCTTGTATGAACCATTACTATATATTCTATTCTCCCTGCTGAAACAAGTTACTTTATCTTCCGTTCCAGATCAAGGGTACCGCCCGGACATCACGGCAGAGGCTCATGCAGCCTCCGGCGGCACCAACAGAGTATGAAATCTGGTTATCCTTGCGCTTGCTCCCGGACTCCGGTTTAACTCGCCCTAAACTTGTCGCAGACGGCAGCCGACCGGCTCCTATGACGCCATCCATGGCGCATAGTCGCCTAGCTCAACCTCCTGTTTCGCTTCGGCTGCCGTTAGCTGCTCCTTCGTCAAGGGCGAGTAACAACCTC
>DULK01000053.1 GCA_012840385.1 Syntrophomonadaceae bacterium
GCAGCCGACCGGCTCCTATGACGCCATCCATGGCGCATAGTCGCCTAGCTCAACCTCCTGTTTCGCTTCGGCTGCCGTTAGCTGCTCCTTCGTCAAGGGCGAGTAACAACCTCCGTAGGTCGCTGCGCCGGCAAGGATAACCAGAACGTATTTACAAGGCAGGATAAACCGGGACATATTTTCAGGATAGAAACAGGCTTGCGGTTGATGGTGAGGCCGTTCACAATGGAAACGGTTATGGCCGGACAGCCGCACACAGTCGTTTATCAGCCGCTCCTTATTTACCCCGCTCCATTCCCGGTCTTTTTGCGCAGGTTGTCAGTAAATACCCGCTGCATATGTTCCAGAATGTATGCGCAGCCCTCCGGCCGTTTCTTGCGGAGCACCCTTTTCCAATCCCATTAGAACACGCAACAGGCGGGACGGAAAAGATTTCAAAACAGGTCTTCGGGGAGAGGTATGCTTGATCCCAGTTGTTTCTTGACTTCCCTTTTTATGAGTTCGTGCGACTTTTTTAAAGCATCCTCCACAGCTCCGGCAACCAGCCTCTCCAGGGCGGCGACGTCGTAAACCACCCCGGGGGTGATGCTGATGCGGATGACCGACTGCTTCCCGCTGAGAACTACCCTGACCGCGCCGTTCCCGGCGTTCCCCTCAACCCTTTGCTGTTCAAGCTGTCTGGCAATTTTGTGGTAAAGCGGTTTTAAGAAAACATCCGACAGCCCTAGAGTTCCTGCGTTAACCCCTTCGCCGGCCACGTTCATCCTCCCTTCGCGAAACTGCCACGCCACTGGCGCGGCCTCCGGTAAACCGTTTACGGGTACTGATATTCTGTTTCGGCCGGCTGCAGCGAACGAGCCGGCGGCTTACCTTCAAAGAAAGGCGTATCTGCCAGCTTCAATAACGCCAGGGTTAAGAAAAGGGAAAAAGGATTGGAACTCCTTGCATCGGCGCTTTTAACCTCCAGCGTCTTAAATTCTTCCCCAACCGTAAAAGACCGCAGGTAATCCCTCATTTTCTGCCCATGCTCGCTTTTAAGCATTTCATTTAAACACGTAAGAACTTCCACAATCCCGTTACCCCGGGGCCCCAAAAAAGGCCGGAAGCTATCGAGAACACGATAGGTATTCTCGTCGATAAGAGGCCAGGTCACTGCGATCACTCCCTTCACCGTTTTATTACCCGGCCAGGCTGCAAACATCGGGCTAAGCCATGATTTAATCCTTCTGGAATGGTTTCCACCGCCGTATACTTTTTAACAAAATATGTTTGTGTCCGTCGAAATGTTACCTTTTCACCAGCCTTTTCAACTCCGGCAGAGCCCTGACGGCCGCCGCCCGCCCCATTTCCAGAAGCTCCGGAATCTTGCCGAAGTCGCTCAATCCGGCATTTACTGCAGGGGTGACAATGGTAAGATCCGACCATTCCAGGTCCTGTTTCAATCCTTTTTCACTCATGATATTGAGCCCCCGCATGATCACCTGGACAATGGATTCCGGCCGGCTCTCCATTTTCTGCGAGTCGTGGCGCACCGCCACCACAATCTTTGCTCCCAAGAGGCGGGCCGTCGCCGCGGGGACTATTTCCAGCAGGCCCCCGTCCGCAAGCAGCATGCCCCGGTAGGGCACCGGTTCAAAAACACCCGGAATGGCCGTGCTGGCACGCACTGCCAGCCCGAGCGGAGCGCCCCTGACATATACGGCACCGGGTGCCGGTGGAAGCCGCTCCCGGTTTGTAAAGATAGCACGGTTCCCGGACAGCAGGTCGACGGCCACCAGCCCTACCGGGTTAAGGATCTTTGCCATGCTTTTTACGCCTGTCACCCTTTCCACGTAAGCCGCGATCCTGGAACCGCTGAGCAGGCCGAGGGGTGTGATATCCAGAGACCCCAGCAGGTCCCGGAGGTTGCGCAGGAGCACCCTCAAGAAACTGCAAAAAGTAAAGTTCCAGGAAAAGAGATCTTCCCGGGACAGCTTCAAAGCCAGGCTCCGTAAGGCCTGCGGCTCCAGCCCCGCCGTATACAGAGCGGCCACAAACGCCCCCGCGCTCGTGCCTGTAACAACCCCGGGAAGAATGCCGTTCTCCTCCAGGACCTCCAGGACGCCCACGTGGGCAACTCCTAAAAGCCCTCCTCCCCCCAGGGCGAGGCCAAGCCGGTGCTGCCTCCCCTTCATACCAGGTCAACACCCAGCTGATCAAGCACGGTTTGAATCGGGTTGCAGACGGTATGCTCCTCGGAGCCGGCGAACAGGAGGCCTACCGCCCGGTTTTCCATGTCCAGGATCAGGGAGCCGCTGTCTCCCCCCAGAGATTTCATCTCGGTCATGACCTGCTCGTGAAAGCGGACCACGTCCGAACTGTGCCCCATGGTTACGTTCAGGCTGACGTGTATGGCGATGACCTTCCCCTGGGTCAACCCGGAGGTGCGGCCGCTCTTCTTAACCTGGAGGCCGGGCCTGATTTCCCCAACACCGTTGATCTTGCCGATATCAATAATCTCGGGAATTATCGCTTTGTCATCGACGGGACGGGCAAGGGCGCAATCCACCAGGTTCGTCGCACCCTGCCTCTCCAATCGAACCCGGTAATCCGGGCGGAAGGACCGGATTACGGCGTTGGCAGCCCTTACACCCATTGCGGCGATATTGCATTCCACGTCCCTGCTAAACCGGGTAATCGGTACGAACCGTTCCAGGTGGCCGATCACGTCATCCTTCGTTCCACCGTCGTAACTCCCGGGCTGGTAGATGGGGTCACCGATGCGCGACTTGCCGTCCCTGCCGTCGGTGGCGTTGGCAAGCACGTGGTTGTTGGACAGGATGAACAGTTCCCCGGTTTTGCGGTCACGCACCACAGCCCCAAAGGTCCCGGCAGTCACCTTGAAATGGCCGATGCTTACCCCGGGCTGGGCGGGGCGCATCCTTTCCGTGCGCCCTAAAAAGCGCATCTCCCCGACTTCAATTACATCGGTGCAGCAGCGCCCGATCTTTTTGGGAATTACCTCGTCAACGGCCAGGGCCTCCACCGGCAGCTTCTTGTCTACAAAAAAAATAACCGCCATCTCTTCAGTATCCTCCCGGCCCCTTTTCTTATAGCCCAGGCCTACTCCCACGACATTCGGCAGCCCTGTATACCGTTTTTTGGCCACGTCAAGGGAACGAAACAAATTCCGCATCCCTTTTCCCTCCTCAACTATTGAGTCATTTTAGTATATTCCGGAGGAGGGAGCATTGGTGCCAGGTTTGACCCTTCAAGTTTGCCTGCCCACGGCAGACTTCTCTCCCTGTCACGTGGGGCAGATCAACCAGCGATTGATCATCCTGGCATGTTCTTCCGCCCTTGCCGCCATCTGCCGGCAGGCCTGACCCAGTTCCGTATCGCTCAACCTGTTCGCCAAGTCTTGATAATACTGAAAAAGCACCAGCTCATATTTCAACGCTTTTTCCAACCGATCTTTGACGGTAAGCACAATTCTTTCCCCCTTTACTCCCCTCACCATTGCTTCGCTTTGCTGAGAGAAGCATTATGCTTATGGTTAGCGGTCCGCTGCCTGTTATCATCATCCTATTTATATTCAGAATACTTATCACCTGTGAAAAACCCGGCCGGAATTTGCTTCATCCCCGGATAATCACAGTAACACATTTCAATCATTTCCATATAATGTATTACCAACAGCTGAGGATAGCTGGTGAGATGAAAGATCTTATAACCTTACACGATTTAAGGAGGGAAGCTTTATGGCAATAACACCGGGCAAGTGCCCGCAAGTAGCCGGCGTACCCAACTGCCCGCCGTTTACCGAGAAGGACTGTATTGAGGTTTTCAAAGTTTATGACCAATGTGCCACAGAAGAACTGCTTGGCAGCTGCGTGAGAGCGGCGGATCACTGCACTGCACCCATTCCTCCGGGGGCTACAGTCACCTGCAACGTGGTACCAAACACCGCCAGGTGTTTCTTCGTCGGGTTCGGGCCCTTCAACCCGCCTTTCTTCAGGCCGGTGCTTGTGCACAACGAAGTCCAGGTCAGTGTTACCGTCACCTCGGACGGCACTGTCATCTGCCCCACCTTTACCATCCTCCTGCAGGGCATCACGCAGGCACAAATGTGGGCTCCGGACGGTACCTTCGTGCAGTGCCAGATCCTCGCCGTGGGCCCCTGCACCTGTGATGTCACCACCGACCCGGTAACAGGGGACCAGCTCATCTGCTGCAGGGTGAAGGTCTGCAAGGAGATCCAGATCAAGGCGCTGGTGAAACTGCTCGTACCGAGCTACGGCTTCTGCGAACTGAATCCCTGTGTTGCCGTTCCGCAGCCCGAGTTCCCCTGCCCGCCGACCCAGCCGCTCTTCCCGCCGCAGAGGTGCCAGGATCCTCCGGTGGTTACGGTTCAAACTGCAGTCGGTGTGGGGCTTGGCGGCATAACCGTTTCGCTGATCCGTGCAGGGACTACCATCACGGCCGTAACGGATGTCACCGGCAATGCCACTTTCCCAACCGTGGGCGGGTTTGCAGGGGGCATTGACACCATCAAGTTCACAGATACCGTCACAGGAAAAACTGTGAGCTTCGCCCTTCCGGTGGAGTTCACCGACCTGACCGGAACCGTCCACGACAGCAGCACCGCCTGCACCATTCTCTTCGTCAGAGCAGGAGTCGGGCTCGCCACCTTCAACGTCTTCATTGACGGCGTCCAGAACGGAACGGTGGATCCATAAGTCTCATTTGCATAAACATGAAAGGCAGCGGTTGATACGCTGCCTTTTCCTTTTACCGGCATAACATGAAGCGCATAAGGCACAGCTCTCCGCATTCCTTATCCGCTGCCTGTTTCTTTTGGATCTGGAGGCTTGCCGGGAGGGTAGACCGGGATATTTTTCAGAAGGGAGCAGACTTCCGTCCAACTGGACGCTTTCCTCTGTTCCCCTCAACCGCCGCTGCCGTGCGGTTTTGGAGGCGGAATGTTTTGGGTAAAGGTCTGGTAGAGGCCGGGACGGCTGGGAATCTGCTCCAATGGCAGGGCGGTGAGGTCCGGGTTCGGCATGACCTGCCCCCCCTTGACCGGTTCCTGGGGCACAGCGGCGGGTCCATTGCTCTTTTCCTCCTCGTACTCCCGGACAACTTTTCTCATAAGGCCGGCCAGCATTTCCGGCGTTATTCCACGGGGCATCTCTCGTTCCGTCACCGGAACCCCGCTGTTTCCCGGTTCCTGCGGTGTTACCTTCGAACCCTGAACAGCCGCCGGGACACCCTGTGAGGGGCCGGAACCTGTTTCCCCGGCTGTAACATCCCCGTGACGCCGCCTGATGATGTCCACTATCAAGTCCGCCAGTACCTCCAGTTCGATCGTAATTTCACCGTCCTTCTTCTTTGCCGTCCTTTTCCTTCTATTTTCCGTCAAAACCCCACCTGCATCATCTTTGATGTTTTCCCTTTCCTGTTCATCATCAACCGCATCCCCCTGCTCGCACCTCGTGCCTGTAAAAACAGCAAGGCGCTTGTCCGGAATAGAGCCACCGGCAGATAGAACATCAACGGTTATCTCGCCCTCAACCTGGATTTCCATCCATGTACCATCCCAGATCATACTTTTTAAAAGGTCCCAGAACTTGATTCTGGACGGCCTGCCGGCTTTGAGCCTGGCCTGGAACGGACGGCATACGGAAACCCGGACCTGCCCCTCCTTTCCCGCCATTCCTGCCGCACCCAGCGGTATTCGTTTGGCAAAGGTACGCGGGAACACTGTGGTATAACAGGCTTCATCATTTTTGTTGCCCCGCCTGCGATGGCACAAAACCAGGTCATACCCTCCGAAGACCAGGACCGTCCTGTCGGACAACAACTCCCCGAACAGAACCGTATTTGCAATCCTGCCGGCAAGGGGTTGGTCAATCAAATTTAGATGGAAAGCAGAACGAATCTCCTCCCTGGTGGAGGCGATAACTGAATCCGGCACCACTACCCCTCCCTTCCCGCAAAGTTTGAGGTGCAAGGGTTTTTCTCCTCGACATCGGGGTTACAGGTGGATAAAAAGGGAGGTGCCCCTCCCTTTTGCGTGTGTGCAGTATCCTACTGCGTTCTCCCGGGCTTGCCTCAGCCGCGGGGTTTAGGACTACCTTTAAAAGGCGGAAGTATTACCGGTTTGTGGGATGCCTCCTCGGAAGGCTGCATTTGAAATATGAGTTTGATGGTTTCCTCATCAAGTCCGAACTGTTTGTAATACTCCATGACGGCAGGAGGTATCACCGAATTTCTGGCAAGATTAACGGCATCAACCGCCAGTTCCGAAAAAGCCACCCATTTCTGTCTACTCTCAGACACAGGTACCCGCGCATCCTCTTTCTTTGCTTCATCGCCGACTTCAGGCGCGGGGGATGCTTCCTCCCGGGCGCAGCGGTTATCTTTCTCTTCAGGTTCTTCTTTTTTCCCTATGTCCCGGGCCTCGCCCTCTTCGTCTTGTTCCCCCTTTTCCCCTCCTGCTGTTACATCATCATTGCCTCCGCCCTCTTGCGCCGCGACTTCGGACACACACACGTCCTCTTTCTCGAACTCTTCATCTATTGACTCATCCTTGGGCAATTTATTCATATCATGCTCGACAGGCTTCATTAAAATCCCTCCTTCAAAATGTGGCTGAATAATTTCTCCTTTCCTGGTTATTATATGAAGCTCCCGGCGGAGTGCTACCCGGATAAAGGAGGGAATGGTTCACCTGTCAGATTATTTACTTTAAATTTATTATAACCGGGGCCTTAATATGCATTGTTTGTAGAATGACTCTCAAGTACTGCCCTGGAAATACGTTTCGGTTTATCCTGCCTTGTAAATACATTCTGGTTATCCTTGCAGGCGCCGCGACCTACGGAGGTTGTTACTCGCCCTTAACGAAGGAGCAGCTAACGGCAGCCGAACTGAGGCATGGATGCCGAAGTA
>DULK01000054.1 GCA_012840385.1 Syntrophomonadaceae bacterium
CTACGGAGGTTGTTACTCGCCCTTGACGAAGGAGCAGCTAACGGCAGCCGAAGCGAAACAGGAATTTGATAGGCGACTATGCGCCATGGACGGCGTCATAGGAGCCGGTCGGCTGCCGTCTGCGACGAGTCTTAGGGCGAGTTAAACCGGAGTCCGGGAGAAGCGCAAGGATAAACCTGAACATTTCCAGGGTAGGATCAGTCCTGTCCCATCACCGAATCAATACCAAACCGTTCAAAGTGAGCTCTGAAATGGCTGATCACCTTAGTACTAACACCGAATTCCTGAGCCATTTCCTCGTCGGTGGCCCCGACCCTGAGGCGGGTTATAAAGTTATCAAAATCTATACCCATTTCCTCAACCATTGCCTGTAAACTCGGCTGCCACCCCCACGGTGGTCCTGGGGAAGAACTATTCTCCATAACATCATTTACCTCCTATCTTTTATTCTCTCCCATTGGGTTCCCAGGTATACTAATAACGTAATGCTTTGTTATTTCAGTAAGAAAGCAGGAGTTGTTGTTTCCACGTCGAATCAAGCACAATTATGAGAATTTTCGGGGTTTATTTCTGAACGAAAGGAAGATCAAGAATGAAAAGCTACCTGCAGCTGACACGGCACAT
This sequence comes from Syntrophomonadaceae bacterium, assembly GCA_012840385.1. Lineage (GTDB taxonomy): Bacteria > Bacillota > DSM-12270 > Thermacetogeniales > Thermacetogeniaceae > DULK01. The sequence continues at coordinate 625 of DULK01000054.1, forward strand.
GGGGAACAACGCCTTGTTTCTGGCCGTTGAAATGTCGCTTGTTTCAACGCTCAGGGGAAATCCGCTGCATATTCACGCAGAGGGGCTGAGAGGAACGGGGAAAACCACGATCATGCGCTCAGTTAAACAGATTCTCCCCAATATTACCAGGATTAAAGACTGCCTGTACAACTGCGACCCCGAGAAGCCTCATTGCCCTCTGCACAGGAACCTAACCCCCCAGGAGATCGCAGACCTGGGGACAGAAGAAATACCCATGCCATATCTAGAGATCTCTCACTCCGCAAAAATCGGAACAGTTGCAGGAAGCATCGACCTCAGCAAGATCACCAACCCATCACAGCCGGAAGCAGCCCTCCTGCCGGGCATCATACCGCAGGCTCACCGGGGTATTGTCTTTGTGGACGAAATTAACAGGCTTGCCGATACGTCCCCGGAAATCACAGACGTTCTCCTCGATGTAATGGGAACGAAACCAGGCCGTGTGCAGATTGAAGAGACAGGTTTACCCGTGGTCGAGGTGCCCGTCTCCGTTTCAGTGTGGGCGGCGTCAAACCCAGATGAAGAACCAGGCCCGCTGGCAGAGATCAGGAGGCAACTTTCGGACCGGTTCGATCTGGTTGTTTCCATGGGAAGGCCCTCTACGCCTGAAGAGGTTGTGGAGATCCTGTCAACCAATGAAGAAGCACAGGGCAAGGACCGGGAACTCTCACCCCAGGAGAGAAAACGGCTGGAAAAACTTCAAAACGACCTGGCAGACATCGCCTTACAAAACGGGCTTAAGATGCCTGATTACCTGACGAACTTTCTGGCCAATCTCTACATCAAATACAATATTGAAAGCCTCAGAGCCCTTGAGGCCATTCGCCAGGCGGCCCTGCTTCACTGTGCTTTGAGAAAGCGCAACCAGGTCTTGATCAGCGACATCATGGCTGTCCTTCCGCTTGCCTTAAATCACCGTGTGAGCCCGGCCACCCTTACGGAAATAATGAATGCCGTCGGCAGCCGGATAGTAGGGGACCAGCCTATAGGAGACAACAGTAATAAAAAACAGCGGGAGGCCTCACCTTCAGAGAACAGGGAGGGACAGTCGACCGACGACGAAGCACCGCCGATGAAAGCCCGTTATCTGCGCGATCTGTTCGGCAAGGGGGCAATCAAGAGGGAATCGGAATTATAAAAACGGGAACATGCGAGGAGAAAGCCCATGACCCAACTCACCATTTTGGAAAAGTTGTCCCTCCAGGAGTTCGATGATCTGGTGCAGCAGATTATTTCAAATTTAAGCCAGGGGCAGGGCTTCCGGCTTGGAGAATCCACAGTTGTCAGTCACTACATACACAAACCCAACCGCAGCCGTCCGGGAGAAATCAACATACTGGTAAACAGAGACGCCGGGCAGGAATTAGCTCAGGAAAAATTGCCATCCCGGGTGATTCACGTAGATGTTTTTCATGAACCGGCTCGCGTAGAAATCTTTCCACTGGCCCGAGTCCTTGAAGAGACAATTAAGGCATACCAGACCAGACGACAAACTGCTTCGCAAGACTATGCAGAAAGAATTTTTCTGGAAACGGGCACCGGTTCAGGCAACCTGCGGGAACTCCTGGAGCACGCGGGTAATAAAATATCGGCAAGGGGCAGGAACAGGAACCATGTACACATCCTGCTCAAAAACTTTTTGCAAAACGAGTTTGATCTGATTCCGTGCCTGGTGGACACAATCGAAACAGAACTCGCCCGCCAGGGAGTTGAAATCAGAAAAGTCGAGAGCATCTTCCACGTTGAGAAAAAGGGAAGGCAAACCCTGCCTGTTTACTTTATGGGGTTCAACCCCGATCAGCATAACCTCTGGCAACTGGCCACCGCTCTTACCTCAATCTTGAGCAGTCCTGAGGATGTGGTGGAATTCCTGCAAGCCTTTCAGCCGGGACTTTTTCGCCGTAAACAGACAATCACCAATCTCCGCAACAAACACGGAAACCTGCGGGAACTGCTCATAGCCATGGTGGACGCCGGCCTGTTGAAAAGGGGAGTGGTTGCGGATACCCTCACCAGGAAAGGCATCGAACTGCTAAATTTTGTGATCCAGCACCAGCGTGAACTGGAATCCCAAATGCGCAAGATCCTGCGGTCGGTTTCCGTCCCACGCTCGAAATACCTGTCAGTCCGCAACACCCATGTAAAGGCCAAAGATAAACGGTACACCTACATCAGCAAAACGACTGCACCCATGAAGGATTCCTGGCTGGGAAGCATTGCGGTACCGGAAACCCTTGTTCAGGCGGCCAAGCATAAAATTCTTGAGAAAAGGAGCACCATTACCATCAAGAGGGAAGACATTCGCGTACATGAACAAGAGGTTTCTAAGCCGGTTGATGTCTGCCTGATCATCGACGGGAGCGCCAGCATGGCAGGGCCTAAAATGAAAGCGGTGTGGCAGCTGGCGGAGCACCTGTTGCTGACTACTCGGGACAAGGTTGCCGTGGTGGTTTTCCAGGAGAAACGGGGGCGAGTGGTGATCCCCTTTACAAGAAATTACACCCGCTTAAAACATGCGCTCAGGTCAATTCATCCCAAGGGGATGACCCCCCTCGCCGACGGCATCACCGAAGCCATCAAGCTGATCAAAAACCGCCACGTGCGCAACCCTCTCTTAATCCTGATAACCGACGGGGTTCCCACCTTTGGGAAATGGACCATCAACCCGCGGCAGGATGCCCTCAAGGCCGCAGATGGCCTCCTGGAGACGCGAGCAAAAGTCATCTGCATCGGTGTTGCATCCAACCGCGAGTTTTTAGAGGAACTGGCCGAGCACGCCCGGGCCAACCTTTATATTGTCGACAACCTTGAAGACCGGGCTGCCCTTATAGAGATAGTGCGAAAAGAAAGGAAATATTAAGAAGATTGCTGTTCCAGGTAGACCCATAAGACGGAGATGTCAGCCGGTGTGACTCCAGGTATGCGCCCTGCCTGCCCAAGGGTACGCGGCCTGACCTGGTTCAACTTGTCCCGGGCCTCCCTGGAAAGACCGCGTATCCGGCCATAATCCAAATCCTCGGGCAGCCGCCTGCTTTCAAGCTTCTCCATCCGTGCCACGTGAGCTTCCTGTTTTTCCAGGTAGCCTGCAAATTTCACCTGTATTTCCAACTGTTCCGCAACCTCGTCGGGAACCGCCTTATCGGAACCGCTGAGGCGAATGAGATCGGTATACGTTATCTCCGGCCGCTTGAGCAGTTCCTTTAGAGTCACCCTGCCTTTAAGCGGAGCGCTGTTCTTCTGTTCCAGATAAGCCTGTACCTCCGCGCCGGGCCTGATGCTCGTCTCTTCCAGCCAGGCGCGCTCCTGCTCCAAAAGTCTTAATTTCTCTTCAAATATCCTGTATCGCTCATCCGAGACGAGGCCGACCCTGCGCCCGGTTTCGGTAAGTCGCAGATCGGCGTTATCCTGTCTCAGCAGGAGGCGGTACTCGGCACGAGAGGTTAAAATACGGTAGGGTTCACGGACCCCCTTTGTGACCAGGTCGTCAATCAGCACCCCGATGTAGGCTTCGGATCTTTTCAGTACAAGCGGCTCCTTCTCCTGCACATAGAGGGCGGCGTTAATTCCTGCTACGATCCCCTGGGCCGCCGCTTCCTCGTACCCAGAGGTTCCATTCAACTGTCCGGCCGTAAATAACCCCTTGACATCTTTTGTCTCAAGGGTTGGCTTCAGTTGAGCAGGAACCAGGCAGTCATATTCAATGGCATAGCCGACCCGGATAACCTCCACCTTCTCCAGTCCGGGCAAAGTGCGCAAAACGGCCACCTGCACATCCTCCGGAAGGCTCGTGTTCATCCCCTGCACGTACAGTTCGTCCGTTTCCCAGCCCTCCGGCTCCAGAAAAACCTGGTGCCCCTTGCGCTCGGGAAAACGCACCACCTTATCCTCAAAGGAAGGGCAGTAACGGGGCCCGATTCCCTCTATGATACCCGAATACAGGGGAGACCTGTGCAGGTTCTCCCGCACGATGGCATGGGTGCGCTCATTGCTGTGGGTCAGCCAGCAGGGTAGCTGGGGTCGCTTTTCTTTTTTGGACAAATATGAAAAGAACAGGGGCAGGTCGTCTCCGGGCTGGATGATAAGTTTTGAAAAATCCACGCTTTTCCTGTCGATGCGGGGGGGTGTCCCCGTTTTAAAGCGGGCCAGTTCGAAACCCATATCCCGCAGGGATGCCGCCAGTTCTCCCGGTGCCAGTTGGCCGTTGGGCCCCCCCGGGTAGGTGACATCCCCGATAATAATCCTGCCGCGCAGGTAAGTGCCGGTGGTAAGCACCACCGCCCGTGCCGTAAACCTGGCGCCTGTTTGGGTGACGACACCCGCAACCCTGTCACCTGCAACCAGTATTCTTTCCACTATGCCTTGCTTAAGATCGAGATTGGCCTCGCTCTGCAGCGTCTTCAGCATCTCCAGGTGATAGGCTTTTTTATCCACCTGAGCCCGCAGGGCTCGAACGGCCGGCCCTTTCGCCGTATTCAGCATACGCATCTGAACAAAGGTTTTGTCCGTATTTAGCCCCATTTCACCACCGAGGGCGTCAACCTCCCGGACAAGATGAGCCTTGCCGGGCCCGCCGACCGCAGGGTTGCAGGGCATCAATGCAATATAATCAATATTCAGGGTGATCAAAAGGGTATGGCAACCCATTCTGGCCGCCGCCAGAGCCGCTTCACAGCCGGCATGTCCGGCGCCCACAACAATAACATCGTATCTTCCGGCGTTGTACTCCTCTGTCACGAATTTTGCCTCCCGGGACATCGATTACTAAAGAAAGCCTTTTTCGGGCATATTTTATCACAAAGACCAAATCACCCCAAAACCCGAGGGCATCTTATAAGATTGTCACATCCACTAGTCACAGAACTATAATTGTATTAAAATCGATCCGGAGCTAAAAATTAAGGAGGCATTCCATGATCCCTCTGCGAGACAGCGCACGTTCCCGGAAATTTCCCATCGTGAATGTTTTTTTTATAATTATTAACGTATTGGTCTTTTTGAAAGAGATCACCCTTACGAATCACCAGTTGAACTACATCTCATACGTTTACGGCGTTATCCCTGCAAGAGTGCAGACACAGCTGGCCGCGGGAGCGCCACTGGTGGCCGTTGCCGTTCCTTTCATCACTGCGATGTTCCTTCACGGCAGTTGGCTCCACATCCTCGGCAATATGCTGTACCTGTGGATTTTCGGCGATAACGTGGAAGACCGGATGGGGCACCTGCCCTACCTCATCTTCTACCTTGTCGTCGGAGTTGCCGGTAGCATCGCCCACATTATGGCAAACCCCGGTTCGCAGATACCGATCATCGGTGCAAGTGGTGCAATCGCCGGCGTCCTGGGGGCTTATTTTATCTCATACCCGAGAGCCAGGATTTTAACCCTGCTTCCCTTGCCTTTTTTCGTCACACTCATTGAGGTCCCTGCGTTTTTCTTTCTCCCCTTCTGGTTTATCCTGCAGCTTTTAAACGGCCTCAGCACGAACATCGCAGCCAACCCCGTCGCCTGGTGGGCACATATCGGCGGTTTCGTTGCGGGAATGATCCTTGTAAACTTTTTCCCGAAATCAAGTTATCGAGCCTACCGTTAGGGTTTATCGTCCCGGCGACACAAAAATTTCTTCCGGCCGGACAAAGATCAGGTAGCGCCCCCCGGTGGCATTCAACTGCGACCTGTACCGGCGCACCGCAAGCTCCTTTTTCTGAACCTCACCAGGCCGAAGAGTGAACTCTTCCCAAACTATTCCTTTTTTAATCAGATCGTACGGTGGGATTAAAGGCAGAAAACGGGAGAGCCGCGGGAAATAGGGCCAACTGTTCTTTTCGTAGTGAACCAGGTAAAGGTGCTGACGTACTCTTTGATGAGAGGAATTTAGGGCATTGTTGACAAAACCGTTTACCCCTTTATGGTCCGTATGCTCATCTTTGCCGTAAGGGTAGTAAATATCGGTGGGCCGGTATGATCTGATAATATCCTTGAAAAACATTGCCATTTGTTCACCCCGAGCATCACGAGGATGCTTCTTTTCTTTGAAGCGTTTCCACAGCAAGGATAGGCCCCTGTCGGGATACTGGAGGAAAGCAACATCGCTCCTGTTCACTCCCAGCACTTTCAAGGCCTCTAAACACTCTTTCTCACGCACCCTTCCCAGATAGGCATAATCGCCCGGCCCCAAGACTTTTTTTCCGGTTAACAACCGGGCAGCCTTTACAAAATGGTTCCCGCTCGTTACGACCACGATTTTAACCGAGTCGCCTTCCTGCAATGCTCTCTGGATAATTCCCGCGGCTGCCAGCGTTTCGTCATCGGGATGGGGTGCAATCACCAGAATCCGCTTGCCCGGGTCATTAAGTTCAATACGGGATGATTGAAAAGCACGATTCTTCAATGCAAATTTTAAAAGCGGCAAGCCAAAGTAAAGTGTTGACGCCAGTATTAAAATCCCGGCTAAAAGCGGCAATTTTTTTTGTTCTCCAAACCGGTGCAAGCACTCTTCCCCCAAGCAGGAAAACCACCTGTAGAATTAGCCACTCTCATTATAGCCTAATCAAACAGGTGATTCCAATCTTTTGTGAGTGGAGCAGGTTTAAACAATCCTTCCTATTTTTTCGGTAAAATTCGACATAACCGGAATTATTTCTTCTGCCCTGGAAATACGTTCTGGTTATCCTTGCAGGCGCAGCGACCTACGGAGGTTGTTACTCGCCCTTGACGAAGGAGCAGCTAACGGCAGCCGAACTGACCCCGCACTCAAAGGAAATTTTGTCCTTTAATGTTC
>DULK01000055.1 GCA_012840385.1 Syntrophomonadaceae bacterium
CGGCAGCCGAACTGAGGCATGGATGCCGAAGTAGCCGACTCCGCTGCAAGGATGCAGCGTAGGAGGCGGTCGGCTGCCGTCTGCGACGCGTTATAAGCGAGTTAAACCGGAGTCCGGGAGCAAGCGCAAGGATAACCAGATTTCATCCTTTGTTGGTACCGCCGGGGGCGGTGTGGTGGTCTGCCATGAAAATTGAGCGCCTTCCCTGTTATACCTATCATTGATATCTTGGAATCAAATACTTGAACACGCCCCTGTCAGATAACGTTGCCACATCCGGGCCTGCCGACCTTCTCTGGTGAGCGGGTAGATCCCTTCCACCGGAATCCCAACCCTTTTAAGCAAGTCATCGCATTTGTGCCGCATCTCAATTGACAGGACCAGCGAAACGCCACAGTCCGAACTGATTTCGCGGGGAAGAGGAACCAGCAAAGCCGGAAAACCGGCTTCTTTGCAGATCTTTTCAGCCCGAAGGGCATGGTGGGAAGAAGGAAAGGTGAATACAGTAAATGTAATTACCAGATCCTCCGCCCTTTTATTGACCATCGAGTATCCTCCTGAAACAGTCTCAGTTAATTATAATAGCATGAAGATTATCATGTTGAAACATAATCTTTATCTTTCCTGCGGAGCCGGATCAGCCACTCCCCCCCGGTTAATCCTTCGATGTCAACACAATAGCCCATGCTCTGGCCAAGCCGAGACAAATTTTCTTTCGCCGCTGCGCTGTCGACCCGGACGTGAACCTCTTCAGGCCCTTCTTCCAGTACCGCCTTTACTCTTAAAACAGGAAGAGGGCAGCTTAAACCACGCGCGTCAACAACCTTTTCCAACCGAAGCACCCCCCTTTGGACACTAATTCTCACGGCATAACTTGCCGATAAAAACAGTTACCAGGAGCCCCACCAAAACCATTACTTTGCCGTTTAGCGTGGGACCCGCCGGGGTGCTGGCCAGGAGGAAGTTATGCGCCGCAGCAGCCCCTGCCACCATGCCCAGTACCGTAATACCGGCGTCGGTGTCACCCTCACCGCTCAGGATCAACTGGCGCAGGGGACAACCTCCGGCAAGCACCGAGGCCAGCCCTACCAAAACCATCCCGAGAAAATTCCAGACAGCGTCCGTATGGGCAATGGGCTGGTTGGTGAAACCAAGATGGAACTGTCCCAGCAAAAGATTGGCGAACAAGACACCGAAAAAAATTGCCCCGTAACCCTTAATGAGATATGTGTCCCTGGTAAGAATATAGTCACGAACCCCTCCACTCAGGCACAGGCGGGCCCGCTGGGCAAGTATCCCAACCAGCAGCCCCGCTCCCAAGCTGATTAACAGCGGTGCCGAAAGAGAGCCAGGCCCTTTCACGCTGGTAAAAACAGGACCACCCCCTTGCGGATCGAATACCGGATGGTATACCGCCAGAATAAGAACAACAATTCCTACGAGCGGCATCACAAGACCTCCAAATATCGAACTCCGCTGTGCGCGGCCCAGATTGAAACCTCTCTTTAAAAACTCTACCCCGCCGAGAACGCCTACAATAAAGCCGGCCAAACCCAGCACCGCGTTGAGGTCACCACCCCCCAGCCGCAAAAGGGTGCGTAATGGGCAACCAAGAAATACAAGAGCGCCCACCATCATAAAAAAACCCAGCAAAAATCTGACCAAGCTGCCGGAGCCGCCTCTGCTCCGGAATTCTCTTCCCAGTAAGGCTGCCACAAACGCCCCCAACAGCAAACCCGGAATTTCCGGTCGTATATACTGTACCGTCGCTGCCCGGTGAAACCCCAGTGCTCCTGTTATGTCACGCACGAAGCAAGCAATACACATGCCCATGTTAGCCGGGTTCCCAAACCTGACAAGCACTGCAGCCAAAATACCAATTACCAAACCCGTCCCCACAACATACCAGTCTCTCCGTTCCATATACCTGCCCCCTCATAACATTTTGTTATTGTTTATGTTACATATCATGATCAATACTACCATGAATAACCAACTTCCTCTTGTGTTTTTATAACACTTTTTTATGAATCGTTATTCCCTGCTTCTTTTCCCGGGGGGGCAAGGAACGGATCAATTCGACTCGAAACAACATAAAAAAGACTGCGGTGGACCGCTCCTTGCCGGTCTTACAAACCGCAGTCTTTATCTCTAAACCGGTTGTTTCTTTCTTTAACCCTGACCGCTTTCCCGGGTTTGCTGGATTGCCTGCTCCCGGTTGACCTGCCCCTTTTTGATCAGCACTGCAATACCGTACATAACTCCGAAAGTAAGAACCGTTCCCACCAGCCCGGCTACGGCGGTTGCCACCCTCTCATTTTCAATCCCGGGGAAGGCATAATCCGGGATGGGGGACTGGACTAAACCCGGCCCTTCCCCCTTTTCAAGAAACCCTTTGTCTGCCGCCACCCTCTCAAGGCCGTCGGGATATGGGGACGCAAACGGACTGAGAAACAGGGCAACCGCTACTGCCACTATCAACAAGATCCAGAATTCCTTGCGCATTTCCCTCACCTCACGCCTTCGCCGTTTCATAAACCAGGTCGGGGCGCACCTGGGTCACGTAACTGACAATAGCCGTCGTGATTACACCCTCACCGATTCCGATCAGGACATGCCATGACAGCATGGCAGGCAACACCACTCCCCAGGGGGCCATACCCGAAAAAGCAAGCTCAACCGCACAGGCCAGGGCAGCCATAACCACCGAAACCCATGAACCGGCAAAGGTCCCCACCAGGGTCCCCACCCGGCCGGGCAACAAGCGCTGCAGCACCTGGTAGGTCCAGTACCCCGCAAAGGGGGCAATCACCGCCATGTTTAAAATGTTCGCACCCAGTGCGGTAACGCCGCCGTCGAAGAAAATAAAGGCCTGTAGAGCAAGAATTGTAGCCATAATGATGCTTGCCGTCCAGGGCCCCAGCATCACCGCCGCCAGCACTGCGCCGAGCAGGTGGCCGGAAGTGCCTCCCGCAATCGGAAAGTTAACCATCTGGGCGGCAAAAATAAAGGCTGCCATCACCCCCATAAAGGGAATCTGCCTCTCCCCGAGATGTTTCTTCGTTTTTGCCACCGCAAAGCCTACCGCAGTACCACCCAATACCCACGCCGTACCGAACGTTTTTGGATCGAGAAAACCGTCGGGAATATGCACCTATCAACGCCTCCTATCAGAAAAATAAAAAACCACGACCGCCCTCCCACTTCTGTGGGAATAAGGACCTCCGTGGTCCAGGTATGTTTCTTCTGTTTGCTTATATTTATTCTACAGCAATGTATAAATTCCTGCAGGACCTGAAAATTTTTTTACCAGGTTGTTTTTATAAAAATAACCGCTTGTTGAAAAGCCGGAGTTGCCCCAACATTGAATAACAACTAGAATATTTACGGGTGATGATGCTTTGCGCACAGGCAGTGTTGACCTCCCCCTGCACGGCGGCCAGTGCCCTCCCTGGCTCTTTGAACGGATGACAAAACTCGGCCGCGCCATCCTGATGCTCCTGGTGCGGGAAGAGGGTCCCGCAGGCGTTCTGAAAAAGCTGGCAGATCCCTTCTGGTTTCAGGCACTGGGGTGTGTCATGGGCTTTGACTGGCATTCCTCCGGCCTGACCACAACCGTCTGCGGCGCCCTGAAGGAGGGGCTGCGCGGCTGTGAGGGGGAACTCGGTCTTTTTATAGCGGGCGGCAAAGGGAAAACGTCACGTAAAACACCCCAGGACATCATCACTTATGCCGAAAAATTCGGGCTGCCCAACAATACGGAAAGGCTCGTCTATGCCAGCAAAATGAGCGCCAAGGTTGACAACACCGCCGTTCAGGACGGTTACCAGCTCTACCACCACACCTTCATATTTACTGCTAAAGGAGAATGGGCGGTGGTCCAGCAGGGGATGAACAGCACGGCAAGGCGCGCCCGCCGCTACCACTGGCTTGGTGAAAAGGTCTCGGACTTTGTGGTAGAGCCCCACAGCGCCATCTGCTGCGACCAGAAGGAAAAGCGGGTGTTGAACCTGGTCGCCGGGCCAAGCGAGAAATCCCGCAACACAATCGCCGCCCTGGGATGCCTGAACCCGGAAAGGGTTACCCGGGAATACACCAAACTGGTGCTGCCGTCACGACACTCCTTGTACATGGAACACCTGCAGCCCTCCAGCCTGCAGCGGGTGCTCTTAAAAACCTACGAACGCCAGCCCGCCGACTTTGAGGCTATTCTGTCCATCCCCGGCGTTGGGCCCAAAACCATCCGCGCCCTTTCCCTGGTCGCCGAACTGGCCTACGGAGCGCGTCCCAGCTACCAGGACCCCGCCAAGTTCAGCTTCGCCCATGGAGGCAAGGACGGGTATCCCTATCCTGTGAACCGCTCCGTTTACGACAAGACCATCGATATCCTGGAACAGGCCATCAAAGAGGCCAAGCTCGGCAGGGAAGAAAAACTCCAGGCCTTCCGCAGGCTGCAGTGCCTTACCGTTTTTTCCGCTCCGGCCCGTACCACCTGAATATAAACAATCAAGCGCCGGTGCTAACAGCAATCCCAGCGCTTTTTCTCAGAAAGCAAGCAGTCCTGTAAGCCGGGTTCTGTACCTTCGCGGCAGAAGGCGATGATCATCTCTCTCGAGCCACCAGTTGCCTGGGGCCTCTAGCAACCAACCCGGAGGCGGAGCGGGCCACTCCATTGCCTCCCTATTCGGTCTTGCTCCAGGTGGGGTTTACCTAGCCGGCCAGTCGCCTGACCGCTGGTGCGCTCTTACCGCACCGTTCCACCCTTACCCGGCTACCTACCGGTGCCGGGCGGTCTACATTTCTGTGGCACTTGCCTTGGGGTCACCCCCACTGGGTGTTACCCAGCACCCTGCCCTGTGGAGCCCGGACTTTCCTCACATGCCGCCTTGCGGCGCTTGCACGCGCGATCATCCGGACTGCTTGCCTCATTTACTGCTTCAGTTGCTCTAAAATATCCTGACAGCGGTATTATAACACCGGTCCCGTCTTTCTTGCAAATGCTTAAAGATAAGACTGCTCGCTCTGTTCAATCGCCCGCTGCACTTCTTCTTCCAGGTCTGGCGGGAGCCCCATGATCTTAACATTCAGGAAACCGCGCACAATGGTTGCGGTTGCCTCTTCCTCCGTAAGCCCACGGGCCATCAGGTATTCGATCTCCTCCTCAGCGATCTTGCCAACCGCAGCCTCATGAGAGAGGTCAACCCCGTCTACCCGCGCCTCAAGTTCCGGAACGGCGTAGATCAGCCCTTCCTTGGAGAGCATCAGGCCGCGGCATTCCAGGTGTCCCTTGACACCGACAACCTCACCCACCAGGTGGCCGCGGTTGATAATGATACCCCCCTTGGTCAGCGACCGGGCAACGATCTCCGCACGGCTCCCCTCCCCCTGCAGCACCACTCGTGACCCGACATCAAGGCGTGAATGGGGCTGTCCTACCAGGATGGAGTGATATCTGGCCAGGCCATTTTTCCCGGTAAGGTAGGTGGTGGGATACATCTGAATGTCCTGAACCGGCTTCATGCAGATGTAGTTGGAGAGAAAAACGCCCCCTTCCTCGACGATGGTGGTGGTGCGGGGCCGGACCACCACTTCTTCCGCCCAGCTGTGCACCATAGTAAAGCTCAGCCTGGCATTTTTCTTGACAAAAATTTCTGACACGCCGATATGCATCCCGGACCCCACGTCATGACCGGTGGTGCAACCCGTAATCAAATGGAGCTCGGATCCTTCCTCGGCAATGATGATGTTGTGAACGCTCTGCAGCAGGCCCTCCTGCCCGATGTAAAGGCAGGCCTGTACGGGATAAACCGCCTTGACGCCGGGCAACGCACGGACGAAATAACCGTTTCTGCCGCGCAGTTCCGTCCTGGCCGTATACCTGTCGGCGTCTACCGCCACCGCCCGCCAGTAATAGTCCTCCAGCCAGTCGTATTTTTCCAGAGCCTCGGTAATGCTGAGAACTTCTACACCATCATCGAGCACGCTGGTGTGGATGACCGAATGGTCCTCCTGAATAAAAGTTCCTGCCCTTTCCTTCTCGGTGACGTCCACCCCCGCCAGGAGCATCGCCTTTTGTTTTTCCTCGGGAAGCTCCTGGAGGTTTTCCAGATACGGGTGCTCTTCACTTTCATCATGAAAGCGGTCGAAGTCAACCGGCTCTCCGTAGGCTGCCTGCTTGTCCAGCGCCTTCTGGGCTTTTAAGCGTCTCTCCTCCTGCATGCTCTTGCCTCCCTTACGCCAGGCAACGGGTACATTCCCCATAGCCTAATTTGTGAATGCAGCCCAGCAGTTCACGTGGGTTTAACCCGCTGCAGGACAGTTTCCCTTCGTAGAGCACGTGGCCGACATCGGCAGGTACGTAATCGAGTATGTAACCGGTATGAGTGATGATCAGTCCGGCCTTTTTGCGTGCCTCCTTCATCTCCCGCCTCGAGCGTTCCTCTCCGAGCAAGCCGTCCTTCTGAAGCAGTCGGTTGATAGCCTGCCCGATCAGTGCAATGTTTTCAAGGTCAACACCCGATTCGGGTTCATCGAGGAGGACGAGATCCGGATTCTGCACAAGCAACTGGAGCATCTCAGAACGCTTGGTCTCCCCTCCGGAAAAACCGTAATTTACATCACGCCCCAGGAAATCGACCAAATTCAGGGGTTCGGCCAACTCCTCGATATTTACCACATTGCCCTGCCCTGAAATTCGCAAAAGATCCCGCAGGGTTACTCCCCTTAAGACCGGTGGGCGTTGGAAGGCAATGCCGATGCCTCGTTCCGCCCTTTCGTGAACAGAAAGATGGGTTATATCCTCATCCTTGAAATAGATCTTGCCTCTGGTGATCTTATAGCGGCTGAACCCCAGGATTGCTCCAAGCAGGGTAGATTTGCCCGACCCGTTGGGACCGAAAAGCACGTGTGTTTCACCGGGTCTGATGTGCAGATTAACACCCTGTAAAATTGTCCTGTCTCCCACCTGGACATGAAGGTCCTCTATCCTTAGCATCTAGCCCTCCCCCATACCATTAGAGCATATTCGCCAAACAATCCCATGAAACTTTTAGTTTGGCATTCAATAAACATCTTATCATAAAAACCGCTTTCTGGCATGAACCAATTATTGTTTGTTTTCAATCATTTAAATCAAACCCGAACCGGTTTTTAGAGTACGGTGGCCACGCCCCGATAGATAAGCCCTCGCATGCTGTCAACGGTTATGGTACCGTCATCCTCGAGCAGTTCGGTGGCTCCTTCTACGCCTACCACGACAGGAATGCCCAGGTTCAAACCGACGATGGCGGCATGAGAGGTCAGGCCTCCCTCTTCGGTAATAATGGCACCGGCTTTGCGCATACTGGGAATGTAATCGCGGTCGGTGCTCGGGGCGACCAGAATATCCCCTGTTTTCACTTTTTCAAGGGCTTCTTCGGGTTTTTTGCAGATCCGGACTTTTCCGGTAACCGCACGGTTCCCAACCCCTGTGCCCCGCGCCAGCACTTCTCCCACGATATGCACCTTCAGGAGGTTGGTCGTCCCCGGTACCCCAACGGGAACCCCTGCTGTGATGACTACCAGATCACCGCATTTGATCAAACCCCTGGCCAGGCCGGCATCGACGGCCTCCTTCATCATTTCATCGGTATTTACAAACTTCGGGGCGACCAGGGGCCGAACCCCCCAAACCAGGGAGAGTTTCCGGCAGACCTTTTCGCTCGGGCTCACGGCCACAATCGGGGCGCGCGGCCGGTATTTGGAAACCATCCTGGCCGTGAAACCGGACTTTGTCGAGGTGATGATAGCCGCCGCTCCAAGATCCTGAGCAGTTGTACAGGTGGCGTGGCTGATGGCATCGGTAATCGTCCGCGGCAGGCGGGCGGTTCTCTTCTGGAGCAGTTGCTCGTAATCAAGCGCCTGCTCCGTTCGTTCTGCTATCCTGGCCATCATTCTCACCGCCTCCACCGGGTATTTCCCGGCAGCCGATTCGGCAGAGAGCATGATGGCGTCCGAGCCGTCCAGAATGGCATTGGCTACATCGCTGGCTTCCGCTCTGGTGGGGCGAGGACTGCGCACCATGGATTCAAGCATCTGGGTAGCCGTGATCACCGGTTTTCCGGCACGATTGCACTGTTCGATGATCTTTTTTTGAATTAAGGGAACCTCTTCGGTAGGCATCACCACACCCAGGTCGCCCCGGGCCACCATAATACCGTCTGACACTTTAATGATCTCATTGAGATTGTGGACTCCTTCTTCGCTCTCGATCTTGGATATGATGTGGATCTCAGCGTCCCTGGATTCCAGAATGCGCCTGATGGCAATGACATCCGCGGCACGGCGGATAAAAGAAGCGGCGATAAAGTCGACCTCGTGGTCGATTCCAAAATTGATATCGGCAATGTCCTTGTCGGTCAGAGAGGGCAGGTCGACCGCAACACCGGGGAGGTTCACCCCCTTCTGATCTTTCAACTCACCGCCGACAACCACCTCGCACACAACCTCGTTTTCCCCTGTTTCCAGGACTTTAAGGTTGAGCAAGCCGTCATTGAGCAGAATGGTGTTCCCCGGCTGCACGGCCTGCGGCAGCCCTTTATATGTAACAGAAATGCGGTGTTCATTCCCCTTGATCTCTTCGGTGGTGAGAATGACCCGCGCCCCCTCCACAAGGTTGACGCTCCCTCCTTCAACAAGACCGGTACGGATCTCCGGCCCCTTGGTATCGAGCATGATGGCCAGATTACTTCCCAATTCTGCTGCAGCCTGGCGTAGTTTAACGATACGCGCCTCGTGCTCCTCATGGGTGCCGTGGGAGAAATTCAACCGCGCAACATCCATGCCCGCCTTGATCATTTCCTTCATTATCTCAAGAGAATCGCTTGCCGGCCCTATTGTACACACAATTTTTGTCTTTCTCATAATTTCCTCCTTTCCTGCCCTAAAAATACGTTCCGGTTTATCCTTGCGCTTGCTCCTGGACTCCGGTTGAACTCGCCCTAAGACTCGTCGCAGACGGCAGCCGACCGGCTCCTATGACGCCGTCCATGGCGCATAGTCGCCTAGCTCAACCTCCTGTTTCGCTTCGGCTGCCGTTAGCTGCTCCTTCGTCAAGGGC
>DULK01000056.1 GCA_012840385.1 Syntrophomonadaceae bacterium
ATTGTACGGGTGGCCGTAAACCAGGCAGCATTTGCCGCCGCACTCGGCGCACAACTGCTCGTCCCGGTACTCGGGGAGATCCGGAGACATCCCTCAACATCAGCCTCCTTTCAAAACGGTGCCGCCTATCTGAAAAGCGTTGCCGTCTTTTTACAATATCGTATTGAGAACCGTCAACAGGATTGACTCCCTCGACCGCTTTCCCATCAGAGGACGGGTAAAGAGTATTCTCTAACTCGCCTTCCCTTCTCCCCAGAGATTAAAATGCACAAATGCGACTATGGTACTAAATTTTCGCAACATTACTCCTATTCAGCATCAAAGGGGCATTTACTATAATTGGCTTGAGTCAGAAGGAGGGATCTGCCATGAAGAGAACGGGATGGATGATCCTCGCTGTAATTATTTCGCTGCTGCTCATCGCAAATCCTGTTTATGCCCGGCAGGGCAACGGGAAATACGGCGGGGCAGGCAAATCCGTAAACGGTGGGGGCTCAGCCGGCCGTGAGGCCGTAAAAGTAGTTAAGGAGAACAAGGGAAAGTTTCATCAGTTGAAGGTCCGAGTGCAGGAACGGGAAAAAGCGTCCGGAAAGCGTGAGTTCTCGGATACCAAAGCTCACTGGGCGAAGGACAGCATCGATAAGGTGCAGAGCCTGGGCTGGATCAGCGGTTACCCGGACATGTCTTTCAAGCCCGACACCCCGGTTACCGGCATCGAGGTGGTGTCAATGATAGTATCTTTGGCCGAGGATTTGGGCACCGGGGCTGAAGGCAAGGAAGCGCCTGCTGTGGATGATCAAACCGGTGTTTCCGAAGGGGAGGAAGAAGTCTCCGGGGATGAAGAGAAGGCCTCCGAACCCGACGAGGACGTTTCTGAGAATCAGGAAGAGCTTTCCGAAGGCAACGGTGATCAGGGGGAAGAGATCGACATCCCGGATGTGCCCGGCTGGGCAAAGGATGCGATCAGGAAGGCGGTTGCCTTGAAGATCGTCAATGTCAACAGGTTCCACAGCCGGGTGCAGGCGACCAGAGCCCAGGCCGCGGTCATGCTGGCCAAAGCCCTGGGGCTGCAACCCGTTGATACGTCAGGCGTCACTTTCAGCGACAAGGTGCTGATCTCCTCCGAGGATCTGGGCTACATCCTGGCCCTCGCCGAAGCCGGGATCATCAAGGGCACCCCGGACGGCAAGTTCAATCCCAACAGCGCCATAACAAGGGCCGAGATTGCCGCCATGCTGGCGGCTGTGGCCGACAGGATCAGTGATGATAATGCCGGCAATACAACGGACCAAACCGCCCGGCCCCCGGCGGATTCTGCAGAACAAACCCTCGCCCAACCCACCGGCCAGACAACAGCGGCAGAGGGTGATACAACCGGCCAGGCGGAACAGACCGCCGCTGAGACCGCTTAAGCATGCCCCTCATCCTGACGAAAAATCTCCCCCGATGAAACGGGGGAGATTTTCCATTTTCTAATTCCCTGCCTGAGGGCATGCCTGCGGGAGCTCGTCGCTCACCTCATTGAGAGATCGATTACCTTCTCTCCTGCCGCCGAGCCGGCATCGGTAGGCATCAGAACAGAACCTTCATTTCTCCCTTTGCGTAGTTTTCATAGATAAGCCGTGATTATAACCGCCTTCAGGGATTTAGCAAGAACGGGCTTGATTTCCGTAGAGTTCGCGCTTCCAGTATATTACGGATCTAATTAAACGCCGAAAAAGTTATGATAAAAGTGGTTGATCGTGCAGGGAGGATATTATATAATTAAAGTAATCTAGTTATCTATATATGTTAGAAACCGGTTTCTCGGACAATGTTCTTTGTTCTGCAGTGGTATGTTACAACCGGGCTTCGTTAAATAGGAGACCAACAGGTAATTCCTGTGGAAATATATACAAAAGGGGATTTGCCGGATGATTATCATTGGTGAAAAGATTAACGGCACGATTAAGTCTGTTGGTGAAGCCATTGCGAGGCGAGATAAGGAGTTTATTCAGAAGCTGGCCCGTGACCAGGAGGCTGCCGGCGCTGATTATATTGATCTCTGTGCCGGAACCGAGCCGAGCAAGGAAGTGGAAAGCTTGCGGTGGCTGGTGGAGATAGTGCAGGAAGTGGTGAACGTTCCCCTGTGTCTGGATAGTCCCAGCCCGGATACGCTGGCGGAGGTGATACCTTATGCCGGTAAACGTGGGCTGATTAATTCTGTATCCGAGGAAGGGGACAAGCCTGAAAAGATTTTCCCTCTGGCGAGACAGTACGGTTGGGATGTGATTGCACTCACCCTCGATGACAAGGGAATCCCGAAGGACGTAGAGACCCGCCTGGGTATTGCCAGAAGCCTGATCTGCAAGGCCCAGGGTTACGGGATATCGGCCGACAGGCTTTACATCGACCCGCTCGTGATCGCCCTCTCTACCGACAACCAATCGATGCTGAAGTTTGTTGAGGTAATGCGCCGCCTCAAGGAAGAGTTTCCGCAGGTAAATATCACATCCGGTCTAAGCAACATCTCCTTTGGAATGCCGAAGCGAAAGGTGGTCAACCGCCATTTCCTGACCATCGCTCTCTACGAGGGAATGGATTCCGCGATTCTCGATCCCCTCGATCGGGAGTTGATGGGGAGTATTTATACCACGGAAGCCTTGATTGGCAAAGACCGCTACTGCCGCGCTTTCGCGAATGCTTACCGCAAGGGGTTAATATAAAAAAATTTCTATTTTCTATATTCTATATTTTACGGTTTCAGTTTCAGATGGGGGAGGGGGTGCAGGTCGGGGGTTAAACCGGAAGGCTCATTACAAAGCAGGTGAGTGATGGACCGGGCCCGGTTCAGCGCCAATGTGCACTCCCTGTAACGAATCAAGTATGAAGAATATTTAAACTGGAGGGAAAACGAAAAATGGGCGAATCTTTGACCACCTACATGGGCGACTTGATGGAGGAAGAGGTTTACTCCGAGGTAAGGAGGCAGTTGGACGAAGGAGTTCCTCCGGAAAAGATCTTCGGGGAACTGCAAAAGGGGATGGAGATAGTCGGGGAGCGTTACCAGGCGCAGGAGTATTACCTTTCCGAACTGATCATGGCTGCCGATATTTTTAAAAAGGCGGCAGAGCCCTTGCAGGAGAAGCTCAAGGGAAGTACAGGGGAAACCGTGGGAACGATGGTGCTGGGAACGGTGGCGGGAGATATCCATGACATCGGCAAGAACATCGTAGCACTTGTTTTCAGCAGCAACGGCTTCAATGTGATCGACCTGGGGGTGGATGTCCCCGTTCAGAAGTTCGTGGATGCGGTGAAGGAACATAAACCGCAGATCGTTGGTCTTTCCTGCCTGCTGACCACCAGCTTTGACAGTCTGAAGGCCACCGTCGAAGCCCTGGAACAGGCCGGGTTGCGGGATGGAGTGAAGGTCCTGATCGGCGGAGGTCCTGTGGATGAGGCCACCTGCAAATACGTGAGAGCGGATGCTTACTGCGTTGATGCTCCGGCAGGTGTGGATATCGCCAAAAAGATGCTGGGGGTGGCTTAAATGGCGACTGCCAGGGAATTGTACGAAGAGCGTTTAAACCGCATTAAGACGGCTGTAGCCTTGGGCAAGCCCGACCGGGTACCGGTGGTGCCGTTAGGGGATTCGTTCTGTGCCAGGCATGTTGGTGTAAAGTTGTCAGATTTCTGCACCATTCCGACCCTTTCTAATGAAGTCATTCTAAAATCCTTTACGAGCCTCGGCGAGGTCGACGGAATCCAGCATGCATCCTTTTATGTCCATAACCTGAGCACATTGTGGCTTGCCAAACTGAAAATTCCCGGTCGTGATTTGCCCGAGGACGAGTTGTGGCAGGTACAAGAAGTAGAATTGATGAAGGTTGAGGATTATGATGTCATAATCAAGGATGGCTTTAATAAATTTATCGAGAAGTTCTTTTACGACAGGCTGGATAATCTGGGAGCCAAAGTTCAAGTGTTTGTTGAATCCCTATCAGGGGCGATAAAAGCTACCGAAGATTTGGGGATTATTCCTTTCTCTCCAGCAATCGCAACTATACCCTACGAAATGTTTTGCGGCGGCCGGTCTATGACCGAATTCCTCAAGGACCTGTTCCGAATTCCGGATAAGGTGCAGGCTGCCATGGATGTGGCAATGCCCGAAATTATTGAAAACACAAGGCAGCTATGCCGTGCACTCAAACCCATAGCCATATGGGTAGGTGGATGGCGTGCGGCCAGCGAATTCCTGTCCCCGCGCCTGTGGAAGAGGTTTGTGCTACCGTATTATAAAGAACTTGTACAGGCGGTAGTGGATGAGGGAGTCATTCCTGTGCTTCATTTCGATTCCAACTGGACCAGGGACCTGGAGTATCTGCGAGAATTGCCTAAGGGGAAGTGCGTATTTTCTCCTGACGGGAATACCGACATCTTCAAGGCCAAGGAAATTCTCGGTGACCACATGTGCATCATGGGGGATGTGCCGGCGGCCATGCTGTCACTGGGTACTCCGGATGAGGTTCACAACTACTGCAGGCGCCTGATCGAAAACATCGGCCCCTCCGGGTTCATCCTCGCCCAGGGCTGCGACATACCTCCGAACGCCAAACCGGAAAACGTCAAGGCGATGATCGAGTCGGTGAAGGGTTAAAGCGTCTGCCCGGCAGGAAATTTCCGGGTATGTCGTGAATTATTGAAAGAAACTTTAATAAATCGGGCACCCGCCCTCTCCCCCCAAGGCGGGTGCCCGGATTCACAGGAGTGTAAGGTTTTCATGAAGGCCCGTTCCTCTTTCTTGCCCGCCTATTACCGGGTGGCGGAAGACCTCAAAACCAAAATCGACCGGGGCGAGCTGAAGCCCGGGGACATGATCCCCTCAACAGCCCAACTCGCCAGGCAGTACGGGGTCAGCCACATGACCGTGCGCCACGGGCTGGAGTTGCTGGCGAAAGACGGCTATATTGAATCCGTTCAGGGGAAAGGCAGTTTTGTTACATCTCCCCGTATGGACACACTGGTGCTGGATTTTTCCGAAGAGAAGATTTTTGAGAAGAACAGGGGATTCAGCGTCCAGCTCGGTGAACTGGAAATAATCCCGGCGGATGCAAAGATTTCTCACAAACTGGGCGTAAAAAAAGGGAACAAAGTTCTGAAGATCAGGCGCATCCTGTCTGATGAAAAGGGGCCGGTTGCCGTTGACTCCCGCTTTCTCCCCTATGTTAAAGGAACTCCCCTGCTGGAAAAAGAGATTGCCTACGCCGCCTTCCCGGAGTTGGTGGCCCGGCACACCGAACTTGTGTCTGTAAAAAATGTCCTGGAGGTTTCTCCGTGTATCCTGTCGAAGGAAGAAGCAGAACTGCTGGATGCCAGGGCAGGACTTCCCGCCCTGTGCATAGAACAGATCATCTATGCCGCAAAGAACCGGCCGATTGGATGGTCAAAGATGATCTGCCGCGGCGACCGTTTTACTTTGAAGGCTGTTTCACGACCATGACGGGGGAAGTGATCGGGCGATGCAGGCGGTGCGCAAGCTCATAGTTTCTGCTGTTGCAGGGATCCAGGAGGAAAAGGCTATTTCCCTGGTGCGTAACGGCCTCACAAAGGGAATCGATCCCTTTGTGCTGCTGGAGGAGGTAAGGACCGGGGTGGAGATTGTGCTGGAAAGGTATAACAGGGGAGAGTACTTCCTGGCCGACGTGGTGATGGCTGCCGATATTTACAAACATGCGCAGCAGGTTGTACTGGGGCCTGCCGGTGGAACCGCAAACTACGGCCGGCCTCAGGTTGTGTTCGGCACCGTGGAAAAGGACATCCATGACATAGGTAAAAACATTACGATTGTGACGATGCGCC
Organism: Syntrophomonadaceae bacterium; assembly: GCA_012840385.1. Lineage (GTDB taxonomy): Bacteria > Bacillota > DSM-12270 > Thermacetogeniales > Thermacetogeniaceae > DULK01. The sequence continues at coordinate 5,839 of DULK01000056.1, forward strand.
ATTACGGGCTGGAGGTGCTGGATGCCGGTGTCAATGTGTCCCCGAGGGCATTCCTGGAGAAGCTGCGTCAAACCGGTGCCCCCATTCTCTGTCTGTCCGGCCTGATCTCCGACGCATACGATTCCATGAAAAAGACGGTTTGCCTGGTCAAGAAAAGGTTGGGGAAACGGCGCCCGGTGATCATCATCGGCGGTCTTGTGAATGAAGTTGTCTGCAGTTACACCGGCGCGGACTACTGGGCAAAAAACTGCACAGATGGCGCCGAACTCTGTATCAAACTGCTTAAGGAACGCGGCAACAGCAGGTGCGCTGCCGGCAGCAGGGCGGCTAAATGAGGTGTATATTAATGAGCACAATTGTTATAGCATGCCAGACGATAAGCGATGAGGTAAACATGGCAATTGCCGAGACCGGGGTAAGGCATCCGGTAATCTGGGTGGAATCGGGGCTCCACAACCACCCGGACGCCCTGCGGATGAAATTGCAGGAAACGGTGAGCAGGATCACCAATGTGGAAAACATCATCCTCTGCTACGGGTACTGCGGCAACTCGCTGCTGGGTCTGCACTCTCCCGGCGCCCGGCTAATCGTGCCCAGGGTTGACGACTGCATCTCCCTTCTTTTAGGGTCCTATGAAAAGAGAGAAGCTCTTTCAAGGGAAATGGTCAGCTACTTTTTGACGAGAGGGTGGATCGTCAATGAAAACAACATCATCAGGGAATTTGAGCGCTGCATCGAGCGCTACGGCAGGGAGCGGGCGGAGCGGGTTTTGAAAATGATGCTGGAGCACTACCGGCGCCTGGTTCTGATTGATACGGGAGCATACCCGCTTGACGACGCCTGCCTGGCAAAGTCTTATGAAATCGCCGAAATGATGGGGCTGAAACACCAGGTTGTGAAGGGTTCTATCAGTTTGCTGAAACAGCTGCTGACCGGCCCCTGGGATGAAAACTTTATCGTCCTGGAGCCCGGAGAAGAGCTTTCCATGGATTATTTCCGCATGGACATGAAGGATTCTATCTCGAACCTGTCGCTGTTCGGTTTTGGAAAGGGATGAAGAGATGAGGATAATTTTGGTGAGCGGTTTCCTGGGCTCCGGAAAGACCACGTTCATCAGGCATCTTGCCGGGTACCTGGTCGTGCAGAAGGAGCAGAGAGTTGTCATCATCGAGAACGAGGCCGGGGAAGTGGGGATCGACGACCGGTTTCTTGCCCGGGAGGGCTTTCAGGTCAGAGAGATCTACGGGGGTTGCATATGTTGTCAGCTGACGGGTGAACTGACCCTTGCGGTGAACCAGATCGCGGAACAGTTTAACCCCGACTGGCTGATCATCGAAGCCACCGGGATTGCCAGACCAAGCACGATACTGAATACACTCAGGAAGTATGGGAAAGGGATTAACGATATATTCACCTTTGTTATCGCCGATACCGGCCGCTGGGAGGAGCTTTCGGAGATCATGCCGGAACTGATCTTTGCCCAGATATCGGAGGCGGATCTGGTTATTGCCGGCAAGATCGATGAAGCGAGTGATGGTGCCCTGCAGAGCCTCATGGTGAAGGCAAAAGAGATCAACCCCCGGGTGGAGGTGCTGGCCGCTTCCCTGATCAAAGGCATCGAGGAACCGGTCCTGAGGAGGTTGTTGCAGCATGCATGAGGCTGCGGTTTCCAGAACGGTTGAACTGAGGCCGCCTCACCCCTTGAGCGCCGGGGAACTGGAGGGAATCGTTTCCAGGCTGCTGTTGCGCCTGGCGGAGGGGCTGAGCATCAAAGGGGTGGTGCCCGGCCACATCAAGGCCTTTGTTGCGGAAGGGGAGCCTTACGCCGCTTTCAGCTGCACGAAGCCTGGTAAGGTGGTCACCCGGGCCTCGAAAGACTGGAGCGGCTCCGTTTTTTTAAAACCCTCTCTCAGCCTGAATGTCGTGGTGTTTGGCCCTGCGAAGGATGAGGTGGAAAATCTGGTCGAGAAGTGCCTGGTCGATCTGCCGCAGTAAGCCATTGTTGCCGGGCGGTAATTAATGAGCAAATTGGCTCTAAGGGAAGGGCGGTTCACGCACTTATCAATGATTGTAAACGCTCTGATAAAAGGATAATGTCCCATTTATTTACCGGTTGCTCAGAATCATCTGATAAATCATCGATACCCAATTTTTTCAAAATATTGATTGCGTCATCGCTGGGGGACGGAAAGTTAGGGTATTCAAACACTTTCTTGCCGGGAAATTTACGAATTAGTTCGTCCATTTTTTTAACCGTACGTGCACTAAAAAGAGTTTGTTTGCACTGTTCACAGTATAGAGCAGGTACATTATAAATGGTTATCTCTTGATTATTTATATTCCGAGATATGGTCTTTTTAACCTTTAACATCGGCTGGCCGCAGCGACAAAGCCGTTTATTCATTTTTTACCTCCTTTCTCTACCTGCGGTAACGACAGTTACCCATTGATTACAGTTAATCTCTACACAAATCATTATACCCTTTTTCTTGATAGTATAACGATTTAGCCTGCGATTAACTTTTACGCATGTACCATTTTTCATTACGTCCTCGATTTGATCGATAGATATACCATCTTTATCCATTTCCGTAAGGCAATGGTCGGTCAAATCATAACTCTCTCTAATTGCGGATTCTTTTATGATTTGCCTGGGGTTCACTCAAGTCCTCTCCAAAAAAGAATTCTCTTTAAGAAGGTTCTCTATTTCAGGTTCGAATAAGGGTTGGCCGTTTTTATTAATCACAGCTTTTATAAAAAAGTCCTTTATTTCTCCCGGGTTTAACTGTCCATTCTTTACAGCTTCTATTAAATGAACTATAAAAGTGGCAATTTCAGCTTTGTCCGCGGGCTTGCTTTTTTGAAAAGCATCTTCTGGATAATTGTTTGCAACCTTAAAAGGCCGCATAAACTCTATTGCCTCATCAGACCAGAAAACGGGTTCTTTTAATTTATTTTTTATTTCATCGAGTCGATATCCTTGCTTCTTATAAAGATAAATTAATTTCAATTGAACCAGGTTCTCTAAAGAGTAAACCGCCTTTTTGGTTTTACCTTCATATTCTATTTGAGGAGGACTCATTAACCCCCTTGAAACATAATACCTTAGTGTTCTTTTGGGATTTTTGCCCAAGTATATTCCCTGCTCTTGGGCAAGATTTATTAATTCGTCTAGGGTCATCTCAATATCTCCTGAGGTTTTTTATTTAACCATATTATAACTGTCATATGACAGCTTGGTAAAGCACCAAAGGTAGCGGAAGTAACGGTGGAGATGACCTGATGCAGGCCGGCTGTGCAATCGGTGATTGCCCGGACCCTTGAGAAAAAAAGAGGTAGTTGATTTAGATGACCGCTGCAGCAGCAATTTAGCTCTAATAACATTTACGAAAGTGAGGAAAGCTAACAAAAAAAGACAGGGCGGTGATCTGGTTGGATACGGAAAGGGCGGTAGAGATCTTCAACTCGCTGGGAGTGATCGAGGTGCATCATAAGGGCTCCCCTGTCTGGATCGAAAACATCGAGGGCAGCACTGCGGAGGTTCGCTACCTCGACACCCGGAGGCGTGCCCAGGTTCCGGTAAATGAACTGGTAGAGAATAGCCCGGAGGCTCAATAAAGGCGCAGCGTGAACGGGATCAAAAAAAACTCAGGTCTTCCGGCCTGAGTTTTATATTTACCTTCGTTTAATAGTGCACTATTTCCTTCAGCTGCGGTGTCAGGGGGTAGCAGCAGATCCCCACCGTGCCGGGGCCGATGTGGGCGCCCACTACAGGTCCCACCGGGCAGGAATCGGGGTTCAGTTCGGGGTGCAGCGCTCTGATCCGGTCGATCAGGGCCTGCCCCTCGGGCTCGCAGCCCACGTGGACCACCGCGGTCTTCAGATCCCGGCAGTTCCGGTAGGCTCTCTCGAGCCTGTCCAGCATGAACCGGATCCCCTTTTCCCTCGTTCGCACCTTATCGTAGAGGTCAATGATGTTGTTTTTGTCCCAGTTGAAGTAGAGGATCGGCTTGATCTGAAGCAGGCTTCCCACCAGGGCCGCCGCCCCGCCGATCCTGCCTCCCCTGTGCAGATACTCCAGGGTTCCGGGCATGAAGAAAAGGGTCATGTGGGTGATGATGTGGTCGATGATACTCAACACCTCGTTGCGGGGCAGGCCGGCGCGCGCCGCCCGCGCGGCGGCGTCCACGATCATGTATTCCCCGACCGCCGCAGCCCGGGAGTCTACGACGGTGATGTCAACCCCCGGCAGCATCTGGGCAGCAGACCGGGCAGTCTGTACCGTTCCGCTGATTCCTCCGGTGATGTGAATGGAGATGATGCTTTGGACCCGTTCCGCCAACCTTTCGTAAACCTGTAAAAAATCCCCCACCGCCGGCTGGGAGGTTGTCGGGAGCGACTTTGCCCGGCGCAGCCTTTCGTAGAACTCGTTGAAATTGTCGTATAACCCTTCTTCCGGGAAGCTATTCCCTTCGAAGTTTACGGTCAGCGAGACCACTTCGATGCCGAATTCCTCCTTCAGGTGGCGGGGGAGGTAAGCAGTGCTGTCGGTGACTATACCGATTTTGTCCACGTGGCATCTCCTCTTTCTGGCTGAAAAGCTCCTTGCAGTCAGGAAATTCTTTATGAACTATTATTGCCCCTCTCGGCTGCGGCTAGAATTTAACCAGTTTTTCCAGTTGGGGGGTCAAGGGATAAAAGCAGAGCCCCATGGCACCGGGCCCGATGTGTGTTCCGATCACCGGCCCGACCGGACACAGTTCCGGGGAATATTCAGGGTGTAACGCCTTCACCCGTTCTACCAGGTTACGGCCCTCCTGCTCGGCGTTCACGTGACCGACCACCGTTTTCAAGGGGGCACCCTTTTTCTCCATTTCTGCCAGGACCCTCTGTATAGCTTTTTCCTTTGTCCGCACCTTATCGTAGAGGTCGATGATGTTGTTTTTGGCAGGGTTGAAAAAGAGGATAGGCTTGATCTGGAGCAGGTTTCCGATCAGGGCTGCCGCTCCGCCGATCCTGCCTCCCCGACGCAGGTACTCCAGGGTGGCGGGGATGAAGAGCAGCAGCTGGTGCTCCACGATGTGATCTATGATTTGCAGCACATCCCCTTTGCCCAAACCCGCTGCCGCCGCCCGGGCCGCCGCCTCCAGGATGGTGTAAAGGCCCACGGCTGTGATCCTGGAATCGATCACCGTGATGTCCAGCTCCGGAAGCATCTGTGCCGCGGACCGGGCGGTTTTCACCGTTCCGCTGATCCCCCCGGTGATGTGGACCGAGATGATGCTTTCAACGCGGCCGGCCAGCCTTTCGTAGGCCTGCAGGAAATCCCCCACGGAGGGCTGGGAGGTGGTGGGAAGATACGGCACCTGGCTCAGCCTCTCGTAGAAGTCCGCAAAGTCTTCGTAGAGGCCCTCCTCCGGGTAGCTTTCCCCCTCAAAGTTAATGGTCAGGGAAACCACCTCAATCTGGAACTCTTCCTTAAACTCCCGCGGCAGGTAAGCGGTGCTGTCGGTCACAAACCCGATCCTGGCCATAGTTCATCCCTTTCGTTTGATCAATATCGGTTAAGTCTATGACAGGTATAGTATCGTCAGTACATTTAAGCTGCGGTAGTTAAGTGCCGCAGTTGAAACCGGGTAACACGAAAGTTTGTCCCGAAGAGGTTGCATAGTCTGCCGTGCCTGGAGATAGTGGCGCAGCAAAAAGGGGGTTCGCTTGAAATGGCTTCACAGCAAAAAAGGCATCGCATCCTATCCGTTCTGCCCTACTGCCCTGAAAATATGTTCCGGTTTATCCTTGCGCTTGCTCCCGGACTCCGGTTTAACTCGCTTATAACGCGTCGCAGACGGCAGCCGACCGGCTCCCGGTTTCAGGCCAGACGGAATGAGAGTTCGCCTCTGAACAACTCTGGGATGCTGCGGAACAAGGCAGCGGTATCTTTCTGCCATCTGCCCTCTTTGCTTGCCACACAAATCTCTGCCCCATACGATGGTCGAACTCGCCCCAAACCTGTGGCAGATGCTTTTTGGCCGCCAGACAAGAGAACCGTCCCCTTGTCTGACCCTTGTCTGATAGGTCGCTCGCCGGTAGACCCGGCGGGCATTTCCATACTCTGCTGGTGACGCCGGAGGCGGCGTGATGGTCTGCCACCATATTTTTTTTTCATACAGGAGTATGCCCGGTTATCGCAATACCCTGGCTCTGTTATTCATGTTCATTATAACATAATCCGGAGGGAGTAGGGGGAGCGAATGCTGTCCGGCGTTTTTTATTCTACGGAATGCGCCCGGTGTGGTATAATCAGGAATAAAGTAGTGAAAACAAGACCAGTCTAAGGTGAGAGGGACTCTCGAAGTGTGCGAGTTCAGTTTGTACAGAAAGGAGACATCAGCATGAATAAAGTTGTCAAAAAACCTGCCACCGCCCTGTTTCCCGTTCCGGCGGTGCTGGTGACCTCCAGGCTCGGGGACGGTGAGCCCAACATCATCACCATTGCCTGGACGGGTGTTATGAACAGCGTTCCCCCCATGGTTTACGTTGCCATTCAGCCCGTTCGCTACTCCCACAGGCTTATCAAGGAATCCGGAGAGTACGTGATCAATATCCCTACTGCCGACCTGGCCAGGGCGGTGGATTACTGCGGTGTGGTTTCCGGCAGGGATGTCAACAAGTTTAAAGAGGCCGGCCTTACCCCTGTGGCGGCGTCGCAGGTCAAGGCGCCCCTGATCCGGGAGTGCCCTGTAAACCTGGAGTGCAGGGTCAGGCAGGTGCTTTCCCTCGGCAGCCACGATGTCTTCATCGCCGAGGTCCTGGCAGTTCACTTCGACAAGGACGTGCTGGATGAGCACGGAAATCCCGACTTTGACAAGATCAGGCCCTATGCCTTCTGCATCCGCGAATACCGGCAGGTTGTGGGGATGCTGGGCAGCTTCGGGTTCTCCAGAAAAGAGTAGCTAACCGGTCCGTGCCGGGCGCAGGATGCGCCCGGCATGCCAATTTTTAGGGGGTGAAACACTTGGTTGGCAGGGCTTCTATGGCGTTGATGGTTGTGTCTTTTCTAATTTCAGCCGGAGCACCCTGTGGGCTGCTCGTTTACTTCTACAAAAGGGAGAAGATGTCCCTTATTCCCCTTGTAACCGGAATAGCAGTTTTTATCGTTTTCACGCAGATGCTGGAGAAGGCCCTGCATGTCTATCTGCTGCAGCTGAATCCTCGCAGTGCACAGCTGTTCCGCAACCCCTGGCTTTTTGCGGCCTACGGCGGCCTGGCGGCCGGTCTGTTCGAGGAAGGGGGGCGGTTCGTGGGATTCAACTATCTGCTGAAACGGAGCCGGAAGTGGATAGACGGTATTTCCTACGGTATCGGCCACGGTGGGGCCGAGTCCTTTTTGATCGGTGGTCTGGCCAACCTGCAGTACCTTCTGTTTGCGGTTCTGATCAACAACGGAGTGCTGGAAGCGGTTCTGGGAGGCAAACTTCCCCCGGCGCCCCTGGCCCAGCTCAAACAGACCCTGGTTGCCAGTTCCCCCCTGTTGTTCCTGGCATCGGGCATTGAGCGCCTCTTTGCCCTGGCCATCCAGATCGCCCTCTCCCTGGTGGTGCTCTATGCCGTCCGGTACGGGCGCTACATTTACCTGCTCTGCGCAGTATTGATTCATGCCCTGCTGGATTTTCCCGCAGCCCTGTACCAGGCCCACAGGTTCAACCTTTGGGGAGTGGAGGTCTTTGCCGCTCTGCTGGCGGTGCTGTCTGTGATGTTTATAATCAGATCGAAGGCCCTTTTCCCGGCGGAAGGCCTCAAGCCGCCGCAGACTGAAGCATCCTGATCCCGTTGCAGATGGCCGATCTCTAATCTTGTGGTAAAGGAGAAACGTGATGTGCCCAGGATAGCGGAATTCATGCAGGCGATCAAAGCTTACCCGGTGATTGCGTCGCTCCGCAGGGAGGATCTGCTGCCGGTTGCGCTTTCCTGCAGGGCGCGGGTGGTTCTGATCTCTTCCGGCGATCTTTTCAATATAGAAGAGATCAGCAGGGAACTGGAGAAGCGCAACAAACTGGTGCTGGTGCATGTGGATCTCATAGCCGGCCTGGGCAGGGATTCCACCGCCGTCAGGTTCTTGAAAGAGAAGGCCCGGGTGACCGGGATAGTCACGCCGGGCAGCCAGTTGATCGGCGTGGCCCGCAAGGAAGGACTTGTCACGGTGCAGAGGCTGTTCGCCCACGATTCCCCTTCCATCGCCACCGGCATCAGTGTTTTGAAACAGTCGAAGCCCCATTTCATCGAGGTTCTGCCGGGGCTGGCCGTGCTCCGGGTGATGGGCGAGCTCAGGGAGCACTTTCAACAGCCCATTATCGCGGCGGGATTGATCAAAGGCATCCAGGACCTCCGGCTGGTTCTCAAGGCCGGAGCGGTTGCCGTGGATACCAGCGCGGAAAAATTATGGAACGTCGAAAATTTTTAGAAGGAGTTTTCAATTTCATATCGAAGAGTAAAGCGTAAAAGCATATTTAGCCGGGACTAGAGACGAGAGTAAGTCCCACTCCTGGAGTAACCGTCAGGTTACAGGGGTGGGACTTTTTGTTTGCGCCGGCGTGATCGAGGTGATGGCTGTCATGAGGGCCTAATAAGACGGGGCATTTCGGGAGAAACTTCTAATGTTGCGAGTAAACGGTCACGGACAAGGAGGAGAATTAAATGTCTTCATTGGACATGCTTGCCATTCCTGAACAGATCGAAAAAGAGGACACTTACGTGATCGCCACCTACTACCTGGAAACCGGTGCCGGGAGCGACATCGTCTCGAAGATCAGCGCCATTGCGGTAGAGCAAACAACAGGTACCTGGGTTGCGGTCCCCGAAGAGACCCCGGAAGTGCGTGAAAGACACGTGGCGAAGGTTGTGGGTATTTACGAAGTGCCGGGGTACGAGTTTGAGGTGCCCGCAGAAGCGGGGACGAGGCAGTTCGTCTTCCAGCTCGCCTACCCGGCGGTGAATTTCGGCCCCCAGATCCCCATGCTTTTGAGCACGGTCATCGGCAACATCTCTATGTCCGGGAAATTGAAGCTCCTCGACCTCAAGTTCCCCACACCCTTCCTGGAGGGCTTCAAGGGCCCCAAGTTTGGAACGAAGGGGGTCCGCGAGATCCTGGGGGTGGAAAAGCGGCCGCTGTTGAACAACATGATCAAGCCCTGCACCGGCTACACCCCGGAGGTCGGCGCCAGGCTGTTTTCCCGTGCCGCCCGGGGGGGTGTCGACATCGTCAAGGATGATGAACTGATCGCCGATCCGGTCTTCTGCCCGATGGTGGACAGGGTCAGACTTTACATGGAGGAGGCCCGGCGCATTTACGAGGAGACGGGGCACAAGGTGCTTTACACCGTAAACGTTACCGACCGGGCCGACCGGGTGCGGGACAACGCCAGGCGGGCGATTGACGCCGGGGCAAACGGCATCATGCTCAACTACCTGACCGTCGGCATTTCGGCGCTGCAGGCACTGGCCGAGGACCCGGAGATCAACGTGCCCATCCTGGCGCACCTGGATTTTGCGGGAACCATGTACGAATCCCCCTATTCCGGCATGAGCTCCCACCTGATCCTGGGCAAGCTGGCCCGGCTGGCAGGAGCCGACATCGTGGTTTACCCGAGCCCCTTCGGCAAATTCCCGTTCCTGAGGGAGCGCTATCTGGAGATCGGGCACCATCTTTTAAATAAGTGGTTGCACTTTAAGCCGGTTTTCCCCATGCCGGGCGGCGGGGTGATGCCCTCTGTGGTGCCCGCCATCGTCAGAGACCTGGGGAACGACTGCATTCTGGGAGCTGGAGGCGCCATTCACGGCCACCCGATGGGCCCCGAGGCCGGGGGAAGGGCGATGCGGCAGGCGATCGACGCCACCATGAACGGCATCGACCTGAGGGATGCGGCCAAAGAGCATCCTGAGTTAAAGGCTGCGCTTGATGCCTGGGGCTATCCCGATGAGGAAAAGCCGGGCATCTTTGAGATCAAGGCTTAAATTAAAAAAACAAGGAGGTTGTTGAGAAATGGCAAAGCAGTACACCAGAGAAGAGGTATTGGCCCGCTTGAAGAAGACCGTTGCGGAGGGGAAACCGGTAATTATCGCCGGTGCCGGCACCGGGATCTCCGGTAAGTTTGCGGAGAGGGGGGGTGTCGACCTGATCGGGGTCTACAACTCCGGCCTGTTCCGCATGGACGGCAAGGGCTCCCTGGCCGGGCTCATGCCTTACGGGGACGCCAACCAAATCGTCATCGACCTGGCCAACCGGGTCTTCCCGGTAATCCAGGAGACCCCCATGATCGCCGGGATCTGCGGGACGGACCCCACCCGGGAGATGCGCTATTACCTGAAGCAGCTCAAGGAGATCGGCTTCTCGGCCGTCATGAACTTCCCCACGGTCGGCCTGATTGACGGGAGGTTCCGCAAGGAACTGGAGGACACCGGAATGGGCTACGGCGTGGAGATCGAGACCCTGAAGCTGGCCAAGGAGCTTGGCTTCTTCACCCTCGGCTATGCCTTCAACGTGGAGGAGGCGGCCATGGTCGGCCGGGCGCAGCTGGACGTCCTCATCTGCCACATGGGCCTCACCAAGGGCGGTTCCATCGGCTCCAAGTACGCCGAAGCCATGACCCTGGAGCAGTCCGCCGAACTCATCCGGGAGATGACCAGGGCTGCCCGGGAAGGTTACCCGGACATCATGATCTTCGCCCACGGCGGCCCCATCTCCGGTCCCGAGGACACCGCTTACATCTACCAGCACACCGAGGCGGTAGGCTTCCTGGGTGCTTCCAGCATCGAGCGCATTCCGATCGAGGTGCCGCTCGCCGAGGCGGTGCGCCAGTTTAAGAACGTTCCGCTGAAGAAATAGAACCGCAGTTTAAGGGGAGGAGCTTTGATGGGGATGGGCCCGCTAACAGTCGACGTTGCCCTGACACCAACCGATGTGCGGCCTGCCTGGAAAGAACTGGTCTGCATCGTGGTGGATGTGCTCCGTGCCAGTTCCACGATTGTCACCCTTTTGGAGAAAGGGTGCAGGAGCGTCTACACAGTAAGATCGGTTGCCGGGGCCCGTGCCCTGGCCCGGGAAAAGGGGTGGCTCATCGGCGGGGAGCGCAACGGCCTGACACTGGAGGGATTTGATTTCGGCAATTCCCCCTTTGAGCTGCAGGGGGTGAACCTCCGCGGAAAAAAGGCCGTTCTGACCACCACCAACGGGACAAGGGTGATCAAAAAGGTGGCCTTTTCCCGGGCGGTGCTTGTCGGCTGTTTTCTCAATGCATCCGCCTGCTGCAGGAGGGCACTGGAGCTTGCCAGGGAACACGGTACGGGCGTTGGGATCGTCTGCGCCGGCGAAAAGGGAAGATTCGTCCTGGACGATGCCTGCTGCGCCGGCTACCTGGTCAAAACCCTGCTGCATACGGGAAAGGAAAGGGGGCTGGACCTGGCGGTCTCCGACGCCGCCCGGGCCGCCCACCGGCTGTTCGAATCCTACCCGGACATCCGGTCCTGCTTCATGGAGTCAGGAAGCGGGAGGCGCCTGGTGGAGATAGGACGAGAGGAGGACATCGCCTCCTGCGGCAGGGTCGACGTTGCTGATGCGGTGCCCGTCCTCATCAACAGCAGTCCCTGTGAGTTCAAGCCTTTAACCTGAGATTGTCCGAAAAGGAGGACAAAACTATGGGAAAGAGACCGGCTATTATCGTGGCAGGAATCCTGGATACCAAGGGGCAGGAGATCAGGTACCTGGCCGAACGGGTCAGGGCCGCCGGCGGCGAGCCGACCATCCTGGAATTGAGCGTCGGACGGGAGGTGGGCTGGGCCGACATCAGTATCAGCCAGGTCCTGGGCGAGATCGGCCGTACCAAGGAGGAGATCTTTGCCCTGGACCGGGGCAAGGCCTCCGACATCATCGTCGAAGCCGCATCGAAGCTGACTGCCAGGCTGCTCCGGGAGGGGAAGCTTGACGGGATGATCGCCTACGGCGGGTCCATGGGGGCGAGCATCGCCACACGCATCATGCAGACCCTCCCCATCGGGGTACCGAAATTCATGCTGACCACCATGGCCTCCGGGGACGTCAGCCCCTATGTGGGCACCAAGGACCTCTGCCTGATGTATCCCATCGCCGAGGCCGGGCTCAACAAGGTGACCCGCAGGATCCTGAACAACGCCGCAGGCGCCGTTGTCGGCATGGCGGGGGCACCGGAAGCAGGGGCGGTTGAGGAAAAGCCGCTCATCGGGTGCATGATGTTCGGGGTCACCACCCCGTGCGTCCTGCGGGCGTCAAAGTACTTTGAGGACCGGGGCTACGATGTCATGATCAACCACGCCGTGGGCAGCGGCGGCCGGTCAATGGAGGAACTGATCCGGGACGGCTACATCGTGGGAATCCTGGACATCACCACCCACGAGATCGGCGACCTCTTGCTGGGAGGCGTGCTCAGCGCAGGCCCGGACCGCCTCACCGCCGCCGGGGAGAAGGGAATTCCCCAGGTTGTTGCCCCGGGCGGCCTCGACCTGATCAACTTTGGGCCCAAGGATACGGTGCCGGAGAGGCTGCTCAAGGAGACGGATCAACCCGGACGCGGCCTCTACGTCCACAACCCCATGGTGACGTGCATCGGGGTGTCCACCGAGGAGGCGTACCGCATCGGGGAGCATATTGCCGAAAAGCTCAACAGGGCAAAGGGGCCGACGGTGCTCTGCGTGCCGATGCGGGGCTGGGGGGCCTGCGATCTTCCGGCGCCGAACAAGGATCTCGGCTGGGCGGGGCCCGGGCCGGGACCCGTTTGGGTGGAAGACCCGGATCACCCCGGATGGTCGCTGCGGAGCGGCTATTTCGTATCCGCCCTGCGCAAGGTTATCGACAGGGACAAGCCGAATCTCGACGTGATCATCGTCGACAGGCACCTGAACGAGCCCGAGTTCGCAGACCTGATGGCGGAACTGCTGGAAGAGATGCTGAACGGCAAGTGGAAGAAGGGAAGCCACCAGGACCTTCCCTACGTCGTTCCATTCTAGGGGGTGTTCCGGTGGCTAAGCGCTATACGCGACAAGAGGTGCTGGAGCGCCTGCGCGGCCAGGTCCGGCAGGGACAGGCCCTCCTCATGTTCGGGGCGGGGATCGGCCTGACCGCCAGGTGCGCCGAAATGGGCGGAGCCGATCTCATCGGCGTCTACAGCACCGCCCACTACCGGATGATGGGGCAGCCCTCCCTGCTGGCCTGGCTCCCCTATTCCAACGCCAACGAACACGTGGCCCGGATGGCCCGGGAAACCCTTCCGGCGGTCAGGGAAACCCCGTGCATCGCCGGGATCGGTGCCCACGACCCCGCCCTGAATATGGAAAGGTTCATTGACGAATTGCTGGACATGGGCTTTTCCGGGATTACCAACGAGCCCTTTGTGGGCATTTACGGCAGGGAGTTTGCGGAACAGCTCGAGGCTGCGGGGATCGGCTTCTCCAGGGAGGTGGAACTGATCAGGACCGCCCACCGGAAGGATGTCTTCACGGTAGGATGGGCCTTTACCCCGGAGGAGGGGCGGATCATGGCCGAAGCCGGCGCCGATGTGATCGGAGCCATCGTAGGGGTGACCGTCGGCGGCCTGACCGGGGCGAAAAAGTCCCAGAGCCTCGAGGAGGCAGCCAGGCACGTCCAGGAGATCTGCAGGGCGGCCAGAGAGGTGAACCCGGAGGTGCTCGTCCTCACCCACGGCGGCCCCTTCAAGGACGTGGAAACCGCCCGCTATTCCATCATGAACTCCGGTGCAGTGGGATACGCCGCCGGTTCCAGCGGTGAGCGCCTCCCCACCGAGACGGCCATCGTGGAGATCACCAGGCAGTACAAGGAGATCCGGTTAGGGTAAAGCCCCAGCCGGCCAGGGTCAGGGCTTCCAAACCCTGCAAGAAGGACAGACCGTGCAGTTCAACGTGGTCCGCGGCAGCCGCGGGCCTCAGGCCAGCGACGTAAAGGTTCTCCAGCAGCCGGCAAGTGACGTCCTCCCCTCAATTTGAGGGGGATTACTGCCCCCTCCCACTCCCTCAATGTTCTAAATCGAGGGGTATTTCCGGGTAACGGAGATACCCCTTATTCAGTTCACAGCTGTTTTGCGCCTGTTCGTCAACGCCCCGCCGACCCTGTTGCCATGATAAAATATCCCCCACCACGATGCAAACAATACTTTCTTGCGCAAGGCTGATGCCTCCCTCTTCTCTTCCCAATCAGGACAATATCTGTCACCTCTTCTCCGGGCGCTTTAAGGGTGTTGGCAATGGTATTCAATAATTTAAATACTTGACAACCTGCCAGGAACGGTATATTATACCACTGTATTAACTGTATTAATGTTAATAATACAGAAGGGAGGTGCCTATGTTTCAGCCGGACTTCAGGGATCGCCGACCCCTGCACGAACAGATCAAGGAGAAAATCAAGGCGCTGATCATCCGCGGGGTGCTGAAGCCGGACGAGCGGATACCCTCGGTGCGCGAGCTCGCCCAGATGCTGACCGTCAATCCCAACACCATCCAGAAGGCCTACAAGGACCTGGAGGCGGAGGGGTTCATCTATTCCATCCGGGCCAAGGGGAGCTTTGTCGCCCCGCAGAGCCGGTCGAACTCCAATCCCCGGCGGGAGGAGCTGCTGCGGGAGCTGGAGCGGAACGTATCGGAGCTGATGTATCTGAACGAGCCGGTCGAGCATCTGATCGAAACCGTCCGCGCCATCTACAGGAAAGGAGGCCTGATTGAGTGATAGAGGTCAGAAAGCTCAGCAAGAGCTTCGGCAAGATCAAAGCCCTGGATAAGGTCAGTATCAACGTGGGGAAAGGCTCCATCTACGGCCTGGTGGGGCCCAACGGCGCCGGAAAGACCACCCTCATCAAACACCTGGCCGGAGTCTACCGGCAGGATGCGGGAACCGTCACCGTGGACGGCCGGCCGGTTTACGAAAACCCGGAGGTCAAGGCGCTCCTGGTGTACATCCCCGACGAACTCTATTTCTTCTCCCAATACAGCGTCGAGGAAACGGCCCGGTTTTATGCCGGCCTCTACCCCCATTGGAGCTGGGAGAGGTACCGGCTCTTGAAGCAGGTGTTCTCCATCGACCCCGGGAGGAGGGTCACCCGCCTGTCCCGGGGGATGCAGAAACAGGTGGCCTTCTGGCTGGGGATCTGCGCCATGCCACGGGTGATGCTCCTCGATGAGCCGGTGGACGGCCTGGATCCGGTGATGCGGAAACAGGTCTGGAGCCTGCTGCTTCAGGATGTGGCCGAACGCAAAACCACGGTGCTGGTCTCCTCCCACAACCTGCGGGAGCTGGAGGATGTCTGCGACCATGTGGGGATCCTGCATCAGGGCACGATCCTGGTGGAAAGGGATCTCGACGAGTTGAAGACGGATATCCATAAGATTCAGGTCGCCTTCGCCGGAACGGCGCCGCCGGATCTGCTCCGGGAGGAGACGGTTCTGCACCGGGAGCAGAACGGCAGCGTCCTTCAGTTGATAGTTAAAGGGGACAGGGAGCGGCTCCTGTCCGAGTTGCGGCGGGCTGAGCCGGTGCTCCTGGATATCCTGCCGCTGACGCTGGAGGAGGTTTTCATCTACGAGCTGGGGGGGATCGGTTATGACGTTCAAAGGGTCCTTATTTAGCAAAGGGGTGATGGCCGGTGCTCTCAAGCGGTTCTGGTGGGTCGGCGCCCTGTACGGCATCGCCCTGCTTCTGATCCTGCCCTTCGACCACATGATGAGGGAATTGCCCCTCGCCAATAAATGGGCAGGGGAAATGCTGCGAAATACGCTGGACCTTTTTTCCGGCGCGGCCGGGCTGCAGGTCCTCCTGCTCTGCACCGTGCCCGTAATCCTGGCGGTGCTGCTCTTCCAGTATCTTCACAACGGCCGGGCGACGGCGGTCCTGCACAGCCTCCCCCTCGACCGGAAAACTCTGTTTCTCAGCCACACGGCGGCGGGGCTGGTGCTGCTGCTTATGCCCGTTCTGGTCACCGGCCTTGTACTGTTGGCCCTGAATGCCACCACCCTCTTAAAGTTATATTACACCCCGGTGGACATCCTCCGGTGGATTGGGATGAGCGCCCTCTTCGACACGCTGACCTTCTCCATCGCCGTTTTCGTGGGAATGTTCACGGGGAATGCCGTGGCCCAGATCATCTTCACCTATATCCTGCAGGTGCTTCCCGTCGGTTTGTATATGCTTCTTACCGAAAACCTCCGGTACCTGGTTTACGGCTACGTCGTCAACCCGACCGGAAATCTGAGGTATAACTTCCCGCTGATGTTGTTAGCCGGCGGAACCGACCGCGACCTTTTCACCGCCGGCACCGTGGCGGTGTATCTCCTGGTGGCCGTCCTCTTCCTGGTCGTCGCCGACTTCGTCTACAGGATGAGGCCCGCCGAGGCCGCCGGCGAGGTGATCGCCTTTCCGGTCCTGCGTCCGGTTTTCAAATACGGGGTGACCGCCTGCGCCATGCTGCTGGCAGGGGGCTATTTCGCCGCGGTATACCGGGGTGTCTTCTCCGTCATCGCCCTGGGCTACGTGCTGGGTTCCCTGCTGGGCTACCTGACGGCCGAGGCCCTGCTGCAGAAATCTCTCAAAATCTGGTCTTCGTACAGAGGGTACCTGGGATACGCCGCGGTGGTGGCGGTCCTGCTGCTGGGGATTGCCACCGACGTCACCGGTTACGTGCACCGGGTTCCCGACCCGGCGAAGGTGAAGGAGGTTTACTACGGGCCCTATATCAACTATTGGATGCGAGATGAGAAAACCTGGAGCACCGCGGTTCGGGATGCGGAGTATAGGGGAGGCTGTTTCTTCGAAGACCGGAACACCATTGAGAAGATCGTCCTCCTGCACCGGCAGCTGTTGAAGGCTCCCCGTCGGGGGGAGGGGACTGAACGATATATCGTTTATACCCTGGAAAACGGCACCTATCTGGCCCGCCGGTATTCCTTCGATGAGAGGGATTACGCCTCCCTGCTCAAGCCGGTGTACGAGTCCCGGGAATATAAGCGGGCCCGGTTTCCGGTGGTGATCCAGTATCCGGAGGAGATCAAGTTGATCGAGATCGGCGATCTGCGGACCCCGAAAAGGCAGGTAATCCTGGCGAACAGGGAGGAGATCGGGGAGTTCGCCGCCCTCCTGCGACGGGACGTGCTCGATTTAACCTTTGAGGAACTGACTGCCGGTCCGGAGGAAAATATGTACGCCGATATCGTGGATGCCGCCGGGAACTCGGTGCACTACAACCTCAGACCCGGTTACGGGTCGGTTATCGGCTGGCTCAAGGAAAAGGGGTATTACGAGCAGATCGCCCTGCTGCCGGAGGAGATCGAGTATGCCGTCCTGGAATACCTTGTGCCCTCAAAGGCGTATAATGCCGGCGCGGTGCCTGAGCGGATTGAGATCAGGGACCGGCGGCTGATCGAGGAACTGCTCAATATATCCGGCCCCGAGGGCAAAACGGGCATGGGAGAAACCGTCGACGTCACCTTTTACGGGAAGGCGGCCGGGGGCAACTTCCAGTACCACCGCTCGATCCGGCGGGACTGGCCGCTTTCGGAGGGGTTGCGGGAATACCTGGAGCGGCTGGATTAGCATATTCGGCCGTCTGCCGCCGTTCGGGCCGGGGGCTTTAATGCCCCCGGCCTTTTTCTCCGTATTATCCCGGTCGGAGTGACCACCGGTATTCTTGCTGCGGTCTTACAGGGCAGACACCCACGCCACCGGGGCGGCAACATCAGAGGAACGAAAATACCCGCCGGGTCTGCGGCGGGCAACCTGCGCCACCCCGGCCCGGCGGCGATAAGAGAAAGGATATACTTCAAATGTATTCCAATAAGATGTTCGGCTATGATAAGATGAGAATAGACAATTCCGGGGTGAGAACATTGCTACGGAAAAGGTATCACCTTGCTCGAGAAGAAAAAGAAGAAGTTCTCAATAAGACGGTTACAAGTATTTTCAATGACAGATTAAAGGTTTGAGTTAATAATTCAATTATATTGCCGATGGAAAATCCTGATAGAATAATTAAAAAGTAAACGGCGCCACACCTGTTTTTAAAAATAGTTCTCACCCAAAGCCATATTCCCTTATAATATGGCGGTTTTTTATCACGGAGATGAAAAGGATATAAAAGAAAGACATAATCAGCACGCCTATCATTGTAACCAGGAGACCGGATGGTCATAGATACCATCCGGTCTGAAGTTTCAATGAAACCTTATTTCATCATCTTCCCAAATAGATACAGGGCTGTTCAAGTTGTTATAGGCTCTGATACACCATACGTATGTTCCATTTGCCAGCATAGAAAAAGATAGGTAAGGAGCACGTAAATTGCCTTTTTTAAAATTCCCTTTAATAGTGACTAAGTACATTGGTTTCATATCGTTTTCGGTGGTATCCTCTTTAATTTTTATAATTTTTGGATTCATCTCACCATAAATTAATGCTACTTTTTTAATGATAATTTTCGGGTCAGGCAAATTATCCGGTTTGGTGTTATTTGGTTTGCTACAACCTGATAAAATAAACAATAACAGAACTAACCAGATGCATATTTTTTTCAATCTAGCTAGCTTACCTCCCTTTGCTATAGGGAAAGATTTAATTAGATTCTCCTGAAAAGTCAGCGACAAAAATCCTTGAGAATACAGAAATCAATCAAGGGATTCAGGTCTCCGTGGTGAATCATTTAAGGTGGCAAACCAAACAATTGATAGGAAGGAATTCCTTCTGATCACTGTTCGACACGCTAGCTCAGGTTCCTGCAGAGGTGAAAAATAATCCGTTGTTGCCCCCCGAACTGCTTGAGCTCCGGAAGATCTATTGTAACTGGACGCCTGTTTGGATGATGAGCGTTTCTTCACATCGTTTCGGTACAAATACTTTCAGTGTTTGGGGTGGCCTTCCGTACCGGCGGAAACCTATTTACGCATGGTCGCCCTCAAGCACCAGTACGGCTTCAGTGACCGGCCATGTGTGCCGTGGAAATGACCGAATCAGCTAGCACCGGTTCTGCCTTCTGGAGTAACAGGCTAAGATATGTCTGCACCTTTGCTATCAAAGGAAGGGTATTCACCTCTGCAAAAGAGTACTAACAGTTTTCCGGTTCACCGGGTGCTGTTCTTGACCCATTAAGAAAGTTATCGATTATCCTTATTTCGGCACTTTCGGCTGATACCAGTGGAACCAGCAAGTGGCACTGACTTCAGTTGCCGCTACAAACAGGAGCAGCGCCGAAGCAAACCGCAGAAGATTTGTCTTAAGTAGTTTCAACATGTTCTCATCTCTCAAAATTAAATTTAAGTCTACACATTTTTGACACAGAACACAGAAAATCACTCTCCTGCCTTGTTTTCTCAAACGGAGCATATCGCTGCACAACCGGATGATTTTGCTGCATGAATGGATTTTAAACAAAAATAACCGTTGAACCAACGGTTATGACATGCGTGTTCGCTTGTCCTGGAATCCTAATGACTGAAAAAATCTACTCTATTCCAGTAAGCGTCAAATTTTCCCACCTTGTATCCCCCATCCTGCCAGGCGGATAATCTACCTCAAAGAACAAAACGAGGAGGACTTTTATGACAATAGCCGAAAGATTTTAATGATACAGTATGCCCTGGAAGAAACATGGAGTATTACATTTGGGACTCTTTGAGAGGTCATCTTTATTTAAACATGGTAGAACGCTGATCTTAAAAGGGTAGGTATGTTAATGAATAAAAATACAACGATAGGAACATTATTTTTTATCTTCTTTGTCTTAAGTGCTGCCTATTTCATAAATGCATCAACGGACGATTTCGAAGAAAAGACCGGTGGTTTACATCAAATTAAACATTTCGGAATATTAGCAAACAGCCCGTCAGAAGCAGCTGTACAACTTGACCTCATCCATCATTCGAAACAAAATATAGTACCAAAAGTTAGAATTTTACCTGATAATAAAGTTTATAAAGGAGAAAATCTCGTTAATGATGATACTCTAGGGAGATACATCGTGGAATTACTCTTCACTGATACCAGAATTCAGGAAAAGCTTGCAAAACAATTATCTACAAATAACTATAAAGTAACATCAAACCCCGATAGTTTTTTACAAGTTGTAAGAATTGCTTA
>DULK01000057.1 GCA_012840385.1 Syntrophomonadaceae bacterium
TACGGAGGTTGTTACTCGCCCTTGACGAAGGAGCAGCTAACGGCAGCCGAAGCGAAACAGGATGTTGAGCTAGGCGACTCTGCGCCATGGATGGCGTCATAGGAGCCGGTCGGCTGCCGTCTGCGACGAGTCTTAGGGCGAGTTCAACCGGAGTACGGGAGCAAGCGCAAGGATAAACATATAGCACCGGCCCGCTGCCCGGGACGGATGCAGGGGCTGTGTAAAAGGGGGATGCCTGTTGAGCGAAATACGCAGAGGAGTCGTTTACTTTGTGGGAGCAGGGCCGGGCGACCCGGAACTGATCACCGTTAAGGGCCTCCGGCTCCTGCAGGAAGCGGAACTGGTGCTTTACGCCGGGTCCCTGGTCAATCCCGAGCTGCTGAAAAACGTGCGGGACGGGGTTCCCTGCCACGACACGGCGCGCCTGACCCTTGAGGAAACGGTGGCGCTGATCCGGGAAGGGGCTGCCGCCGGAAAGGTGGTGGTCCGGCTGCATACCGGAGACCCCGCCCTCTACGGCGCGGTGCAGGAGCAGTTCGACCTCCTGGAGGCCGAGGGGATTCCCTACGAGATCGTCCCCGGGGTAAGTTCCTTCCTTGCGGCGGCGGCGCTGCTGGGGCGCGAGCTGACGGTACCGGGGGGAACCCAGACGGTGATCCTGACCCGGCAGGGGGGCAGGACGCCTGTTCCGGCCGCAGAGTCGCTGCGGGAACTCGCCCGCCACGGTTCCACCCTCTGCCTCTTTTTGAGCGCGGGGCTGCTGCAGGAGGCGGTCAAAGACCTGCTCGTACACCTTTCTCCCGATACCCCGGCGGCCATCGTGGAACGGGCCTCCTGGCCGGGGGAACGGGTGATCCGGACAAACCTCGGGAGGCTTGCCGCCGAGGCGGAGGCGGCGGGGATCACCAAAACCGCCCTGGTTTTCATAGGGGATTTTCTGGCCGCCCGGGGAAAGCGTTCTTTGCTTTACGACCCGCGCTTTACCCACGGCTTCCGCACCCGAAGAGAGGGACGGGCACCCGATGGAGCGGTGGAGGAGCAATCCTGAGCACCCGGCCGGGAAAACGGCGGTTGTCTCTTTAACGCCTGCCGGCGCAGCCCTGGCGGAACGGCTGGCCGGCGCCTGGAGGGGGGAACGGGTGGTGGATCTCTTCTCCCCGAAGGGTTCCCTCGCAGAGCTGGTGCGGAGCATCTGGGACGGGTACGACGGCCTGGTATTCATCATGGCGGTGGGGATCGTGGTAAGGGTAATCGCCCCCCTGCTGCGGAGCAAATGGTCGGACCCCGGCGTCGTGGTGGTGGATGAGAAGGGCAGCTTCGCGGTGAGCCTCGCAGGCGGGCACTGGGGAATGGCCAACAGCCTGGCCCGGCAGGTGGCCGCCGCTTTGGGAGCAACCCCGGTGGTCACCACCGCCACCGACGTCCAGGGAAAGCCTGCAATAGACCTGCTGGCACGGGAGTGCGGCTTCCGGCCGCTGCCTCTGGAGAGGGTCAAGGCCGTCAATATGGCGTTCCTGGCAGGGGAGCGGGTGGTGATCTATACGGAGTGGGACCTGGAAGGGATCACGGGGGGAAGGGATTTTGAGATTTTCCCCTGGGCCGGGGAACCGGATCACCCGGAGGCTTCTGACTGCGTTCCGGTCTTTGTGACAAGCCGGGTCCTTGATTCATTGCCCGAGAAGGGGCTGTGCCTGTGCCCGGCGTGCCTGGTGGCGGGAATCGGGTGCAGGCGCGGCGTCTCCGGAAGCGAGATTGTAGAGGCCGTGGAGTCGGCCCTGCGGCTGGCAGGGAGGCGCAGGGAGAGCCTCAGGCTTCTGGCCAGCCATACTGTAAAGGAAGATGAGCGAGGGCTGCGGGATGCCGCATCTTCCCTCAGGCTCAAAACGGCTTTTTTCGATTCCGGTGTCCTGCAGGGTGTGATGGAAAACAACCCCGGACTTCACGATTCCGTTTTTGTAAAATCACAGGTGGGGGTGGGAGGAGTATGCGAGACGGCGGCACTGGTTGCGGCAACGGAGGGGAGGCTCATCCTTCCCAAAACCAGGTTCGGCCGGGTAACGGTCGCCCTGGCGGAGGACGGCTTGCTGTGGTCGGCATCGGGCCCGGCGATCCGTCGTATTTGAGCCGGCGGGCATTGGAGGTTCTGCGCCGGGCAGAGGTCATCGTGGGGTACACGCCCTATCTCAAGCTGCTGGCGGAGGTTCTGGCACCCGGCCAGGTGGTGGAGGGAAGCGGGATGCGGGAGGAGGTCGCCCGGGCCCGGCTGGCGGTGGAACTCGCCCTTTCGGGTAGAAGGGTTGCCGTGGTGAGCAGCGGGGATGCGGGCATCTACGGGATGGCCGGCCTGGTCCTGGAGGTGCTGCTGGAAACGGGAGAGCACCACCGGGTGGAGTTCGAGGTGGTACCGGGGATTACGGCGGCATCTGCGGCGGCGGCCCTGCTGGGGGCTCCCCTGATGCACGATTTTGCCGTGATCAGCCTGAGCGATCTCCTGACCCCCTGGGATGTGATCCTGAGCCGGATCGAGGCCGCCGCCTGGGGGGACTTCGTGATCGTTTTTTACAACCCGAAGAGCAGGCACAGGGTGAAGCAGATCGCCGCGGCAAGGGAGGTCATCCTCAGGTACCGCGACCCTGCCACACCGGTGGGGATTGTTACAGGCGCCGGCAGGGCCGGGCAGAGGGTGGTCCTGTCCGATCTGGCAGGTTTCCTGAAGGAGGAGATCAACATGCACTCCCTGGTTCTGGTCGGGAACAGCCGATCTTACATTAAAGACGGCCGCCTGGTGACCCCGAGGGGATACCGGATATGATTCTGGTCCTGGCCGGAACCGGGGATGGGAGAAAACTGGCGGCCGGACTGGCAGCGGCCGGTTTTGAGGTGCTTGCCAGTGTTGCCACGTCGTTTGGAGGGGAGCTCCTGCAGACTGTGCCGGGAATCGCCGTCAGGATTGGCCGCCTGAATGCGGCGGCCCTCGAGGAGCTGGTCCTGGAAAAAGGGGTGCGGGGAATCCTCGATGCCACCCACCCTTTCGCGGTGGAAATCTCCCGCACGGCCTGGGAGGTGGCGAAGCGCTGCGGCCTCCCTTACCTGCGTTGGGAAAGGGGACCAACCGCCTTACCTTCCGACCCCCTGGTGCACTGCGTCTCGGGGTGGGAGGAGGCGGTGGAGTGCCTCGCCGGCCTGGGAGTAGAGGATGTTTTCCTGGCCGTGGGGGTGAAGCCTCTGGAGCTCTTTTTAAGGCATCCCAAACTGGGCCGCTGCCGCTTCACCGTGCGGGTGCTGCCGGTGCCGGAATCGGTGGAGGCGTGTCGCCGGCTCGGGCTGGGGATCGAGCGGATTATCGCCATGCAGGGTCCCGGCACCGTAAAGCTCAACGAGGCGCTGCTGGAGGCGAGCGGGGCACGCGCCCTGGTGATTAAGGACAGCGGCGCCGAGGGCGGCACCCGGGTGAAGGTCGACGCCGCTCTGGCTTTGGGAATTCCCGTTGTAGTGGTGCGGCGGCCCCTCCCGGAACCCTCCGGTGAGGTGGCGGCCAGCCTGGAGGACGTCATCCGCTGGGCGGAAAAAGCGATGCAGGCAAAAGGAGGACTCTTATGAAGACCGGTATCTTGCTGTTGGGCCACGGCAGCAGGCGGGAGGCCGCCAACCGGGGGTTGGAGAGGCTGGCCGGTTTGGTTCAGGCGGGTCTCGGGGTGCGCGTGCTTCCCGCCTTCTTCCAGTTCGGCAGGCCTTCCCTGCCTGATGTGGTGGAACACCTCGTCGGGGAAGGGGTCGACGAAATCGTTGTGGTTCCCGCCTTTCTCTTTCCCGGCATGCACCTGGAACACGATGTGCCGGAGGCGCTGGAGGAGATCAATGCCCGGTACGGATACAGGTTGAAATTTAAGATAACCCCCTGTGTGGGAGCAGATCCCCGTCTGGCGGAAATCCTCCTGGAAAGGATTCGCTCCGCCGGGGTCTTATCGCCTGACGGCGCCCAAACATTCGGGCCGGAGCTTACCGACCCCGATGCGATTACCTCCCACAGCCGCTGCCTGATTGAGGCAAGCCTGGGGGAAGATTTCTTCCGGGAGAGGTTTTCCGGGGCGGAGGGGGAGGTGGTGCGCAGGGTCGTCCACGCCATGGGAAATCCTTCCGTAGCCGGCCTGATGAGGTTCCACCCGGAGGCCCTGGAGGTGGGGCTGTCCGCTCTGAAAAAGGGGGCCCTTCTCTTCACCGATGTGCGGATGGTCAAAATCGGGATCAACCGGAGCGGCCTGCGGGAGCTGGGGGGGAGGGCGGTCTGTCTGATCCACCACCCGCGGGTTTGCAGGATCGCCCGGGAAGAAGGCCTGACCCGGGCGCTTGTTGCGGTGCGGTGTTACCAGGATCTCTGGCGGGGCCAGATCGTGGTGGTGGGGAATGCCCCTACCGCCCTGTCGGAGGTTCTCCGGCTGAGCGCTCGGGGGGTCAGGCCTGCCCTGATCATCGGAACTCCCGTCGGCTTTGTGGGGGCGGCCGAGGTGAAGGCGCGCCTGGCGAACCAGGATGTCCCGTACATCACCCTGCTCGGCAACCAGGGGGGGAGCACCGCGGCGGTTGCCGTAGTCAACGCCATGATCTCCCTCGCCCGGGGCGGGGCCGGGCTGTGAAAACCGGAAGACCGGGTTTTCCGTTATTTCGTTCTTCTGATAATGCCCCATTAGGGGCATGAGTCTAAACCAGGTGTAAATGGAGGGGTAAAGGATGGCCAGAGCCATCATGGTGCAGGGGACTGCTTCCAATGCGGGCAAGAGCATTCTTGTTACCGCCCTTTGCCGCATTTTTTACCAGGACGGCTACCGGGTGGTACCGTTTAAATCCCAGAACATGGCCCTGAATTCCTTTGTCACCGAAGACGGCGGGGAGATGGGGCGCGCCCAGGTGCTGCAGGCGCAGGCCGCAGGGCTGCAGCCCCGGGTGGAGATGAACCCCATCCTTTTGAAGCCCACCGCCCACGCCACGTCGCAGGTGATCGTTCTCGGCAGACCCGTCGGCAACATGAGCGCCCGGGACTACCATATGAAACGCAACCTGCAGTACCTGAAAATCATCGAGGAAACTCTGGAGAAGCTAATGAGGGATTTCGACATTGTCGTCATCGAAGGGGCCGGTAGTCCCGCCGAGGTGAATCTAAAGGAGCGCGACCTGGCGAACATGCGGGTTGCCCGCATGGCAGACGCTCCGGTGCTTCTGGTCACCGATATCGACCGGGGTGGTGCCCTGGCCTCCATAGTGGGAACGCTCGAACTCCTGGACCCGGAGGAGAGGGAGATGGTTAAGGGCTTCGTTATCAACAAGTTTCGGGGGGATCTGTCGCTGCTCCAACCCGCCCTGACCTTCCTGGAAAATAAAACCGGCAGGCCGGTGTTCGGCGTCCTGCCCTATTTTACAGACCTGCATCTCCCGGCGGAGGACTCGGTCTGTCTGGAGGATGTGCACGCCACCTCCGGGGAGATTGAAATAGCGGTGCTCCTGCTTCCCCGGATATCCAACTTCACCGACTTCGACGCCCTTTCCCTGGAGCCCGGCGTCCGCCTCCGGTACGTCAAAGAGGGGGAGAAACTGGGGAAGCCGGATCTGGTGGTCATCCCCGGTACAAAGAACACCATCGCCGACCTGCTCTACCTCTACGAAACGGGTCTGGCGGCCGAGGTGCGGAGGGCGGCGGCGGAAGGCATCCCGGTCTGCGGCATCTGCGGCGGTTTTCAGATGCTGGGCCGTGAACTGCGCGACCCGGATCATACCGAATCCGACCGGGACGAGCTTCCCGGCCTCGGCCTGCTGGATACGGTGACCACCTTTGCCCCCGAGAAGGTGCTGGCCCAGGCGGAGGGGGAACTGCTGGGGAACGGCCCCCTTTGGGAGGAGCTTGCCGGCAGCACCATAAAGGGGTACGAGATCCACATGGGGCGCACGGTAGCGGGCAGGGAGGTGCGGCCTTTCCTGCGGGTCACGAAGCGGCGGGGGGAGGCGGATACGGGCTTTGACGGAGCCGTCAGCCCCTCCGGTCTCGTCTGGGGAACCTATTTTCACGGTATCTTCGACAATGATGCGTTCCGGGGGCACCTGCTCGGCCGGCTCCGGAAGCGGCGCGGCCTTGCGGAAGCGCCCAGGCCCGGACTCAGCCATGCCGAACTGCTCGAAAGGGAGCTGGACCGGCTGGCGGAGCAGAGCCGCGCCAGGCTGGACATGGCCGGAATCTACGATCTCCTGGGGCTTCCTGCCCGCCGGGGTGGGCACATATGAAAAACAGGCCGCGGTTGATGATCGCCGCCGTCCGGAGCGGTTCGGGTAAAACCAGCATCGCCACCGGCCTGATGGGGGCCCTGGTGCGGCGGGGCTATCGCGTCCAGGGGTTTAAGGTCGGCCCGGACTTCATCGACCCCAGCTACCACACCGCCGTTACCGGGCGCTGGTCGCGCAACCTGGATACCTGGCTTCTTTCTTACTCCCGGGTCCGGGAGTTTTTCTGGAAGGCGGTGCAGGACGCCGATCTGGCGGTGATCGAGGGAGTAATGGGGCTCTTCGACGGCCTGCGACGGGTGCCCGACTCGGCGGGCGCGGGCGAACGGGCGAGCAGCGCCGAGATCGCCAAGCTGCTGGGCTGTCCGGTGGTCCTCGTCCTGGATGTGCATGCCCAGGCCCGCAGTGCGGTGGTGGAATACCTGGGGTGCCGCGCCCTGGACCGCGACCTGCTGCTGGCAGGAGTGATCCTCAACCGCGTTCAGGGACCCCGGCATTTGGAGATGTTGCTGGATGCCTTCCGGGCGATCGATATTCCCGTTCTGGGGGCGATCCAGGCGGGCAGCCTCCCCCGCCTGACGGAGCGACACCTCGGTTTGGTCCCCGTACCGGAGCAACGGCGGCCGGACGATGTCCTTGCCGGACTTTCGGAGGCGGTCGGGCGGCAAGTGGACCTGGACGCCGTTCTGCGCGTCGCCGAAAGCGCTCCCTCCCGTTTCCGATCCGTATTAAAAGATCGGTTTGAGAACGGGCGGATGCGCCTCCGGCTCGGCGGAGGTGGCCGGAAAACCTTCCGGCAACAAGCCTCCGGGCGGGTGCGGATTGCCTACGCCTGGGACGAGGCCTTTAATTTTTACTACAGGGACGGGCTGGCCTTGCTCGAGGAGATGGGTTTGGAGCCGGTGCCCTTCAGCCCCCTGCGGGATCGAGCCCTGCCTCCGGAGACCAGGGGAGTCCTGATCGGAGGGGGTTTCCCCGAGCTCTTCGCCGAAAGGCTCTCGGCAAACGATGGGATGAAGGAAAGCCTGCGCAGCGCCCATGCCCGGGGTATGCCGATTTATGCCGAGTGCGGAGGCTTCATGTACCTCTGCGAGTCTCTCCGGGACCTGGAAGGCCGGGACCATCCGATGGTCGGCCTGGTGCCCGGTTCCTGCCGCATGGAAAGGCGCCTGGTGGGAATGGGGTATGTGACCGCTACGGCCCTCTCAGATAACATTCTCTGCCGTGCCGGCCAGTCCCTGCGGGGCCACGAGTTTCACTACTCTACTTTTACCCCGCAGTGTGAAGGCTTCAGCTGGGCATTTTCCTTCCTGAAGGGAGAACGGGATGCCGGGTTGAACGGGTATGCCTCCGGCAATCTCCTTGCCTCTTACCTGCACTATCATTTTGCCTCCTCTCCCCGCGCCGCAGCCCGCTTTGCCGCAGCCTGCCGCGCCTATGATATCAGGAAATTCTGACCGGTAGCGCTGCCTGGTACTACGGAGTTGACCGCTTCTTGCCTTATCTGCACGTCCAGGCAGGAGCATCACCGTCCGGTCGTGGCTCAGGCCTATACCCAAAAGTAAAGAGGGGGTTCATTGCCTGTGGCCGTCTGACCGTCAGCTCCTGGTTTATCCGTTTATTTATACCGGGGACTTTGTTGCCGTCCCGGGAGCCGGTCTCCGGTGAAAGGTGGCCGCAGGGGAGGCTTGATCTCCGGGAAGCCAGCAGCTAAACTTATAACAAAAGATGGATCAAAGGGGGCAGAAAGAATGGAGCGAATCATCTCGGATATCCGGGTGGAGTGCATAAAGGGGGACATCACCCGCCAGGCCGACTGCGAGGCCGTGGTCAATGCCGCTAATGCCCAGCTCCGCAGCGGGGGCGGGGTGGCCGGGGCGATTCACCGGGCGGCGGGTCCGGGGCTGGAGCAGGAGTGTCGTCCTCTGGCTCCCATCAGGCCGGGGACGGCGGTGCTCACCGGCGGCCACCGGCTCCCCAACCGCTACGTGATCCACTGCCTGGGGCCGGTCTACGGGGTGGACCGCCCCTCCGACCAACTGCTGGCCAACTGCTACCGCAATGCCCTGAGGCTGGCCGATGGGCATGGCATCAAATCCATTGCCTTTCCCGCCATCTCCACCGGGGTCTTCGGCTACCCCGTGGAGGAGGCGGCGGAGGTGGCCCTGCAGGCCGTTGCCGAGGTGGCGCCCTCCCTTAAACACGTCCGCCTGATCCGCTTCGTTCTCTGGGACGAGGCCGCCCTGCGGGCGCATTGCGACGCTCTGGGCCGCCTGGGGAGTCAGTGTTAGCCGGGAGCTAGCCCGTGTACGCTGCAACTTCTAGCAAGGCAATTAAAATGGTTTCTTTACAGTTCTTCAAGGCAAGCAACGATATATTTTATAACATCTTCAAGTGTGATCTCATAGGAAGGCAAAATCTGCTCACCAACATGCTTATGGTGGGGAAAGGTTTTTAATCCTGGGTGGTGAGGCGCATTGTCCCATCGAACCAAAAGTGTTCCATTCTCTTCCTGCCAGTGATAAGGGTAATGATATTCATCTTCCGAAACGTACTCCCTTATATAGAGAACCGTGCTGTTATTCAGGTCTGCCCGCACTATTAGGAAATAAAAGTCAGGTCCTTGGCGAAAGTCCTGAATCTCATATGATTTTATGATTTCATGCTTATTCAGTAATTCTAACGTCTTTAGCATGCTCTATCTCGCCGATTTTCTTCTTTAGTCCTTCAAAGCTTTTTTGATAGGCCTTCCACTCGATGTAGTCATCCCATTGCACAAAATCTTCGGCCTCTTGCTTCACCTTTTTATCGAAGTCTTGGAAAGCACAGACGTACTTCTGCTCAAAAAGCTTGATATGTTCTTTTACAAGCACTATTTCCGAAATAATCTTTAGCCTTTTATACTCCTTGATCTCGTCACTAAAAACCTCTAAGACACCCATTTTCTGCACCTCTCTTTGCCAATCCTTTGTATTGTTGACGATAGGCCGGTTTGCAGGCCCGTGCGTTGAACAACCACCAAATGACGACCTTGCTTCCCCTTCCTTTGAATAGTATACCATATGTGAATTTTTGAAGTGCACCTGATCAAGCTTTGCATCAAGTAACTTCCGCCGGCATGAGTGCCTTAGCGTGACCGCGTGTACAGGATCAGATCAAGCCTGAGTCGGGGTCTTTGAAAAGCCGGCAACCGTTGAACTTAATAGGTGAGAGGGCGGGTGTTAGCCGCCCTCTCCTACCGATTCTCATTTCCTTTATAGCCTTCCCAGAATTTTTCAATAATTAAGGTTCCCCATGCGTAGGCAAATACCAATATTCCGGCAATCATTAGGGGGTCAGTTTTAACATGAACATGGATTTTTGGCCTCGTAAAGAGTATGATGCCTACAACCAGCAGGTCAACGATTCTGGCTTTATTTTTTTGTGAAGCAAAAGCTTGACGGAAATAGTAGGCTAAACCAGCTAATAACAACAGGCCTAGAAGAATCTCATTGAGGGCCAATAGGCATCACTCCAACAAACTCCCGAGCTCCGTCTTGATTGGCTCCTATAAGGAAACCACGTCCAACATTTTATCTGGGTATCGGCCGGGGAAACTGTACCGGGACATCAGAAGAAATCGGTAAAGCTTTTGCCCTTTCGAGTATTTCTTTTAAAGCTTTATCTTTCTATTTCGGCTTTTTCTTGCTCAGTTCACATACCTCTGCGCCTTTTTAGTTTTGCCGTTGGAATTTTATGGCCGATTTTCACTTTACTCCTTCCTGGTCTAACCGGTCACAAGCCAAAAATCATGGTATATCTGCAATTTTTACGCCCTCAACGGCGGGGACAAAAGCATCAAATTCCTCTACTTCACCGTTTACGTAGGCATCCCCTCTAAAAACCCAAACCGGTTGAACGTAGATCTGACTTGATGAAGGCCCTGCATCTTCCCAGTATCCCAGTTTAATTTGTTTAATCACGGCTGTTTTTGCATCTGGGTGAATGTTGATAGACGCTCTTTTATTCTTGAGTTCTGTATAAGCCTGTTCAACGTTCTTTAATTCAACGGTTCGATCAAACTCAAGCTCGTGATAAAATTTGCAGATCGCCTCAATCTCTCCTTGATGCCCAACGGAAACGATAATTCGAGACACCCCGTAAACTGGTTTGCCATCGAGCATTCGCATCAGATAAACATCCTTGCGTACGATCTTTTCGTTACCCATGAGCCCTCCTGCTGTTTGTGGGATGACCCGGATGTTAAAATTCGCGGTCTTGATACCTAACTGATCTAGAGTTGTCTGGGCTGCCCTGATTGCTTCCTCATCAGAGGGAATACTTTTATTCAACTCTACATTTCCCCAAACTGCATAATCATGATATTCCCATTTCCCTGATTCTGCCTCTAACTCCAACTGTTTTTGACCATCACGCACAAGATACCGCTTCATGACGGAATCATATTCTACCGAACCTTGGAGCCCCAATTTCTGGGCCAGTTCTGTTGCATCATTCGGCGTAATCTGAGTTATTTTGTATTTATAAACAGGGGCCTGGTGGGGTAGACCGGTCAAAGGTGCTTCCAGTTTGTAATCCACTTTGTCCGGAAGTGGTTGTCCTGCCCGTGGTATATACAGATCGGGGTATCCCTGGTTTGCTTTAATAAAACTTAATAACCCTAATATACCAGCCATCAGGCAAAATAGTATATTTCGGCAATATCTCTTATAATCATTCATTATCGATTCCTCCTTTTTCCTTTTTAGGGTATTTTTTGACCATTATGGGGAATCACAACATTTGCAATCGTACTGTAGATTGATGGATTATTTATATACCAGTTTTCCGAACTTAAATATGTGTGGTAAGTCGTAATCGTATCATTTTGAGCGACTAATTTTTGCCCATAAAGAGTTCCTTCTCTACTATCCAGATACATTGTTGACGCGAAACCCATTCCTGCCTGATCTTCCCAACCGGGTCAAAAAGCGGCACAAACGGGTTATATAGTGCACGAACGGGCTTTGCCTGTGTCTACGGAACCTGATGGTACTGTATATTAAGTTTTGCGCGGAAATCACCGGCCGCAGGCTGCACCCCAAGGAAACGGCAGCGGGTGGAGAAGGTCAAGTACGGCACCATTCAACGAATCACCGCATAACTCACCAAGCCTTTAACCCCAAGCAGGCGCTCCGGTTGTCCCCCTTGTAGCGGCACTCGATAAATGCTTACACTGGCAGCAGACTGGCGTGGTGAAGAAAACACGATATTAGGGTCTTTATCGAGAAAATAGATTTTTCCATCCCGGTCGAACAACGGCCAGTAGGAGTTTAAGTCCGGCGGAATGTGCCGGAGGTATGCGAGCCGCCCGGTTTCCAATTCCAGAAGGACGAGTTTAGCCCGGAAGGGGTCGGGCACATCCGAGCCCGTGTGCTGGCTTCCTTCCCCCATGAACTCACGATAATCAGGCTTGCCCTGAGAAAAGAGATAGTGCTTCCCGTCCGGCGTAAAGCAGCCGGGGGGTGTGTACAGCTGGGTAGTGCTTAAAAGATCCTGCTTTTGACCGGTTTCAGGCTCCAAGATGACAAGCCATTCTATACGAGGGTCGGCCGGACTTGTCGTTCCCACCACGATCCTTTTGCCGTCAGGACTCCAGGCGACGGAGGTGATGATCCGGTAAGCCACGTCTGGCGCACCCGGATTGGTGAAAGATGGGAGCATTTCCCTTTCGCGCCCACTCGAGAGGTCAAGCACGACGAGTGCCGTCCCTTCGCCTTTCTCATCCTTTTTCCCGGAGGCTACCTGCCGGCCATCCGGGGAGAGGGCGGGCCAGTGAAACACCCCGTCTTTGAGGCGGCGCAATGTAAATGCAGGTGCTTTTGAGGAACGAGGCGCGCTGCTTTCCTCCGCCGGCTGCACCAGGTAAAGCGCCTTTTCGGTTGCGACGAGAAACTCCTCCCCCTTAGGGTGAGCACTGAGGTAAGTAACGCGCTCTGAAAGCCGCTTGCGGAAAACCTCTTTCTGCGTCTGGTAATCGACAAGGATGACTTCTTGCTGTTCTGCCCCGCAATAGGCCACATGTTTTCCAGCCCAGGCGAAAAACCGCCGCGGGAAAAGGGCGTACTCTTGCCTTGCCTCCCCTCCGGAGGGCGTGAACTTAAAGAGCATCACTTCTTTGCCCCAGCTGTCGTGCAGCCGCCCGGTCCAGACTTCCCTGTCTTGCTCCTGAGTAACCGATACATAGCCAAGCAACGGCGAGTAATCGTTTGCTTCTTTCAAAGTACCTAAAGTGCCGTTGCAGCCGGTGAGACCCCCGAGCATCACTATGACAAAAAAGAAGGCAAGGGCCAAGAATAAGATGTATATTAATCTTCTTGCCATTTCATTATCCCTTCCTCTCCCAAGGCATAAATTACGAGGAAGGGGAGACCCCTGTTCCCCTTCCTCCCCTCACAGACGACGCAAGCAATCTTACACGTAATCTAGGGATCAAGCAAATATTTGTAACGGTATGGACCGTAAGAACTCTCAACCGACGACTTAGAACGTGCAGTGTGCGCTACCCGGTCGTAGGCGTTGAGTTTAGTGCTCTCGTACAACACATAGTTCCCGTTGGCATCCCGGTAGTGGAAGATCATTACATGATCCGCATTGCAAAGAATGTCACCCTGCTTGAGTTCTGCAAAGCTGTTTAGCCGAACGGAAATATCTGAACTCATCAATCCGTAAGTGTTCCGTTTTGAAGAAAGTCCCCAGCACCTGCTCACATATCCGGAGCAATCAACTCCCGCCGTCCTTTGTTTATAATTGCCCGTTGTATCGATATTCCCTGCTGCCCAGTTACTGCTGAGCTCACTGTCGAAGCCACTTAAGGAGCTAAACCCTCCCCAGCAGTAGAGAACAAACTGGTAGTATCTGTCATATCCCTGGTTGATATACCTTGGTCTTTGCCAAAATAGCAGGAGTTACCTGCTTTTCTTGCAACAGCCGTGGAATTTCCTTCAGGGAAGGCCAGGAAGCAACCATGGCCACGGAAATCCCATCCGCAGAGGGATCTAAGAGATAGACGTTGCCGTCTGCGTCGATGGTCACATCTTTGTTAGGATAGGCGTATCTTCCTGGCGAAAAGGTCACAAGTCGCTCCACATTTCCCGTTTGGTCGTTCAGCCCAACGATCCATCACCTCCACTGACTCAAAACTTCCTGCTGCCACCTTTTACCACAGCATAATCTGGCAGCGCTCCGGCGTAAATACCACAAAAATGGTATTTTTTATTCGCCTTTAATCAGCGGCTGAGTTTGGCGAGCAATTCGCGTAGGTTACTCACGCCGAGCTTTTGGTAGATGTTTCGACGGTGGGTCTTCGCCGTACCAATGCTCATGTAAAGCCTTTTGGCAATCTCTACGTCGTCCAGCCACTCAAGCATCAGCTTTAAAACCTCCCGTTCGCGGGCGGTGAGCTTTGCGGCCGCCTCCGGCGGGATACGGAGTGGTGCTAACGCGATAGAATCAGTTTGCTGGCGCTGCGACCGTTCCACCAGCAAAAGCTCCCGCTCTATCAAGGCCACTAACGTTTGCAGCAATGCCGCGGCCAGGCCCAGTTCCTTCTCCGCGTGCATTGATATGTCGAGTAGCCGTCGTGGATCACCTGGTGTTCTCCTTTGCACCGATAGTAGTAGCCGCGTTGAATTGGCTGTTCTTTGAATATCTCAGCAATCCATGTGTTGTACCGGTCCAGGCGGTAGCCGCAGTTAACGTCAACCCATCTTGACCCGGTCCATTTCTGGAGCGTTACTTTAACCCAGATCCGATCCACTACTTGGTTGGAGACGCTTTTCCCGTACAGAGTTACCGTCCCGTCGCCATTGTCATAAATGCGGCAGACAGCATCGACGAGATACTTTGTGGTGAGAACACCGGCATCTTCGGTTTCCGCCCGGAGCTGCTCTGATATGGCAGCAGCTTGTGTGCAAACGGCCAAAACCCCTGCCAGTACCAGAGCAACCAGAGGCGCTCTTCTCCGCATACTTTCACCCCCCTTCTTCTGAGGAAATGCCTCCCAATTTCCCTTTGTTATATATGACTTTTCAGAAAGGGATTTGGATCACGAAGTTGAAAATTTTTTCAAATATAACCCGGTTAACGGGGGCAAATTCCTTAAAGTAAATAGTGGAATGTTAGGTATGATTACATGTTAATTCCATTGTCTAAAAACTCTGGAAAGAAAAGCTATAATGCGTCGTTGATAACCTCCGAACCCGAGGCACCTTGCGCCCCCAAGGGATGCTTGACGATAACTGTCTTTTTCCGTAAGATTAAAAGGAATATGCCGCTTGGCAGGCGAACTGATTAAGTAAGGGGAGGGGTTTCGTGGAGCAGCCGGACGCAAAGAACGTTGAATTAAGCCGGGAGATCGGAGAATTGAAAGAGAAGCGCAGGGCGGTGATCCTCGCCCACTTTTACCAGCGTCCAGAAGTCCAGGACGTGGCCGATTTTGTCGGGGATTCCCTGCAGCTGGCCCAGCAGGCGGCGGCTACCGACGCCGAGGTGATCGTTTTCTGCGGTGTTTACTTTATGGCCGAAAGCGCCAAGATCCTTTCCCCTGACAAAACCGTTCTGCTTCCCGAGTTGGAGGCGGGCTGCCCGCTGGCGGATATGGCTGCTGCGGAGGCGGTGCGGGCCAGAAAAGAGGAAATGCCCGGCTGCACCGTTGTCACCTATGTCAACTCGTCGGCTGCCGTGAAGGCGGAAAGCGACATTGTCTGCACCTCTTCAAATGCCTTGAAGGTTATCTCCTCCCTTCCCGAGGACAAACCGATCCTCTTTGTTCCCGACGGAAACCTGGGAAATTACGTCTCCCGCATGACCGGCCGCACTCTGACTTTGTGGGACGGTTACTGCCACGTACACAATAGATTAACATCCGAAGAGATCAAGGCTGCCAGGGCGGAACACCCGGGAGCGCCGGTGGTGGTCCACCCGGAGTGCCGGCCCGAGGTGATCGACCTGGCGGACCACGTTGCCAGTACGGGCGGGATGCTGAAATACGTCAGGAATTCGCAGGCATCTTCTTTTATTATCGGAACGGAGCAGGGGATGCTGTATCCGCTGAGGAAAGCCTGCCCTGACAAGAATTTTTATCCGGCCGCCCGGCACATGCTTTGCCCTAATATGAAACTGACCACTTTGGAAAAGGTGAAGTGGGCGCTCGTGGACATGGAGCCCAGGATCGAGGTGGATCCGGAGATCAGGCTCAAAGCACGGCGGGCCCTGGCAAGGATGCTGGAACTTTCCTAAACCCCGGGAGATTTGACTCCGCAGTGAGTTGGAAGGGGGATGGTGCATGACGCCCCGGTCTCTCTTTTCTCTGGAACTGGACGAGTTTCCTGTTTTAGAAACGGACTTTTTGATCATCGGGACCGGCATTGCCGGTCTTTTTGCTGCTTATAAGGCAAAGGAGCACGGCTCGGTCCTGGTGGTGACGAAACAGCGGGCGGAGGACAGCAACACCGAAAAGGCCCAGGGAGGCATTGCAGCCGCCGTGGAGGAGGACGACTCTCCTTTTCTCCACCTGGAGGATACCCTGGAGGCGGGGGCGGGCCTGTGCGACCCGGCGGCGGTGCAGATCCTGGTAAGCGATGGCCCCACCCTGGTGATGGAGTTGGTGGCTCTCGGGGTTAACTTTGACCGGGAGGGAAGCGCCTGGGCGCTGGGGCGGGAAGGCGCGCACCGAAGACGGCGAATTCTCCATGCAACGGATGCCACGGGTGAGGAGATCGCCCGGGCGTTGATCCGGGAGTGCCGGAAGGCCCCGAACATTACCCTGCGCGAGGGCTGTTTCCTGGTTGATTTACTGCGGGAGCCGCGTTCCGGGTGCTGCAGCGGTGCTTTGCTTCTGGACGCCCTGTCGGAGGGGATGCTGGTGTGCCGCGCCCCGGTGGTGATCGTTGCCACCGGCGGTGCCGGGCAGCTCTACCAGAACACCACAAACCCACCCGTGGCCACAGGGGACGGTATGGCCGCCGCCTACCGTGCCGGGGCGGAACTGATGGATATGGAGTTTGTCCAGTTTCACCCCACGGCCCTGGCCCTGGAGGGGGCGCCCCGCTTTTTGATCTCCGAGGCGGTGCGGGGAGAAGGGGCGTTTCTCCGGAACGTCAGGGGGGAGCGGTTCATGCCCGATTATCACGATCTGGCGGAACTGGCCCCCCGCGACGTGGTGGCCCGGGCGATTGTGCGGGAAATGGAAAAGACCCGTGACGACCACGTCTACCTGGATATCTCTCATCTTAACGGGGAAAGATTCCGGGAACGGTTCCCCAACATCTGGCGGACCTGTCACCTGTACGGGCTCGACCTGGAAGGGGGATACATCCCCGTTACCCCTGCCGCCCACTATTTCATGGGTGGTATAAAAACAAACAGCGAAGGGAAAACTAATATTCCCGGCCTGTATGCCTGCGGGGAAGCGGCCTGCAACGGAGTGCACGGAGCCAACCGCCTGGCGAGCAATTCGCTGCTCGATGGTCTGGTCTTCGGGGCCAGGGCGGTAACCGATGCCCGGCGTTACCTGGAACAGAGGCATGGCAGGCCCGGGGTTCCCGACCGGCTCGTGGGCCTGCGA
>DULK01000058.1 GCA_012840385.1 Syntrophomonadaceae bacterium
GCACGTTGCCATTGATACCAAGTCGGAGCTGCCCGTAGCCATAGAAATAACACCCGCCAGTGTGCACGATAGCACGGTGGCCATGAAACTGGTCAAGAAAGCGAGCGATAATCTTGTCAAAGATCCATATTACTACTTGATGGATTCGGCTTATGACAGCACCGATATCTACGAGGCGATCATGAACGATTACCATGCCAGGGCGATCATTCCCCTGAACCTGAGGGGAGCCAAAGAGCCTAAAGAAGGCTTCGATTTTGACGGCACTCCCGTCTGCTCCGCCGGATTCAGGATGGTCTACTGGGGATGCGACAAGAACTTCAACAAATTCCGCTGTCCCCATGTTCTAGGCAAGGAGG
Organism: Syntrophomonadaceae bacterium; assembly: GCA_012840385.1. Classification (GTDB taxonomy): domain Bacteria; phylum Bacillota; class DSM-12270; order Thermacetogeniales; family Thermacetogeniaceae; genus DULK01. Next base: position 360 of record DULK01000058.1, read on the forward strand.
ATTGTCCCTTTGGTTCCAGTTGGTGCTCCGATTCCAACTATGGCCTGGTAGTCAAGACCAACGTTAAAGACGATCCCCGCCTGTTCTGTACCCCCCATCGGGGTACAGAGAACTGGGAGAAGCTTTACGATGAAAGAACCAGCGCTGAAAGATATTTCAGTCATCCCTTTCATCCCTGTGGCTAAAGCGTTCGGCGTGCCCGATGCCAACATCGTCTGGGACGGCGCGCACCTCGCCGTATTCGGATACTACGGCGACACGAGGAACTACAGAATCTTAACGGCGGGGTCGCGTGAGGTTGTCTGCAAAGTAGTCGGGAATAAGCCGGAGGTCAGTACAGGGCACACTAGTTTCCCCCTTTATGTTAGGGACGGGGTTCCGATGCTGGGTGTAGATAACGTAGATGATTTTGATGGAATACTGTTCGCAGGCCCTGGCGCACCGAATTTAATTAATGCTGGGAGTGGTGGAGGGTTTGATTATGCAAATGGCAAAGTAAGTTGGTGGATAGCTTATTAACTTGTAACTGATTCGAAATGTTGATTATCTGAATGTATAATTTCTGGTAAAATATTTTAGAGATGAGATATGAAGGTGATTATTAATGGAGGCTAACTACCCCCCTCCCACAAAAGAGACTGTCCTAAGAGAGATAGAAAAGTTTTCAGACGTTATTAAGGGATATAGTGTCCGCCGGATAGGGGTCTTTGGCTCTGTGGTGCGCGGGGAAGCCAATGCTGAGAGTGACATAGATCTATTGGTGGAGTTTTCCGAAAAGACTCTTGACAACTACTTCGGATTAAAGTTCTTTCTTGAAGATTTGTTTGGGAAAAAAGTGGATCTCGTCATCGCAGAGAATGTAAAGCCCCGGCTCAGACCAATTATTTTTTCAGAGGTGGAGTATGCCGCGGGATTTTAAGGTTTATCTTGAGGACATCCTGGAAGCGATCAGCAGGATACAAACGTATGTTGAAAAGAATACTTTTGAAACTTTTTTGAAAAATACTATGGTACAGGATGCCGTCGTTAGAAACCTGAGCGTTATTGGAGAAGCGGTCAAGCGGCTCCCCCAAGACATCCGGGAAAGATATCCAGAAATCGAATGGCGGAAAATAGCAGGAATGCGGGATATTCTTATACACGATTATTTTAATGTAGACTTAAACATTGTATGGGAAGTTGTACATAACCACTTAATCATTTTAGAAGGGGTTGTGAAAGAGGTTTTAATTGATGAATGATTTTGCAAGATGAAATGTTGCTTAACTAAGGGGTGAAACCGGGTGCGCCGCTCTGTTAATGTCCGTTTAGTCCCAGAAGAAGACGGGCGGTGGATGGCGGAGGTCCCAGCCCTACCTGGGTGCGTTACTTGGGGTAACACAAAAGAACAAGCAATCGAGCGGATCAGAGAAGCGATTGAGTTGTATTTAGAAGTGTTAACAGAAGAAGGAAAACCAATTCCAGAAGATTATAGCTTATGCTAAAATTAAGGTGGCTCAGTGAGCCGATTACCTCGAATTAAGGGGCTGAATTTAAAATTAAGACCCGATTATTGAGGAGAGCGTTAAACTCAATAGTCGGGTCTTATTTTATAGAAGAATAATTTTAAGGACTCAGGCCTGCCTCAGGTCCCGGGGGTAGGCTGCGAAGAGATCCCGGGCCTCCTCCAGGGTGGTGTCCGGGGCGGGGATGATCAGATCGGATTCGACCAGTTCCGAGTCGGGAAGATTCTCCCCCTTGTTCTTGACCAGGGAGACCACCTCCTGCAGCCGCCGGGAAAATTCCTTACCGTCTCCCGCCTCCACGGCATCCAGCAGGAAGTTGTCCATCCTGTCCAGTTCCACGAGGGCGTCCCCCTCAAGTTTGTACTGTCCCTCGGTTAAGATCCTGATGATCATGATCCCGTCACCTCTTTTTTCAACCGGGCCAGCTCGTCTTCCACACGGCCTGCTGCCCCCAACTTGCGCAGTTCCGTTTCCACCCGGTCTTTGTCGCCCAGGTTGTCTTCCAGGACGCCGGTTGCGATCAGTTCGTCAATGGCGGCGGCCCTGGACTTCATGTCCTCGGTTCTGCGCTCTGCCCGTTCGATGGCCAGTCCCACGTCCGCCATTTCTTCGGAAAGTCCGGTCATGGCTTCCCCGATCTTGACCTGGGCCTCTGCCGCCGAGTACTGCGCCTTGATTACCTCTTTTTTCGTCCGGAAGGCCTCGACCTTTGCCTTCAGGCGATCTTCCACCTGGGTCAGCTTTTCCTGTTCCTGCTGGAGCCCCTGAACCTGCTGCTCCAGGTCCTTGATCTGCTGTTCGAGCTGCACCTTTCTTTCCAGGGCGGCCCGGGCGAGATCCTCTCTTCCCAGCCGGAGGGCCTCCCTGGCCTGGTCGTCAAGCTTTGAAAGGCTGTCACGGAGCTTGACGGTCTGGAGTTCCAGCCGCTTTTTCGAAGATACCACGTTGGCGATGTTGCGCCGCACGTTCTGCAGCAGTTCGATCTGCTTTTCATAAGAGTAATCCAGCGTTTCATAAGGATTCTCCAGCCGGTCCAGGGCCTTGTTCATCTTGGCCTTGAACACGGTGGAGATTCGTGCCAGCAATCCCATATCTGCACTCCTTTCAAGGGGTATTATTGACCAACGAGGCGGTTTTCATTCCTCTGCGGCCACGGCCGGAACGCGGATTAAAAGGGAGACGTGCCCGCTACAGAATGAGAAAACGCCCGGAGTCCGGTTTTATTTCGCACTGTCAGATCGGGCAGCCCCAGAGGGGGTACCAGCGGCTTACGTCCTTCTCCCAGGGCAGTTCCCCTTCGAGCAGAGCGTAGATCTGCATTTCCCCGGCGGTGTCCCGTTCCTGTTCCCTCCCCAGGGGAATAAAGGGATAGAACTTTCCCCTCTTGTAGTTGAAGATCAGGTAAAGGGAGTTTCCCCTTTTTTCCGGTGGTTCCCGCCGGAAGAGGAATACCGCCGCCAGCAGCTGGGTGCCGTACCCCTTTTCGGACAGGGTCTGGCCGGCCATGTGGACGAGCTCCACCAGGTCGTCCCAGTCGGGATCCTCGAAGATCAGCCACCTGTAGCGGTACTCGTCGGTTTCCGCTTTCGTAACGGAGCCGGTTTCCCTGACCGCCAGGGCGAGCAGTTGCTGGAGTTCTGCTTCTGTCTCACGATAGTCCTGGCTTGTGGCGGGATGAAGCACCAGTCCGGAGCGCCCGGCCGGTACCCATCCCAGCTCGGTTTCGAAGGTGATGGCCGCGGTGCTCAAGGCGAAGAGGGGGTCGAGCTTCGCCTGAGGTGGTTTGTTGTAGCCGAAAAGAGCGTCAAAGAATCCCATGTTAACCTCTCATCTGGCGTTCCAGTTCTCTCAGGTAGGCAAGCCTGCGCTCGAGAGATGGATGGGTGGAGAACAGTTCCGCCAGGGCCTCGCCTTTGAGGGCGGGGATGATAAAGAAGGCATTCATCGCCTCCGCCTGCCGCAGGTCGCGGCTGGGAATCCTCTGCATGGCACCGCTGATCTTGAGCAGGGCGCTGCTTAGGTGGCCGGGAGCGCCGGTCAGGAAGGCGGAGCCCCGGTCGGCGGCGAACTCCCTGTAGCGGGAGAGCGCCTGGATCAGGAAGAAGCTGATCACCCAGACCAGAAGGGATACGAAGTAGACTATTATGCCCCATCCGCGGTCTTCCCGGTCGTCTCTGAAAGCACCGCCATAAAAGAAAAAGTTCTGGACGATAAAGGATGCCACCGTTGCGAAAAAGCTGGCCAGGGTCATCACCGCCACGTCCCGGTTCTTGATATGGCTGAATTCGTGGGCGAGCACGGCCTCGATCTCCGGGCTGTCAAGCCTTTCCATAAGCCCCGTGGTTACGGCCACCACGGCGTGGGAGGGGCTCCTTCCCGTGGCGAAGGCGTTGGGAACCGGTGTGGGGACGACCGCCACCCGGGGCTTGGGCACATTGGCCAGTGCTGCGAGGCGATCCACCAGAGCGTGCAGTTCCGGAGCCTCCCGCGGGGTGACCTCCCTGGCCCCGGTGCTGAGGAGCACCAGGCGGTCGGACAGGAAGTACTGCAGAAAAAGCATGATTCCCACCACGAAAACCATACTCGTAAAACCGAGCCCGGCCTTCCAGAGCACCCACCCGAAAAACAGGTAGAGGGCGGCCAGCAGGAACATGGTGAGGAACATCCTTGCCGTCAGACCGTAATCCACAGGAAAACGTCTCATTCCTTCAGCACTCCTTTTGCCCTATGGTTGAATAAACCTGGCAGCACAGGATAAAGTTATTATTATTCTAAATACTGCCCCTGAATTTGTCAATTTCCATAAACTGCTTGCCGGTAGACCGGTTCATACCTTTTTGGGGTCACCGGGGGTTAAAAGGTGATGCCGGATGCGCTGAACAGTGTTCCCACGGACAGGATCAGCCCGAAGATGATGAGGGCACAGAAAAATGCGAAAAAGGCGATGAGAAGGGCAGCAACCGCGGCCCCGGTGCTGATCCCCATGCTTTCTCTGATGGACAGGATTTCGAGGACGAAGACCCACAGCCCTGTCCCGAAGCTGATCATGCTGCTCAGGAGCATGCCCGGGCTGCCCAGCAGGGATAACACGGCGGCAAGCGGCACACCGATCAGGTTGGGGGAGGATGCAAACCCGAAGCCGGCCAGCAGGCCTCCCAGCGTTCCTTCTCCTTTAAAAAGCCTGGCGATGCCGAAGCAGATGGCGCCTGCCACAAACCAGAACAGGATGCTGCTGAGCAGGGCGTTTGACAGCATGAAGGAAGGGGACTGCATCATGCTGCGCAGGGTTTCCAGAAAGGGGAATTCTGTCGCCGACAGGCCGCTGAAAGGGGATGGGGTCGAGCGTGCCGCAATCACACTCGCCGCACCCTTGATCAGCCCGACGACCACGATCAAAAGCAGTCCCTGCTTCCAGTACTTTTTTTGAGCCACATCGCGAAATGTCTCCAGGGGTGTTACGATTGCCCCCGTAATATACTCCCACATGGAGGTACCTCCTCAGTATTGGATCGTGGTATAAACAGGTAGCAGCGGCCTTACGAAAAGGGCTTCGGGGCTCCACCCTTGCAAGCCGCCCAGGACACCCAATTCCCTCAGGAAATCAAAGAGCCCCGTCCGGCTGTACTCGACCACCTCCGGCTCCCCTTTGATCCCGGCCAGTTTGGCCGCCAGCCTGACGGCATCGCTCAGCCCTCCCAGCTCGTCGACGAGCCCGAGCCTTTTTGCCTGGGCGCCGGTGTAAATCCTCCCGTCCGCCAGGGATCGGACCCGTTCAATGGGAAGATGTCTGCCCGAGGCAACCGCCCTCACAAACTGGTCGTAGGTGTCGTCAATGATGCCCTGCATGATCTGCGCCTCTTCCGGCGTGACCGGCCGGGCGGGGGAGAGCATATCCTTGTGCGCCCCGCTTTTGAAGGTCTGCTGGGTCACCCCGATTTTCCGGTACAACTCCTGCAGGTTCGGAACCTGGGCGATCACCCCGATGCTGCCCGTTGTCGTGGCCGGGTTTGCAACGATCCGGTCACAGGCCACCCCCACGTAATAGCCGCCTGAGGCGGCGATATCGCCAAAGGACGCCACAACCTTTTTACCCGATTTTTTCAGGCGCAGCACCTGGGCGTACAGTTCCTGCGAGGCCGCGGCGCTTCCCCCCGGGCTGTCGATTCTGATCACCACGGCGCGCAGGCTCGGATCCTTTTCCGCCTGCTCCAGATCCCGCATGGTCTGGCCGGTACCGGTACCACCGCTTAAAAGGGACATCTCCTGGTTGAAGGCAATGGTGCACGTAAGGTTGATCACCGCCACACGGCGGTTGGAAGCGGTCAAGGCTCCGCGTCCCGGTTTGATAAAAACAACCAGCAGGGCGATTGCCATGACAATCACACTTGCGGCAACCAGAATGATTCCCGTTCTCCGGAAATTCAAGCCACATACCCCCTCTAAAGGCCCTGTAATCGTTTTTCAAACTTTATTATGAGCAATATTGCGGTAGTTTACTTTGATTCCGGCTGCCCTGGAAATACGTTTCGGTTTATCCTTGCGCTTGCTCCCGGACTCCGGTTTAACTCGCCCTAAGACTCGTCGCAGACGGCAGCCGACCGGCTCCTATGACGCCGTCCATGGCGCATAGTCGCCTAGCTCAACCTCCTGTTTCGCTTCGGCTGCCGTTAGCTGCTCCTTCGTCAAGGGC
>DULK01000059.1 GCA_012840385.1 Syntrophomonadaceae bacterium
CGACCCGAAGTGCTTTCCCGTTGACCAAAGCATCCGCAATCTTCGACCTGGCGGCGTACAGCACGCGCTGGAAAGTGGTGCGCGCCACCCCCATTCGTTCGGCGCACTGCTCCTGGTCCAATCCCTCCAGGTCCTTTAAGCGCACAGCTTCCAGTTCCTCAACCGTTAAAACGACTTCCCTCAACTCCCGCAACGGTATCCCCGCCGGCTTGTAATAGTTTGCCGCCGGAAGGAACTCTACCCAGCACCGTTTCCTTCTCCTTGGTATAGCAATCACCCCCTGATTAATGCAAAAACATCCTGACGGTTTCCCAGATGCCTTCTATAGCCTGCCCCGCCCTGGTTTTTAACAAATCCTCCAGGGGCATCCCCTGTCTGATCACGTCCAGGACTGCCGGGTCAAAGGGAATTTTCCCCACCAGGTCTACCTTTTCGCCGGCGCAGTAACGCTCAAGTTCCGCGCTTAATTCCGGGCTCAAATCGTATTTATTGATGCAAACCAGTGCGGTCACGCCAAAGTGCTGCGCCACCTTGAGGATGCGGTCAAGGTCATGGAGACCGGAAACGGTTGGTTCCGTAACAAGCAGGGCCAGGTCTGTTCCGCTTAAGGATGCAATAACAGCACAGCCAATCCCCGGTGAACCGTCGATGATCACCAGCTCCTCGTCACGGCAGGCTTCTTCAGCTTTTCTGCGCACTGCAGTAACCAGCTTGCCGGAGGCCTCGGCGCCGATATACAACCGGGCATGGGCGAAGTGGCCGTATCTGGTACGGGACAACATCAGAGTACCCGTTGCCACCTCTTCCAGCCTGAGGGCTTTTTCGGGACAGACGTAAACGCAGAGCCCGCATCCCTCGCATCTAAAGGGATCTACGGCAAGGTCCTTTATCGCCCCGAAACGGCAAACCTCTTCACATTTCCCGCAGCCACTGCAGGCCGCTTCGTTTTTAACGACCTGTTTTGCCCCTTTAAATTCCCTTTCATCAAGCAGCTTGGGATGCAGGAGCAGATGGAGATTGGGGGCGTCCACGTCGGCATCGGCAATCCCGGCGCGCCAGGCGAGGGTAAGCAAACAGGCTGCAACTGTTGTCTTGCCCGTTCCTCCTTTTCCACTGGTAATCACTAGTTGACGCATTGGCAAAGCTCCTTTATCGCATGATAAAGCCTCCTGAATTCCTTTTGCCAGTCCGGCATAACCCGGCTGAAGGGTATCCCTTTTGCCCCCATTGCGGCAAACCGGGTGCTGAAAGGAATCACGAGCAGGATCGGAACATTGCGCTTGTTGCAGAGATCCACAATTATTTCGTTGTTGCTTCCGGCACGGTTGATAATAACCCCGTGAGGTATCCGCATCTGTCTGACCAGCTGGATGGCGAGATCCAGATCGTGGCGCCCGAATGGAGTCGGCTCCGTGACCAGCAGGGCGTAATCACTGCCGCGGATCGCTTCGACGACGGTACAGGCGGTACCCGGGGGGGCATCGATAATTACTGCCGTTTCTCCCTCCAGTTCGGACAGGCCTTGCTTGAGGAGGCGCGTCACCGGTACCGCAAAGGGTTCTCCGATGTTAAGCCGTCCCTGCCAGAATTCCAGTGGGCCCGAACTCCCTTTTTCCACTGTTCCAATCCTGCGCGGGACCTCCCTGATTGCCCGGTTAGGGCAAACGATGGCACACCCGCCACAGCCATGGCATAGCTCCGGAAAGGTCATTACGCTGCCGTTGATAACAGCCAGGGCATTAAACTGGCAGAACTCCGCACACCTGCCACAATAGTTGCATTTTGCCAGATCGATTTCGGGAACCGGAACGCTAACCGGCAGAACCTCGTCCACAATCACATCCGGTTTCAAATACAGGGCGACGTTGGGTTCCTCGACATCCGCGTCCAGCAGAATCGGTCTTTCTGTTTCGGCCAGGGATAAGGCGAGGTTTACCGCAACGGTGGTCTTCCCGGTACCGCCCTTGCCGCTCAATACCGAGATAATCAACGAAAACCCCGCCCCTGCATTCCCTGTTTCGCCATACCGGGAGCATTAACTTCCGCCAGTTCTCCCTGCTTGTAGAGTTCGAGCACTCTGCGAACGGGCCCGGCCGGTGCCTGCAGGATCTTGATTCCGCCCGCTGTAAGAATATTAAAGGCATTTGGACCGCACTGTCCGGTAATCAGAGTTTTTACACCCTGATTTACCACTTCCTGTGCCGCCTTGATGCCGGCACCTCCTCCGGCGGAGATTCCCGGGTTGGGTACTGCCTGATGCTCCTCTGTTTCCGGATCGACCAGGAGAAAGTAGGGGCAGCGCCCGAAACGGGGGTCCAGTGAAGAGTCCAGATCCTGGCCGGTTACACTGATAGCAATCCTCATCCCGATTTTCCACTCCTTTCCATCATTAAATTATGCTTCTGTGGAAAGAGGGGAGAAACCGTCAGTTTCTCCCCAAATGTGGGTATGAGGCGGACTGGAGGAATTAGATTATTTCTGCTCTCCCAGTTCTCCCAGGCGCTTGTTAATTTCGTCTAACTGTTGCTGCAAAAATGCGGCCTGTTGCTTGAGAACCGCTGCCTCATCTTGTGCCCCACCCTGAGACCCCGGCAGCCATCCCGCACCAAATCCCGCTCCCGGATATGCCCACCAGTGCCTGGGAAGCCAGGGGAAAAACCGACAGAAAGGTGAAGGGTTGCCTCCCCACCAGCCGCCTGCCGAGGGTGCAGGGCCGGGCCCGCCCTTCCAGAATCCGGGTCCGAAGTAGTACCTGCCGCGCGGCATACTTTAACACCTCCCTTCTTGCTTTTATTAACCTCACATTTCTTAATCGCCACCACTACCGTTTCACATCACCGCACCAACCGGCACCCTTATACCGAATCCTTTTCACATCCGGCACGGCAACCGTAAAACTAGCCGGAATAAGATGGGCTCTGACGACTTGCAACAGATTGCCGGAAGGATGTTTTTAATCCAGCATTATCTTCCCGAACTGCACCGCTCCATTACAGAGGGGTCATCAAATGGGCATATGCCCTTTTCATTCTTCAATTTAACACACTCCGGAGAAAAAAACAAGAGGATGCAGCAATTTTTTGCCGACGACATCCTCCTCATTGAGCCATGATATATGGATTTAAGTCTTCTGAATCCGACACCTTCTGATCAGGTGGAAAGCATCAGCAGCGGAAGCAACACCGGTAATTCACCCATTAAAACGCGGTCCGACCTGCGGGCCGGATCACCGGTCCGCACCGTGCCGCTGCGAATAACCCGGCAGAAATACCCATCTGAGACCAGCAGGGCCAGACAGCGAAATGCCTGTTTTCGGCAAAGAAAACGGCTCAGGAGAACCGTCGCTCTGTAACCAGCCGGGATACAATCCTCTTGAGCCAGCAGAGCTGTAACCGTTGATTTCCCCACGCCTAGAGCCTTTTGCCGCCATTTCCCGACAATCCGATTTTTAGAGTAATGATGAAACGAGACGGAAGTGAGACAGGAGAACCGTCCCCTTGTCTTTCTTGTCTTTGTCTTTGGAACTGTTACGGGGTGCTTTCGCCGGGCTCTCCTCCCCCGGCCCAGCCGGATCCCCGGCCCCTCCGGCAGCCGCGACCCATGCCGCCGCTGCCGATCCTCTGGACCGGCCCCTTGCTGCAAGTTGGGCAGACCATGTCCCGGCCCCTCTGGCCGTTGCAGAAGGGTACTTCAAATTCATGACCGCAGTTGGAGCACCTGAACCTTCTAACCGCCGGGATCTCGTATTCACCCCCCTCGACCCGAAGTGCTTTCCCGTTGACCAAAGCATCCGCAATCTTCGACCTGGCGGCGTACAGCACGCGCTGGAAAGTGGTGC
>DULK01000060.1 GCA_012840385.1 Syntrophomonadaceae bacterium
AGAAGCAGTTAGCAACTTGTTACGCAGCATCCCAGAGCTGTCCCGAAGCGAGCCGTTGTCCTGTCCGGCCTGGAATCGGGAGTCGAGCGGTAGACCGGCGGGTGAACTTGATGTATTTTCAGGGCAGGGTAGATCCGGCGTAGAGCAGGGGACTGGAAAGGAGTGACTTGCATGTATTGTGAGGAGTGTCAGAAACGGCCGGCGACGGTGCACTTTACCCAGATCGTCAATAACAAGAAAACCGAACTGCACCTGTGTGAGGAGTGCGCCCGGCATCACCAGGAATTTCCTTTCAGCTTCAACTTTGAACCAAATTTCTCGATTCACAAGTTTCTGGCCGGCCTGCTGGACGGGGCGGTGCCGGTGGAGGTGCCTGTCGTGGAGGCCCTCCAGTGCCCGAACTGCGGCCTCACCTACGGCCAGTTCGGGCAGATCGGGCGGTTCGGCTGCAGCGAGTGCTACAAGGCCTTCGGCAAGGGGCTGGAGCCTCTGATCCGGCGGGTACAGGGAAACGACCGCCATACGGGGAAGGTGCCGCGGAGGGCAGGAGGCAAGCTGAGCTTCATGCGGGAGATCGAGAAACTGCGCGCCGAACTGCAGGAGGCCGTCCGCCAGGAGGCCTACGAGCGGGCTGCGGAACTGCGGGACCGCATCCGCCGGCTGGAGCAAGAACTTTAAACGCGGCCGTGCCGGCAGAGAGGAGGTAGGTTATGTCGATTCAGGACACGGTGAATAGAGCTTTTACCAAGTGGATGGAGGGGACGGGGCCTTACGCCCAGGTGGTGATCAGCAGCCGTGTGCGGCTGGCCCGTAACCTGATAGAGGCTCCCTTTCCCCACCTGCAGTCAGAAGAAACCGGGCGCCAGGTCCTGGAAAAGGTGCGGGAGGCGGCAAGGGATCCGGAGGTCCAGAGGCAGATCGGCAAGCTGCACTTTGCCGCCCTGGAGGAATTATCTCCCCTGGACAGGCAAATACTAGTCGAGAAGCACCTGATCAGCCCCCAGCACGCCGGGGATCAGGGCCCCGAACGGGGACTCGTTCTGCGGGACGACGAGGCCGTCAGCATCATGGTGAACGAGGAGGATCACCTGCGCATCCAGGTGCTCTTTCCCGCCCTGCAGCTGGAAGAGGCCTGGGAGCTGGCCAGCCGGGTGGACGACGTGTTCGAGAGCCGGCTGAACTACGCCTTTGACGAAAAGTACGGTTACCTGACCTGCTGCCCGACGAACGTGGGGACAGGGCTGAGGGCCTCGGTGATGGTGCACCTGCCCGCCCTGGCCATGACCCGCCAGGCGAGCCGGGTCTTTACCGCCCTGTCGAAGCTGGGCTTTGTGGTCCGGGGGCTTTACGGGGAGGGGACCGAGGCCAAGGGCCACCTCTTCCAGATCTCCAACCAGATCACCTTGGGCCCCAGGGAGGAGGAGATCATCGGAAACCTCACGGCGGTCAGCCGCCAGGTCATCGAGCAGGAGGAGCTTTGCCGCGATGAACTGCGGAAAGAGGGGCTCGCCCAGGTGGAGGATATGGTCTACCGGTCCTACGGCATTCTCACCAACGCCTATATCATCAGTTCCGAGGAGGCCATGATTCACCTCTCGAACCTGCGTCTCGGGCTGGCAATGGGGCTTCTAAAAAATAATGTTAACCTCAAGAAGTTGAACGAGCTGCTGGTGGAGACGAGGCCGGCTTTTCTCCAGAAGAAGGCCGGCAGGGAGATGGACGCCTTCCACCGGGATTTGAAGCGGGCGGAGATTATCAGGAACGCCCTGGCATAAAGCTATTTTAGATGGGGAGGTGTTAAACCCGATGTTTGGAAGATTTACCGAGCGTGCCCAGAGAGTTATCCTGCTGGCTCAGGAAGAGGCAAGAAGACTGAAGCATCCCGCAGTGGGAACGGAGCATCTCCTGTTGGGACTCTTGCGGGAGGGCGAGGGGGTAGCCGCCAAGGCCCTGCAGTCCCTCGGAGTGAACCTTCAGAAGGTGCGGGAAGATGTGGAAAAGATAGTTGCTCCGGGTGAGACCCGGCAGGGGGAAGAGATCGGCCTGACCCCGCGGGCTAAAAAGGTGCTGGAACTCGCTCAGGATGAGGGGCGGCGCCAGGGTGTCAGCTACGTGGGAACGGAGCACATCCTGCTGGGCCTGATCCGGGAGGGTGAGGGGGTCGCCGCCCGGGTGCTGATCAGCCAGGGGCTCAGCCTCGACAAGGTAAGGCGCCAGGTCCTGATGCTCCTCGGCGGCTTCGGCCCCGTACCACCTGGAACTCCGGGCGCCGCGACAGGCCGGGCCCGCAGCCAGACGCCGACCCTGGACGAACTGGGGCGCGACCTGACCCAGTACGCCCGGGAGGGGAAACTCGACCCGGTCATCGGGCGTGAAAAAGAGATCGAACGGGTAATCCAGGTATTGAGCCGCCGCACCAAGAACAACCCCTGCCTGATCGGCGAGCCGGGGGTGGGGAAGACCGCCATTGCGGAAGGCCTTGCCCAGCGGATCGTGGAGGGCAAGGTGCCGGAGATGCTGGCCGACAAGCGGGTTGTCACACTGGATATGTCCGCAGTGGTGGCCGGAACCAAGTACCGGGGGGAATTCGAGGAAAGGCTGAAAAAGGTTGTTGATGAGATCCGGAACGCCGGAAACGTCATCCTCTTTATCGACGAGCTGCACACCCTGGTGGGCGCCGGTGCGGCGGAGGGTGCGATAGATGCCGCCAACATCCTGAAGCCCGCTCTCGCCCGGGGTGAACTGCAGTGCATCGGCGCCACCACCCTCGACGAGTACCGGAAGAACATCGAGAAGGACGCCGCCCTGGAGCGCCGGTTCCAGCCGGTGACCGTGGGAGAGCCGACGGTGGACGAGACCATCGAGATCCTGCGGGGCTTAAGGGACAGGTACGAGGCGCACCATCGGGTGAAGATCACCGACAGCGCCCTGAAGGCTGCCGCAAGGCTTTCGGACCGCTATATCACCGACCGCTTCCTCCCCGACAAGGCCATCGACCTGATGGACGAGGCGGCTTCACGGGTGCGGCTGAAGGCCTACACCGCTCCTCCCGACGTCAAGGAGCTCGAGGATAAGCTGGAGAAGCTCCAGAAGGAGAAGGAGGCGGCGGTGGTCAGCCAGGAGTTTGAGAAGGCAGCCGCCCTGCGGGATCAGGAGCAGCAGCTCCGGGCGGAACTGGAGCGGATCAAGAACAACTGGGCGCAGCGCAAGGAGCTGGATCAGTCAATCGTCACCGAAGAGGACATTGCCGCCATCGTCTCCAGCTGGACCGGAATCCCGGTCAACCGGCTGCAGGAGGAGGAGACGGAGCGCCTCCTGCGGATGGAGGAAATCCTGCACCAGCGGGTGATCGGCCAGGATGCCGCGGTCAAGGCGGTTTCCCGGGCGATCCGGCGGGCCCGGGCCGGTCTCAAAGACCCGAAGCGGCCGATCGGCTCCTTCATCTTCCTGGGACCCACCGGGGTGGGCAAGACGGAGCTCGCCCGGGCCCTGGCGGAGGCCCTCTTCGGAGACGAGGACGCCATGATCAGGTTCGACATGTCCGAGTATATGGAGAAGCACACGGTTTCCCGGCTGCTGGGAGCGCCTCCGGGTTACGTGGGCTACGAGGAGGCCGGCCAGCTGACCGAGGCCGTCAGAAGGAAGCCCTATTCGGTGCTGCTCTTCGACGAGATCGAAAAGGCGCACCCGGATATCTTCAACGTGCTGCTGCAGGTGATCGAAGACGGCCGCCTGACCGACGCCAAGGGGCGCACCGTGGACTTCCGGAACACGGTGATCATCATGACCTCGAACGTGGGAGCCCAGCTCATCAAGCGGGAGAGCAGGCTCGGCTTCAAGCCCGATGACAGGGGCGAGGAGGACTACGAGGCCATGAAGGAGCGGGTCACCGAGGAACTGCGGCGCACCTTCAGGCCTGAATTCCTGAACCGCATCGATGAGATCATCGTCTTCCACTCCCTGAACGAGGAGCACATGAGGCAGATCGTGGAACTGATGCTCCGCACCGTGGGCAAGCGCATTGCCGAGTACGGCATCTACCTGGAGTTCACCGAGGCCGCAAGGGAGCTGCTGGTGAAGAAGGGGTATGACCCGATGTACGGCGCCCGCCCGCTGCGCCGGGTGATCCAGCGGATGGTGGAGGACCGCCTTTCGGAAGAGATGCTGGAAGGCAAGGTCAAGGGCGGGGACGAGATCCTCGTGGACGCCGAGGGGGACGACATCGTCTTCAGGCGCAAAGAGGGAGTAAAGGTCTGAGAAAGAGCCGCTGGCCTGCCGGGGTAGATGAAGCCGCCTGAGGCGGAAATCCCCGTTGTATTGCCGGGAGCCGTCCTGGAAGGGACGGCTCCTTTTGGCGCGGTTGATGGAACTTCTTGCCAAGACACCGCTGCTAAGTTATACTGGGCTTGAAATCGGCACTCCGGGGGTGTTTTTGCATGTCCGGATCTTTTTCAACCCGTGTTCTTGATGCCGTTTTAAGCAGGAAACGAAGAGAGAAAGAAATTGCCCGGCGAAAAATGATCAAGATTACGCTGTCCGCTTTGGAGAAGCTTTCCGAACGTTATCCTTTTTCCAGGGCTTATATATTTGGTTCCCTGATCGAGACCGGACGCTTTGTCCCGGGTATATCAGACGTAGACATAGCAATCGAGGGCTTGAAAGATGAGGATTTTTTCCCCGCCGCCGGTTTTCTTTCCACTCTGTTGGAGGTAGATGTGGATTTAATCCAGCTTGAAGGACACCCTCTTGAAGATATTATTCGAAAGGAGGGATTGTTGTGGATGCAGCGCGGTTAGTAATTTTAGAAGCGGATATCAAGCGGCAGGTTAACACTATAGAAAAGTTGTTTGAAAAGGTTGAAGAAATTAAAAATCCAGGCTCCTGCTATGAATGGGAAAGCCTGGCCTACAGGTTGCACAACCTTTACTGCGGCTTCGAGGACCTGTTTGAAATTGTCGCCAAAGCCTTTGAGAATCAAATCGAGGAAAGGGGAAGATACCACTCAGATTTGCTGAAAAGGATGATCACCGAAATCCCGGGTGTGCGGCCGGCCCTGCTTAGACCCGATACATTTGATTTATTGAACAACTTAAGAGGATTCAGGCATGTTTTCCGCTGTGCGTACTCCGCAGGAATTGATGTTCGCAAGCTGCGCCTGGTTTTGGAAGATGCCCTGGCCTTGCGGGGGAGATACCGGGATGACGTGGAAGAATTTATCGCCAGGCTCCGGACCTCTGTGAAACGGCGCCAGAAACTTTAAACATTTCCCCGGGCAGGAGCATAGGATAAGGGAGATAAACTGAGCGAGGTGATCTAAATGAACGAGAACCAGGTTCCCTGCTCGACGGGGCGCTTCTGGCGGGTTGAGGCCGGGGACTCCCTCTGGAGTATTGCCCGGCAGCTCGGGACTACCGTTGAAGAGCTGGAACGGCTCAACCCGGGCGTGGATCCTTACAACCTGCGGGTCGGCTCCTCCCTGTGCCTGCCCCCCGAAGAGGAGCTGCCTCCCTGTCCCTCCGGCGTCTACTGGACGGTGGCACCTGGGGACACCCTTTACAGCATCGCCGGGGCCGTTGGGACCACCGTGGAAAGATTGCTTGAACTCAACCCGGGCATCGATCCCATGAACCTCCGGGTCGGCCAGAACATCTGCCTGCCGGGCTGATGGAGAAAAATTTCAATGTTAAGCATCAGTTCCCAAGAAGGAAACTGGTGTTGATGTATCGAATGATAAAATCATAGGAGTTCCCCCTTGCTTATGTTATGTATTTGGCTCATGGTTCTTTTACAGACAGGGGCGGATAACTCCTAGTTTTTTTTGCTACTGCCTTTGTTCATTCTGGCAGGACTGGCAAGGTTTCTCGATGAGTGAGTGGTTAAATGCGTAAAATCGATGTCCATGGAGTGATTCCAGGATGCGCTCGCTTAAAGATCAGATTTTCCTTCTTGTTATTGGAAGTGTTGTTTGCTTGATGGTGAGTCTCATGCTTGTTTTCTATTTTTATGTTAAATCCGTCGAGCTGAAGGCTGTAGAAAACAAAGCAAAAGGTGATCTCGCTACCGCAGAGGCAATAATTGATCTCAAGTATCCGGGGCCCTGGCAAATCAGAGGAAATGAGCTATATAAAGGGGATATTTGTATAAACAACAACTATGTTATTGTCGATTATATAGAAGAATTAACCGGAGATGTATGTTCTATATATATGAATAACATTTGTGTTACCACAACCGTGCGTGAAGAAGGCTGTAACAGGGCCGTTGGCAGTTACGCTCCTCAGGAAATGAGGAGCATATACCTTGAAGGGTACTACACAGGGCAAACCGAAATCGCAGGGATAACTTATCATACCGCTTTCAAAGCAATAACTGACATATACGGGCAGCTAATCGGCGTACTGTATGTTGGTGTACCCAGTACCTACTATCATGATACCCTTTATGGTTCGATCAAAGTAATGGGGCTTGCCGGTCTGGTCCTGACCCTTCTAATAGGTTTGATTACCCGATTGCTTGTTGCCCGGACCATTGTTAAGCCGCTGCGAAAAGTCATCGAAGGGGTAGAAAGGATGGCGATGAACCGGACAGGGCAGCCGTTAAAAATCCAAAGCTGCAATGAAATAGGCGAGCTGTTCCAGGCTTTTAATCAGATACTGGTGAGTATGCAAAAAAACAGCAATGGGTTACATAGAGCCGGGGAGGCATCTCGACGAACAGACGGTGAATATGAGAGTCCATCTAAACAGGGGCAGGCATCTGATAGTTGTAATAAAGACGATGAATGGTTTGATGCTTTGTTTGACCCGCAACTGGAATTACCTAAAGGATTGAACCGCAGTACCCTTAAGCAGATAGTATTATTCTTAAAGAAAGAAGAAGGGAATGATGTAACAATCAGGGATGTATCCAGGGCGATGTGCCTATCAAAAGTTACTGTGGGGCGATATTTTGATTACCTGGAGGAGAACGGCCTGGTTGATGTTGAACAAAAATACGGCTCTGTAGGTAGGCCATTAAGGATTTTTAAATTAAAGGCATAATAGTAGCCCTTTTATAGATCGTAAGGGCTATTTTTGTTTTTTCTTTTTCTAAACTTAGTTAATTTAATTAACAAATTAAAAAAACAGATATACAGTATAAAACCTGAAACCCGATTAATGCTTGGATTGATTCAACTTAACAGCAACTGTTAAAACTGATAAATTAGCTCACCGCTAAACATATTTAACTTATCTAAATATTATTGACTGTCCGGATCGGCCTCTCTACATTTAGTTGTAGAGCTTATTTTTTTAAGCCCATGCTTGATGGTAGGCCATATAGGCTATAAAAATTTGCGCTAAATCGCAGGATTTTTGAGTGAAATATTTCAAGTCTTAGGGCGCCAAGTTAGAGTCCGGGAGCAAGCGCAAGGATAAACCAAAACGTATTTCCAGGGCAGGTAGAAAGGCAGCGAGGAGGTGATGAAAAGAATTTCGGGTGAGTAAAAGAAATTTATAAAAACATCAGAGGGGTGATGTATCAGAGCTTTGAACGGTCAAAAAGAATATTGCAGGGGGAACCAAATTAAATAGTGGTGGAGGATAATGAGGCTGTGGAAAAAATTCTCTCGATCATTCACAACAAATGGTTCACATTAACCTGCCGTTTACTGTTAGGGTTCCTGTTTTTATTCACTGCCTGCGTCAAACTGCCGGACATCAAGATGCGCTCTGTCAATGCCGTTTATGAATACGGTATTTTACCGGTTGAACCGGTGAATCTCGCAGCCGCTTTTGGTTATGCATTACCCTTCCTGGAACTTTTTGCAGGATTAGCTCTGGTTTTGGGTATCCTGACAAGACTCGCGGCTATCGGTGGGGGATTGCTAGGGTTGTCCTTTACAATTGGAGAGGCGGTGGTATTGCTACAGGGTAGAAATATCAATTGCGGTTGCTTTGGCGGTATTATGGACACTCTTGTTTCTCAGACACTGTATTTGAGTATATTAATTGTGGTTTTGTCTATTCTCATTGCCACCTCGCCCAATCTTAATTTCTTGTCGTTGGGTAACAAGCTTGGTATGAAAACTGGTAAATTTGAATAACTTATAATCATTTCTGAGGGAGGGGTATAGGTGCAACGCTTAGGTAAACATAAAATACTTTCCTGGCTCTTATTAACAGTGTTTATTGCCTCGACGTTTATGCTCGGCGGATGTGGAACGAAGGCAGAAAAAGCCAGCACCTGGACGCTGGTTAACCCGGAAGGTGTTGTACAGCCGACTGTGGTAAAACTAAATCCGCATCCCTCGACACTCGAGGGTAAAACCGTTGCCTTGCGCTGGAATGGGAAGGAGAACGGAAATAATTTATTGGATGGAGTAGCAGAAATGCTACAAAAGAATGTAAAAAATATAAAAATTATTAAGTTGTATGAGACAATGCCCGAAACAGTTGGGTACGGCCCGTCAAAAATGGGGCCGGATGTGATAAATAAAGTAGCGGCTTTAAAGCCCGATCTTATAATTTCAGGCCAGGCTGACTGAGGGTCCTGCACTGCGCAGCTGGTAGTTGACCAGCTTAAGTTCGAAAAGGCAGGAATTCCTACGGTTACCATTGCCACTAACGATTTTCTTGGTTTAGCAGAGCAGGCTTCACTGGATAATGCGGGAACAAAGATCAGTTTTGTGGTTGTTCCACATCCCGTAGCCGGCATTGGCAGGGATGCAGCTATTAAGAAAGCAGAAAAAGTGTTTCCTGAGCTTCTAAAAGCAGCCACCGAATGGCAACCAAAACAGGCAGACCCCAAAGCTATCAAAAAGCAAAAGGCTTATCCCGCACCGACATTTACCTTTAAAGGCACTATAGCGGAATTGAATCAAATGTTCTTTGACAAGGGATGGTCTGAAGGAATCCCGATCGTACCTCCAACACCCGAAAAGGTTGCGGCGATGCTGAAAGGCACCACACGCAAACCTGATGAAGTGGTATGGGTGGTTCCTCCACGAAATGGTGTATTGACGGTTGAGCTGGTTGCGACATATGCCGTTATGGCTGGGTGTAAACCCTCTTATATGCCGGTTATATTAGCGGCGCTTGATGCTCTAAAACAGCCAGAATTAAACTGGCCTGGTTTAACGACAACTACCCATCCGAACGGCATACTGGTAGTGGTTAATGGCCCTATAGCGAAAAAGATCGGGCTGGCCAGTGGAACAGGAGCAGCGGGCGGTATGTACCAAGCTAACGCATCGATAGGATATGCGCTTTCTTTAATTACGGATGTTGTCGGCGGATCTAAACCACCATTGCCTGATAAAAGTACGTTAGGATGGTCAGGTAATATGATAGCAACAGTGGTAGCCGAAAATGTCGACGACAGCCCATGGGAACCGTACAGCGTAGAAAAAGGGTTTAGCAAGGATGACAACATAGTAACAGTTTACGCAGGAGGTCCTCCTCTAAACATAGCCGATCATTCAAGCGCAGATGTCAGTGGTGTGCTTCGAACTTTTGCCGATTCCGTAAGCTATGCAGGACAAAACAGTACCTGTGCAATAGATAGAGATGTTGTTATCCTGCTTAACCCTGAATTCGCCAAGCAGTTCAATGACGCCGGTTATACAAAAGAAAAGCTGAAAGAGTGGTTATGGCAGAATGCAAGAAAACCTGCCGGGGCATATCCTGATATGTGTCCCGAATGTGCGTCAAAATCTCTTGGAATTGCAGTTGACAAAAACACTCCTGTACCCACTGTAAGTAAACCAGAACATTTTCAGATCTTTGTCGTTGGTGGACCCGGCAGACATGCGCAGTATTGGCCGACTTTCGCTCATTTCAAAGATACAACTATTCAGGATAAGACAGTTATTACCGTAAAGATAAAAGGCTAGTTTTTAGATGCAAAGCGGGAGAAGAGGATGGTACATCAGTCGCCATCATCTTCTCCCGTGCATTTACTAAAGCAGGGTATTCCCAGAAGTTCTGCAAACAGGTTTCATTTCCTGTAGATCAATGTTATGGTATTAAATGTAAGGTATAGGGCTGCAACTATAAGACCTACTGTAAATACCCACATGAACCACCCCAGGCCGGGCATCTTTCCCAGGGAGACGAGGGTGCTTGCATAGGCCATGTAAGCGCTCATCCCGGCCAGCAGGGCTTTAATACCGAAAAGTCCCCGGATGGTGACCTGCCGGACCAGTTCCGCCCGCTCGGGGGTCATGCGCTCCAGTTCCCGCCTGGAGGCGTTGATGATTTTCTTGGGATCCGGCACGGAGGCCATCCAGAGCGTCAGGCCCGTGGTGAAACAGTAGATAACGGCCATAATGACGGGGGCCAGGAAAACGTTTACCGGGTTCTTCGGGCTCCAGGCGTCCGGGAGGCCGGATGCCCCGAAATGGGTGGGGATCCGGGCCGGCATTTCGGCGTAGTGCACGTAAGGGTACCAGAAGGAAAGGAACAGGAGGAAAAGCAGGAGCAGTTCCCACCACGCCGGGTAATACTTGTTTATCTTCTCCCACACCGGGAATCACCTGGCTTCCTGAGAAAACGCCTATCTCTAGGATATTCCCTTTTATGCATTTCTTCAACCGCTTCTTTTTTCGGTGCAAGCGTTCATGCCACCTCAGGTGGCACCAACAGAGTATGAAATCTGGTTATCCTTGCGCTTGCTCCCTCGCCGAACCGATATAGCCAGAAGCCTGAACGATCTGCTCACCCTCTGATGCTGCTTGCCCCGAAGTGTGGCCTGGCGGAGATGAGGCCGTGCTTTGAAGACGAACAGTGCCGGGGGCAAACCCCGGCAGTGTTTTATGCCGCAACTCCCTTTCGGCCGGAACACCGGTTAGATGAAGAAACCGCCGAGCACGGGACCCGGAAAGATGCGGAAGGCGCCGCCCAGGAAGAATGCCGTCGGGAACAGGAAGGGGAAAAGGCCGATACCCAGGAATACCGGGTCTTCCCAAAGGGGCCTCATGCGCACTTCGTGGATGCGCCCGTCGAATTCAAAACAGGCCTTGTAGCAGTCTGCTCCATAGGTGGAGGGATCGGGCAGGCCTGTTGCCAGAACCAGAACCTCGGTGTGGCGATCCTTCGTCTTGATCCAGCATATTCCGCCGCAGTCAGGGTGAACGTAGCGCTCCGGTGTCAGGATAATGCAGTACTCCCGCCTGTAGACTCCGGGTACGCAGATGACCTGACCCGGGTAGATCAGGTTGGGATCGGGGATCTGCGGGTTTGCCCGAATTATAGCATCAAGGGAGATGCCGAACCTCTGGGCGATGTTGTAGAGGGTATCCCCCGGTTTTACCCTGTAAAATTTTCCTGCGCAGTCGCACGGCGGGGGAGGGTAATGCGGGTGATGAGGCACATGAAGATCTTCCATTTTACTCACCTCGTTGACGGGTTAATGGTTGCTACATTATAGTATGTTTGAGACAGTCTGGTGGTTCATGGAAAGGGGGTATTTTGATGGAAGCGATACTTGCCCGGAGGAGTATTCGAAGGTACACGAACAAACCTGTTCCGGATGATGTGGTCGGAGATCTGCTGCGGGCGGCCATGAGCGCCCCGTCGGCCTACAACGAGCAGCCCTGGCACTTTGTGGTGATCAGGGATCGTGAGGTTCTGGATAAAATACCGGAGTTTCATCCCCACACCCAGATGCTGCATGAGGCCCCGCTGGCGATCCTGGTCTGCTGCGACCAGAATTTGAAAAAGACCGATTGGTTCTGGCCGCAGGACTGCGCCGCCGCAACGGAGAACATCCTGATCGCCGTCCAGGCGAAGGGGCTGGGAGCCGTCTGGTGCGGTGTCTATCCGAGGCAGGAGCTGATGGATGGGATGCGCAGGCTGCTGGGGCTGCCGGAGCACATCACACCCTTTTCCCTGGTAGCCGTCGGCTACCCGGCGGAAGAAAAGCCGCCGGCAAACCGCTACGACGAATCCAGGGTCCATTACGACAGGTGGTAGGAAGTGGCAGGCGCCGGCACACCAGCCGGCGCTTTACAGTGCCCGGATGGTTTATTTGACGAGCTTTTTCCCGATTTCGTAAGCCTTTTTCATGAGTTCCTCGTGCTTTGTGACATCAGGGATTCCGGCGGCCACCAGCCTGTCCGGCACCTCCATCCCCAGGGTTTTCAGGGTGTGCTCCACCGCTTCAAAGGCCCGGCCGTAAGCGTTTCCGTCGGAGTACCCCTGTGATACGACCAGAGCGGCCTTCTTCCCTTTCGGAAGTTTACTCGACAAATCGGGGTTGTAAAATGCGTAGAGGCGATCCAGGAAGATCTTGGTCTGGCCGGAGACGTACCCCATGTAAACCGGGGAGCCGATGACAATCCCGTCTGCGGCGGTAATCTCGTCATAAAGCTCTTGCATGCCGTCCGCCTGGCGGCACCTTTTCCCCTCACCTTTGCAGGACATGCACGCCTGGCAGCCCCTGATGTTCATGTCGTTGAGGTAGAAGATCGTCGTTTCCGCCCCTGCGGCGGATGCCCCTGCAAGGGCCTGCCTGACCAGAGCAGCGCTGTTTCCGTCCTTTCTCGGACTTCCCACGAAACCGATCACTCTCATGGCTATCCCTCCAGATGTTAGGTTGTGTAATTCCTGGATCAAGTATAAACCATTTTTGCAATTGAGGTATCACTAAATATGGAGAGAAGCAACCTCCGGTTTTTACCTCAGGAGGCCGATAGTCCGCTGCTTGGAAGCCCCTTCTCTAGGGTCTGGCGGGAGGGTAATAACTCTTTTGTACGCGCAGCCCACATCCCCGGTCGTGCTTAAAAAATGGGTACAATCCCCTGTTTCTTTTGCCGTTTGATGCCCGCAAGAAAATTTTTTATCAGGAGGGATAAATTTCTGCGGGCGAGTGTATAATGGCATACCATATTATCTGATATAATAAAAATGGTATGCCGCACGATCAATCCCGGTGGAATGGTGCGACCGGGAAAAGGTTTACGATCTGGGGGATTTGAAATGAACGCTGGTGCGATTCTGGCGGTTCTCGCTGCTGCAGCCGGTGTCCTGGGCGGGCTGGCAGCGCTGCTTTTTTCCTGCCTGATCCGCTTTGCCGCTTCCCTGTTTCTGGCCGGAGCGGACAGGCTCCTCCCCGTCCTGGGCACCTTCCGCTTTGCAGCCGCGGGCTTTGCAGGGGGCCTGCTGGTGGGCCCCATCATCTACTTTTTCGCCAGGGAGGCACGGGGGCACGGCGTCCCCGAGGTGATGTACGCGGTTGCCCGCAAGGGGGGAAGGATCAGGGGACGGGTGGCCCTTGTCAAGGCCGTGGCCTCCGCCGTTACCATCGGGTCCGGTGGCTCAGCCGGGCAGGAGGGCCCCATCGCCCAGATCGGGGCGGCCATAGGGTCCGCCCTGGGGCAGGCCCTGCACCTTTCCGACCGGGGAATCGTGACGCTGGTGGCCTGCGGGGTCGCCGCGGGAATATCCGCCATCTTTAACGCTCCTTTTGCCGGGGCGCTGTACGCTCTGGAGGTGGTGATGGAGAGGCCGGATGCCGGGATTTTCGGCTATGTCTTCGTCTCCTCGGCGGTGGCGGACCTGCTGGTGCGCAGCCTGGTGGGAGATGCTCCCGTTTTTGCCGTTAAGTCTTATGCCCTTGTGCATCCGCTGGAGCTGGTGCTGTATGCTCTTTTGGGGGCAGCGGCGGCGGTGGCTGCCTGGCTTTTCATGCGGGTCTTCTACGGGGCTGAAGACCTGTTCGGCAGGCTGCGCCTGCTTCCCGAATGGATGCTTCCGGCCCTGGGGGGAATTGCCTTCGGGCTCTGCGGTGCCCTGCTTCCCCAGACCCTCGGCCGGGGAGAGGGTGTGGCCGCCCGGATCCTGGAGGGGAGCCTGAATTCCGCCTGGCTGCTTGCCGTCCTCTGCTTCGCCAAGATTTTAACCACCTCCATTACCCTGGGTTCCGGCGGGTCCGGAGGGGTGCTCTTTCCCGCCCTGTTTATCGGAGCCGCCCTGGGCGGCAGCCTCGGCTCCGTCTTCCACGGCCTGCTGCCGGGCCTCACGGCGGGAAGCGGGGCGTATGCCCTGGTGGGAATGGCGGCACTTTTTGCCGCTGCCAACCACGCTCCCGTAACGGCCATCCTGCTGACCGCCGAAATCACCCGGAATTACCGGCTGGTTCTCCCGCTCATGCTCGCCTGCGGCATTGCCACCCTTCTCTCCCGGGCCCTGAGCCGGGAGAACATCGACACCATGAAGCTCGCCCGGCGTGGCATCTTCCTGCACCGGGACGGGTTCGCCGGAGGCGGCGGGGCCGCTTCCGTTCCTGTACCGGTTGCCTTGCAGCAGAAGGCAGCTAAGTAGCCGGCCCCAAAACTGGAAATTCTTTTTTTCGAAACATAGGGCGGTTGACATCCGGGGGAAACAGGACTAGAATAGTCTGCAATAGGACGGTGTTCCGGTTATGGAAGTTATCAGACGCAATACCGATTACGGTATCCGGGCCCTGGTGCACCTGGCCTCCAGCCCTGAAAAAATGGCCAGCGCCGCGGAAATAGCCGAGAGCCAGGGTATACCCATCGATTTTCTGCAAAAAATACTGCAAAGGCTTGTGCGCCGCGGGATCGTCGAGTCACACCGCGGCTCGCAGGGTGGTTTTACCCTGGCGAAGGACCCGCGCCAGGTCACGGTGCTGGAGATGGTGGAAACCATGCAGGGGAAGCTGGCGATGAACAAGTGCTTCCTTGGGAAGGACGGCTGTCCCCGAGCCCCCAGGTGCCCGCTCAAGCAGAACTGGCTTTCGGTTGAGGAGAAGATCGCCGATTTCCTGAGGGGAATTACCCTCCAGGATCTGGTTGATCAGCTCCGGGGCACGGATTCCCAAACACCAACCCCCGATAAGGAGCCCCACAGCTGAAGCGTAAGCGGCGGACTCGCTTCGCCGCCTGCCGTAAGAAGGCGCCCGGCATGGGCACTAAAGTACCGGTTAAGGTTTGTAAAGCCGGGGGCATTATTGATTATTATTTTGGTGAGGTTTTCTGCCTGTAGAGCTCAAACATCTCCCTCCATTCCCGGTTCTCCCGCATGAACCTAACCAGCGTCATGATCTGCTCCACGGTCTTACTGCTCAAGCTGTGCTCGATCTTTTCGGTTTCCTCCAGGAGCCCTTCCGTGACACCGATGATCTGCAGGAACTCGGCGATGGTTTCATGCCTTTTCAAAAGGTAGCCTCCCAGCTCGCGCCCCTTTTCGGTGAGCTCGATCACACCGTATTTCTCGTAGCTGATATAAGAAGCCTCTGCCAGCTTCTGCACCATCTTGCTTGCGGAAGGGGGCTGGACGTTCAGGGCGCCGGCCAGGTCGCCGATCCTGGTGTATCTTTTCTCCCGGGAGAGGCGGTAGGCCATCTCCAGGTAATCTTCCATGCTCGGGGTGACGGATCTGTCCACCTGCCGCAGGCGCTCGTAGCCCCTTACCGTGTAAAACCCCTTTTTCTTTTCCATCGCGCTCACCTGCTGTTGACCCGGCTTTACCGGCTTTAACCTATATTCTTTTTATGCGGACCCCTTGCCGCGCGATACAAAAAGCTTCTATAGGGCCTGACTGCGGCCCGGCCTGGGCCGGGTCGGTGCATTGTGGCTGCGGCGATAGGCCAGTGGGTGTAGACGCACCGGAATAGTTGAGGTATGCTGTTGGTTGGGTGAAGAGGTATGGATCAACAGCAACTGATAGACCTCTTGAACAAAATAGCAAACCACGAAATTACACCTGAAGAGGCTTTGAGCCGGTTTCAGCACCTCCCCTACCAGGACATCGGCTTCGCAAAAATAGACCACCACCGGGCGGTCCGCTGCGGCTTCCCGGAGGTGGTTTTCTGCCAGGGCAAGCGGCCGGAGCAGGTGGCGGAGATCTTCAGGCGGATGGCCTCCTGCACCCGCACCGTCCTGGGAACGCGGGCGGATGACCTGGTATACGCCGCCGTCAGGGAGGCCTGCCCCGGGGTCCGGTATTTTGAGAATGCCCGGTGCCTGGTTTACGGGATGCCTGCGGAACCTGTTCACCCCGGGAAGGTGCTGGTAATCAGCGCCGGCACCTCGGACCTGCCCGTTGCGGAGGAGGCCCTTGTCTGCGGGAGGG
The DNA here is from genome assembly GCA_012840385.1 of Syntrophomonadaceae bacterium. Lineage (GTDB taxonomy): Bacteria > Bacillota > DSM-12270 > Thermacetogeniales > Thermacetogeniaceae > DULK01. The sequence continues at coordinate 16,077 of DULK01000060.1, forward strand.
CGATGGGCAACAGGGTTGAGCTTCTGTCCGACGTGGGCGTTGCCGGGCTGCACCGTTTGCTTGACCACCGGGATGCTCTCCATGAGGCGTCCGTGATTATCGTGGTGGCCGGCATGGAGGGGGCGCTGGCGAGCGTGGTGGCCGGCCTTACGGACAAACCGGTGATTGCCGTGCCCACCAGCGTCGGCTACGGTGCCAGCTTCGGAGGACTGGCCGCCTTGCTGGGGATGTTGAATTCCTGTGCACCGGGTGTGGCGGTAGTAAATATCGACAACGGCTTCGGCGCCGCTGCCATGGCCACGGCCATCAACCGGTTGATCACCCGGAGGGAGGCGGCGGGTGAAAAGGCCTGATCATTAGTCGAACGCTTCCCCGCGCGCTTTTGTTTTTGCCGGCCCCGGCCTTCCGGCTATTCCGGTGCTTTCGATCAGGGCGGCGATGCCGAGAACGATGAAGATAATCCCTGTCACCCTGTTGAACACGGCCGGGCCGACGTACCTTCTCAGGGTGACACCGACGGTCACTTCCAGAATGACGCACAGGGTGAGGGCGAGGGCGCTGGCGCCGTAAATGAGCCAGCGCCGGGCGGGGTTGTTGCTCGCAAACAGCAGCACCGCAAGCTGTGTTTTATCCCCCATTTCGCACAGGATAATTAAGCAGTAGGTGGTAAGCCAGGTCAGCAGCTTTTCAATCATTGCGCTTTCTCCCCGTGTTAATTATTTCAAATATTTCCCCACGCCCCGAAGGCCAGCAGGATTCCCATCACCAGGAACGCCACTCCCGAGACCAGCCGCGTGACGGCGGGCTTGACGTAACGGGCGATAACCCGGGAACCGACGATGACCTCCAGAAGGGAAGTGCAGATCAGCGCCGTGGCGGAGCCCAGTCCGACCCAGAACACGTGGGCCGGTTTCGCCCCGGCCAGCAGGAGGGTGGTGATTTGGGTTTTATCACCCATTTCGGACAGGAATACCAGCCCCAGGGCGGTGAGAAACAGGCGCCAGTTGAGGTTCGGGAAAGACTTTCTCAGATCCGGTTCCTCCTTTCGGTGCAGTTGTTAGTTGGAGTTAAAAGAGTTAGCGGCGCCTAACATGAAGCCGGAACTAACACAGTTAGGTTTGGCTAACATTTAGGCCGGACAGTTTATATTATTCAGGAAAAATGCAGGTGGTCACCGTCCGTTTAAGGTGTCAACGCAGTACGGTTGCTGTCATCCTGGTAGGCCGGGTAAAACACCGGCGGCCGTAGAGAAAACGGGGGGGCGGAATAGCAATAGGATTGTACAATGCGGAAACACCACAGGTTAAGTCCCGTGGTGTTTTTTAGCAGCGGCCTGCCCTGGAAATGTTCAGCTTTATCCTTGCGCTTGCTCCCGGACTCCGGTTTAACTCGCCCTAAGACTTGTCGCAGACGGCAGCCGACCGGCTCCTATGACGCCGTCCATGGCGCATAGTCGCCTATCAAATTCCTGTTTCGCTTCGGCTGCCGTTAGCTGCTCCTTCGTCAAGGGCGAGTAACAACCTCCGTAGGTCGCT